>JAJTGC010000023.1 GCA_021298975.1 Oxalobacteraceae bacterium
GTATGGCATATGGCAGAGTGAAAATAATGTGCACCATTTGATCGCTAAACGGCTAGTCGATCTATCTCATTTGTTAGTGAATTTTAAAAAAAGTAGTAGAGATTTTTCATAACCACCACACATTCACTCAATCCGAAATATTTTTTAACTGGGAAAACCCAGAAGATATTGACTTTCACATTTTTTTGGCATTTTGAATGAAAATCATCACATCCAAAAAATATTTTTAATAGTCATATAAAAAATTTTGAGAACTATCCGCTGGCGAAAGTTACCAAGCTCCCGCACCTCCCACCGCTGCCTATCGGCTTTATCTGTGGGAAAAATGCATTAATCATTAAGGAGCCCACTGACCATGCAAGCGACATCTTCACCTAGTGCAAAGAGTTCTTATCAACAAAGCCAGCAAGAGGCTCACGAAGACGACGCCACGAAGAATCAAGCGCAGGCCAATCATTCCAGCTTGAATACATCAGCCGATATGAATGGTGAGAATGGCAGAGACAATGACGGATCGAATTCAAGCAAAGATACTGATAAAAAACCCATCATGGTGACAAAGCCAATATCCATAAAACTGGAAGGCATGTCTTCCGAGGTAATGAAAAACCAAGTAACACCAACACAAACACCAACACCAACACAAACACCAACACAAACACTAATACCAACACCGATATCACCCAGAGGCGTTAAGCCAATAACACGCCTTCCACTTCCTGACGCTGGAAAAAATCCCAAATCCCCCAGGTCACCTCGCACGGATCAACCGCGCAATGTCGCTGAGCAGGTACCCAAAAGTCCAGGTAGAGACGAAATCATTCACATGGCAGACTCAGTAGCTGATGCTTATCGCGCATTTGGCTCACCGCGCAAAGAGCAACCAACCCCCAGACGTCTTGAAAGCCGACGTGGTTTGGAACAGCCCTTGGCAGAGCGTGCGTTGGAGAAGACTGAGAATTCTCAAACTACAGCTACGCTGACAAAGACGACGACGCCAACCAGCACTGCAACGACGACTGCTACCCAGACCGTAACGACGATGAGCTTGGAAGCGACGGTCGCAAGTTCCAGCAGTCTTGTAACTGAATTCAAGTCGAATTTCTCTGACAGCATCATGCCCATTGCCAGTCACGAATTGCCGACTATCACTAGCCCAATGAGCGGCAATGGCGCGCTACCGGACGAGCCAGGCTATCAGCCAGGACAGATTTTCATCAAAGCAAGACGCAAGATATCCATGCCCAAGGTAGTTATGTCCGCAAGTGATGGCTTGATCGCATCGTCTGTGCAACCGGCACGCAACGTGAAATACAGTAAACAAGCACAAATGGAATTGCTAGCCGATATGCTCGTTGCTGAGTGTACGGGAGATTCAATCAACCCTCTTGACATGGGATCAATCAACCAAAATTATGCGCCATTAAATTTGAATCAGTTACCAGCGGAGTTTGCTGAATTCAATACCTATCTCAAAAGAAAAAATAATCCAACGTCAAGTCATTTGATCCATGCAATTTTCCGATCCGATTTCGAGTCAAGTGAGGCATGGAAAAATGCAATTGCTGTTGATCAAAAATTCAGTGGTCGAGATTATAGATGGACGCCAGCATCAGGAAATTTCGAGGGTAAATACGCAGAGCAATTAGAAAGCATGCTGCAAAGCTTCGCAGATGACTTTTCTCGTCACCTGTTTGGTAACTCGCCTGCAATGAAATCAATCAGCATTCCAAAAGAATTTAAAAATTTCCTATTTATAGCAGATAAGAAATTCGTTGAAAAATTACTGGATCAGGATAGCCGTGCTGCCGGAGGCGAGAAAGGCACTCAACGACTGTCAATAAAAAATATTGAGCAATTGCGTGCTTATTTTCTCATGAATATTCTGGTTACTCGCTTCATTAAACCTATTTTGATAAAAGAGGATCGCTCAAATTCAGCTGTTTCATTGACGATACTCAAAATGGAAATTCATTCTATAAACAAGGCAACATTAGAGCTGTGTAAGGATTTTCAGCCAAAGTCCTTCGATCTTTTCCCGGAGAATTTGCAGAAAATAATGATAAAAAAAACAGAAGAGGAATTAAGAATTGCGACGATTCAAAAAGGTAAAGATCGATTTTTTCAAATAAAAGAAGAGTATTCCCACCGGCATACGCGCTCTCGGAGCGACCTTGGTGTAAACACAAGGACTAATCCACTGGAAGAAAAAGCGCGTATCGGAAATCAAAAAAGAAATCAGCGCAAGCAGTTGGAGAGCCAACGCAGGCAAATTGATAATCAACTTGGGCAAATTCTCGCTGAGCTGAAAATCAAAGAATTTCCAGATTCCCTTAAAAAAGGAATAAATATAGCAAAAGTATCCTGGTTTTCTGTTGGTGATGAAGTGAGCAATCATGCGGTAGTTCAGCATCTTTTGAAAACGACCCGCGATCTGATTGCCAGCGCGCAACTTGATAAAAATTTAATGTTTTTTGAAGACAAGCTCAGCTCACTTGCCTCTGAAAGCCTCGATTCGCGCGCAAAACGGCGCGCAACAATGCCCTTGAGTTTGGGCGATCTTGATTTTTTGAATGCCATACTGGATCAGACGATCAATACTGATTTTTCCAGTACCGCCATTTCGAGTGAATCGACCAATGCGGCTAATTCTTCCATTGCTATTGAAATGGAAACTATGCCAACAACAACAACGACGACGACAACCACAACGACCACAACGACAATGACAATAATCAACCCCTCTGTAGTGACAATTCAGAATTCCCTGGCTCCTGTTCCAGATTCGAATTTAATGGGAAGTCAGAAAAATGATCCATTAAAACCAACCAACTAAGAAAGAGACTTGACTGTCATGAGCTTAAGCACTAATTTTTCAGCAACTAATCAATCCGATGCAAATCATTCAGTTCGAAAGAAAAATATTGATTCACCAGAAAAAAAAGAGTCAAGCGGATCGCCATCCAAGAAGCACCGATCACAGCCAGTCATTCGTACCCCCGAAAAAATGAAAGCGGCTTTGCCGGAACTGAGGCTGCATGAAATGCCAAAATCGGATGAGTCGATCTTCGACAATTACAAATCACCCGTTGGTGCAATTTCACTTCGTGAACGTTCAGTGAAATCGCCAGCTGATACGAATGACTCGCCGAACTCTGCCAGGTCGCCTCAATCGCCTAGGTCAGCACGTAGTGAATATGAAACCATGTCGAGCCGCCGGCATCGCATTGATTCGCCCAGGATCAGTCGTTCCGGTCAGCAGCAAGCGCCCGCCCTTGTGTCTTCCCCTGGCCTGACAAGAACGAAAACGATAACGCAAACAGCGACGTCGACTATATCGGCTACCAGCGCAACAGATTCTTTCAGAGGCAATACCAATGAGCCAGCCTCTCCTACCGGAGACGCGTCACTGCACACTGTCGGGCGACAGCGCGTGAGCTGCCCCCCAAATACCATCAGCCTGCACCAGCAGACGCCCGAGCAAATGAATGATCTTGCAGATCTTTGGATACAAAATCTGCTCGGATCCTTGTCCAGCACATCAAGCGATCATGTTTCGCTTCTGACAGATGCAAAAATCAAGTCACTTGGACGTACTGATGGCAAAGTTGCTGTGTCATCGTTATCGCCAGCTTTGGGTAGCCTGAAGATATCCGAGGACAAGCAGGGCAAGGTTACATTAAGTAGTTTGCTCAACTCCATGCTGGCGAACCATCTTGGCCAGAGTGTTACAGGAAAAACCATCAGAGCCATTCAAGCCACGGTCATGCATGCCAATCCGAAGCTCGCAGCGATCCGTTTTGACGACATGATTGATATGGATGATCCGGACGAGGAAAAAAAAGTCAGGCAGCAGATGGCCGATGCAGTTGCTGATCAGGCCAGTGCTTGTGTTGATGTCGCTTTCGGTGCATCGCGCACAATGTCAGATTCAAATTTGCCTCCGGCATTACTGGATTTTTGGAGGCTACTTGATGCCAGGCTCGTCAAAGAGGCTGCGAAAAATCCTGAGCTCACCGCTGAGCAGGTACTGACAGCCCGCAAGAACCTTGGGTTCGATCTGCTGATTACCCGGCAGTTGTATCCCTTTGCGCTTAAAACGAGTCCAGGGGCGCCCGGCGCTGAGGCAAAGCCAGCTCGGGTGACATCCGACAGCGCACTTCCGGTACTGGTGACAACGTTTGCAAATAAGATGTCAGATGCATTCTTTGCAGCATGGCCCGCGTTTTTTACCCATGCCATTGCCAGTTTTGACGCCTGAAGCCTTCAAAGCCGACCGAAGGTTCGCCTTCGGTCAGCTTTTTGGCACCTGGTAGCCTGAGACGAATGAGATTATTGGTGGTTGGGACCTGATCACGTCTCCGCCATCGGGTTTGATGGTGCTTGCTCTGATTCATTGCGATATAAATTTTCCAGCAAGTCGAAGACTTCATCCTTCGACAGCACATACCGTTCCATCAGCACATCCCGCAACTGAATCATCCAGTGACGGTAGGTCGCCACCGCTTTCAGCGTGCGCGCGTACAGCTCATCAGCTTTCTGTTCCAGTTCGTAAACAGACGTATCAGACGCGCCATTGCGGTGAAGCTGCCGGTAATCCAGTTTGGATCGTGAATACATCGACAGCTGATTCACCATCAGCTCGAGTCGGGTCGTGACCTTTTGAATATCATTTTGGCTGCCCACCGAAATGCCGCGTGCGCCGTAAAAGAGTTCTTCTGCTGCCACGCCGCCATAGAGCTGCATCACATCCTGCTCCAGATCTTCCAAAGTCTGCAGACCTGCATCGGGCGTGGCTGACAGCACATAGCCCAGTGCGCCAAGTTTGGAAACAGACTCTGTGCTGATCTTCATCAACAGGGATTTTTTCTTGATATCGGCAAGCGACATTCCCCGCTTGAGCATAGGGTCAATCTGCATGAAGAAATGTCCCAGTTCATGCAAGGCAACGCGCTCGCGCTGCTTGTCTTTATCTGCGCTGGCAGCGCGATCGGTCAGGCCGATCGCCGTGCGCTCGAACGCACGAAATAACAAATCCGTATCAATCTGAGAGTCTTCTTCAATGGCGATCATGCTGGAACGGTCCACAACACCTTCCAGCAGGGCAGGGGAGAGGTTAGCCGTGACCTCGGCGACGGCATTGAGGTCCAGGCGCTCCCAAGCGATGACTTTTGCCTCTTTGCGACTCAGGAAGACTCGCAACAACTCGCAGCGTTCAGCCTTGTTTGGCAAACGAAAATTGATCTTTACACTGAAGCGGCGCAGCATCGCTTCATCCATCTCGCTGTTACTATCATCAAAATTGGAGGCAACGACCCAGATAATTTCGCGGCCTTCCTCACTTTTGATGCCATCCAGAAGACCTAGTAGCGTATTGGCAGTGTCGTCATCCCATTTTCGCTCGCCACGACCACGCGGCATGAAGAGCGATTGCGCCTCATCGAGGAAAATCATGCAGCGACCCTGCGCACAGGCTTTTTTATAAATGCCATTGAGCGTCTTGGAGCCGCCACCGACCAGACCGGATTCCAGACTGGCGCCTGATGACTGTATCAACGGAATATTGAGCTGGCGGGCCAGGTAGCCGGCGAGCTTGGTCTTGCCGGTGCCTGCCGGACCCGTCAGCATGACGTTGAAGGGCTTGTCAATATTGTGTGACTTGTAGATCGAGCGATTGTGGATCATGGACTCAAGATGCCTGACCTCCCGCTTGATATCGTCCATGCCAATCAAATCATCGAGACTGCCGCGCAACGCTTCGGGGGGGGTGACCTTGACGCCAGACATCATGTTTGGCATACCTTTTTTCAAAACAATCAGCATCATGACCAGCAAAAGCAAACCCACAATATTACGCGACATAAAAGCAAAAAATACGTCCCGAAAATTTTCCTGCTCTGCCGATTCCCGTAGTACCTGATCATGTGCCGACAACCAGTCGGGCTGCGCTATCGCATAGGGAATACCATGCTTCAAAAGTACCTCTCGTTCCAGATTCAGGTGGGTGGTGCTGGGTACTTTGACAGAGATAATCTTGGCCTGATCTTTGTATTTAATGAGATAACGTGGAAAGTCACTCAGAGGTTGCGCCAGAAGCAGGTAATCCAGTGCGTCACGGCGCTCCGGAATGTGCGTGATCAGAGAAATATCCTGGCTGAAGATGACATTCGAGGACTCGGATGGCTTTGGCGCGCGTTCTACCGAGATGATCAGCGCACCCAACAGCAACAAGCCGAAAAGGGCGTTACGTACTTGTACGTTCCGGAGTAATTGCATAAATGATGTGAATTTAGGCATGGGTTCCAAGGCGAGGGCGCAGCGAGACAGACGCTGGCTGAATGCTTTGAACCAACGATCGAAATAGGACAAACGGAATCGGTTTAAGTTGCTACGGCGAAGAAATCTGATCGTAAAAATTACACTAAACCAAGAATGCGTCCCAGCTCGGCCAAGTAGGGCGTATCGCGCAAAATTTCACCCTCGATGCTGGCAACCAGATCACCGAGCGCGGTGTGCGTGCCACGTAATTGGTGTTCGACTTGGGGTGAATTAGCTGCAGCCTCATCCAGGGCCTGCTTGAGCGCAGCCAACTCGGCTTTCAGCGTCTCAATGCGGGACGATGCGTCAGGTAGCGATGCCAGCTCCTGTTCAAGATCAGAAACGAGATTCTGGATTCGTTCGAGACTGAAGGGCAGCGACGTTGGTTCGGAATCCATGCTCATGGACTGACTCCTGTTGAAAGGCCAAGTATGAACCGTCTGACGAGGTGTCAGAGGACGCATTTTATCTTGGTGGAATCTCAGCCTTGTGTCAATCAGGCGTTTTTGAAAGGATCATATGTCAATAAGAGACTATTGCAATCTCAACGTCATTTGCTGCGAGGCTGATGCGCCGATTGCCGAGGTGGCCATGCTGATGCGCAAGCACCACGTTGGTGATGTCGTTGTTGTTGACAATCAACAGGAGGGCGCGCGCATCCCGATTGGCATCCTCACCGATCGTGACATTCTGGTGGAGACCATCGCTCTGGATATCGAAGCCAAACTGTTCACGGCATCCGACTTGATGAGTTCACCGGTAACAACCGTTCAGGAGGATGCCAAGGTCGCCGAGGCACTGGGGATTATGCGCGGCAAGCGTATCCGTCGTCTTCCCGTGGTGACGCGCGCGGGTACCTTGTTCGGTATGGTCACGACCGATGACTTCGTGAACTTGCTTGCTG
Organism: Oxalobacteraceae bacterium; assembly: GCA_021298975.1. Lineage (GTDB taxonomy): Bacteria > Pseudomonadota > Gammaproteobacteria > Burkholderiales > Burkholderiaceae_D > Pernthalerella. Next base: position 7,223 of record JAJTGC010000023.1, read on the forward strand.
CCGAACTTTCCATGATTGCCGGCCTGATGGTCGAGCAGACGATCACGGAGGGGCGTTTACGCAAATGAGGATGCCCTTTGCTTTGTGTTGTCGCAAACAGCCAGCGTCGCACGGGACTATCGTGAAGGGGCAACGAACTTCCTTCAACCGCTTTACGTATCTTTGACAACGGAGTCATCATGGCACGCAATATTGTGCGTACTTCACCCTTTGCAGACATGTCGCGTTTTGACCCTTTCCGACTAGACCCCTTGCGGAGTATCGACGAGCTCATGCGGGACCTCACCATGCTTCCAGCACTCGGCGGTCTGGAAACCGAGTCGGGCATTCGGCTGGATGTGGAAGAAACCGATCTGGACTTTATGGTCAAGGCTGACTTGCCAGGGCTCAAAAAGGAGGACATAAAAGTCGCCATTGACGGCAGTCTGGTCACCATTGAGGCTCAGACTGCGACCGAATCCGAAGAGAAATTGGCGGGCAGACTGGTGCGACGCGAGCGCTATGCCGGACAACAATACAGGCGTTTCAGTCTGCCGCAGGATATTGATGACAAAGCCGCTGCAGCAAGCTATGACAACGGTGTCTTGTCTTTGAAGCTGCCCAAGAAAACCGGTCGTGTTGGAAAGACGCTGGCGATTAAATAGTTCTGGGCACGGGATTCCCTGATCGAGTGGCCGCATATGACAGCGGGAGAGACGCGGCCGTTCGGTTCTTGCATGTCAGGTGGGCTGTCTGTTTGACGGTTTCATTTGACTCATTTTTCATTTTACATAATACAAATTATGCGTCAGAAATGGGTATAACGATCCAGTGCCGCAGGCGCTGGTTTGCTCTGGCATTTCACTGGGAATTTGCCCACTTTCAACCGGCCATCAGACAAAGATACCGGATCAACTACCTCGGCACCCAGCCACCACACACCGGAAAAATCTGCCCGACAAAACAGTCCGCATGCACGCTGGCCAGATAAGCCACAAACATGGCGTCTTCGCGGGCACTCACCAGCCGGCCCAAAGGCACCTCGCGTCTTAGCCTTTCCTTGAAGGCCGGATTGGCCTGCACCTCAGGCGGAAAATACGTAGGGTTGTCGACAAAGTTCTGGGCAATCGCATTGACTTGTATGCCTGAGGCAGCCAGTTCGACACCCACGGACTGGACATAAGCCAGTTGCGCGCCGCGCGCGGCGCTGTAAGTCGATGCTCGTTTTATTCCGCGCAGCGCCGATGCGCTCCCGATCAGAATAATTTTCCCGCTGCCTCGCTCGCGCATCTGCGGCAGTACCGCCCGCAACAACCGTGGCAAAGGATCGACCATGTGCGCAAAGGCATGGCGCCATTCATCCTCGCCCACATCCGCTGCGGGCGTTGCTGGTGCGGGAACCCCCAGATTGGCAATCACAATATCAATTTGCCCCGCCTCTGCAACGAGCGCCGCCGGTCGGTCGATCGCCTCCAGCGATCCGCCGTCGGCGGTAACCGTAGCGCCCAGTTCGCGGAAAACGTCGACCAAGACCGGCCCCATGAATTCATTTGCCTGTGTAATGAGCACGCGCTTGCCGGAAAAGTCCAGTGGGTTCATGTTGGTTACCGGTGAATGGATAAAATCCAGGCCGACTGCAAACGTCGCAAGCGACCTGAAGCGATAGGTTCGAAAATGTCGTTTCATGCTCAGCCAGCGCAGCCTCATTCCCTTTTTGGCCTTGGCGAATTCGAACTTGCCGGCAGGTGCTGCCTGATGATATCCCATCCGTTTGCGTGAACTCAGCATGGCATCGTTGTCAAGTACGTAGGATCGTCATTCACTGTTCACGCCGGCGGCTCTGGAATGAAAATTCTCGTCGTACACAACCGCTACCTGTATCGGGGTGGCGAGGACACGGTGGTCGATGCCGAAGTCAATTTGCTCCGGCAACGCGGTCATCAAGTATGGGTATATAGCCGCGACAATACGGAAATCCAGTATCTGAGCGCTTTCGATGCAGCGAAAACGACTTTCTGGTCACGGCAAACGGTACAGGCGCTGCAAAAAATCCATCAGCAGTTTTCACCCGACCTGATTCATGCGCACAATACCTTTCCGCTGATATCCCCCTCGCTCTACCCAACCGCACAAAAGCTCAGGATTCCCGTCGTACAGACGCTGCATAATTTTCGGCTGGTGTGCCCGCAAGCGATGTTACTAAGGAACGGCAAGCATTGTGAAGCCTGTGTTGGCAAACTACCTTGGCGAGCAATGGTCCATCGATGTTATCGGCACTCACTGCCGCAAACAGCGCTGACATCAGCCATGCTAACGCTGCAGCGTTTGCGGGGTAGCTGGCATCAGCAGATCCATCGTTTTATCGTCCTGAATCAGTTATGCCGCGAGATCTTCGCCCGCGGCGGCCTGCCAATGGACAAGCTGCGTATCAAGCCCAATTTTGTGGAATCACCCGAAGAACCCACATGGCAGCATCGTCGTGGTGGCCTGTTCATAGGGCGGCTGTCGACAGAAAAAGGTATCGACGTACTGATTAATGCACTCGATAAGTTACCGAATCATGTCATCGATGTCTTTGGCAAGGGGCCACTTCAGGCCTTGGTCGAAGCCTCGCCCCGTTTGGCGGCTTTCAATCATCGGACGTACTGCGTCAGAAGCTCAATGAAGCTGCTTATCTGGTCATGCCGAGCACGGGTGTGGAAAGTTTTGGTCTGGTAGCGATTGAAGCCTTCGCCTGCGGCACGCCGGTGATTGCGACGCGCCATGGTGGCTTGCGCGAGCTCATCATTCACGGTCAGAATGGTTTGCTGGTACCACCCAATGATGCAAACGCTTTGGCAGCAGCGATTGCTTATGCCGAATCGCATCCGGATGCGATGCGACGCATGGGTATGGCCGCGCGCAACAACTATCTCACCGCTTATACGCCCGAGCGCAATTATGAACAACTCATACAGATCTATCATGAAGCGGTGAACCTCGCTCCCCTGCCCCTGATAAAAAACCTGACCCATGCTGAAACTCGCCATAGTCGTTAACGAACCGCCACCCTACCGTATTCCTGTCTTCAATCTGATTGCCCGCAACCCCGAGATCAGCCTGTGCGTGATTTTTTGCTGTCGCCGTGAGCCCAATCGGCTATGGGATCTGCCGCCCGTCGCGTTCGATCATGTTTTTCTGCGAGAACGCATTAGAACGGTAAAGGGGCGCTATATCCATAACAATCCCGATGTGTTCCTGGCGCTCTCGCGCTTCAAACCTGATGTGGTATTGGGCAATGGTTTCAATCCCACCCATCTTTATGCGTTTGCCTGGACGCGCCTGATGCGGCGTGCGTATATCGCGATGACGGACGGTACCTTGCAATCGGAACAATCCCTGAGTGCCTTGCATGTACGCCTGCGGCGCTACGTTTATCAGCGTGCCGGTGCTTTTATCGCGGCCAGTCAGGGGGGATTGGCACTTTACCGAAGTTACAAGGTACCCGCGGCGCGCTGCTTTCGATCATGCCTGGCGGTTGATAATGCCCGCTTTTACCCGGGTGACGTCAGTGTTGAAAAAAAATGGGATTTCGTTTTTTCTGGTCGCCTTGAAGCGGGCAAACAGCCTGAATTTACGATGGACGTTGCATCGCAATGTGCTCAAAGACTAGGACGTCAACTAAGTCTGCTTTTTGTAGGCTCGGGCAGTGAAGAAGCTGCGCTTCGCGCGCGTGCAGCGACCCTGGCGCATCAGCTGACCGTGCATTTTCATGGCTTTGCCAGTCAGGCCGAGCTGCCGCAACTGTATCGCTCGGCGAAGATTTTTCTTTTTCCTACGCGCGCCGATGTCTGGGGTGTGGTGGCTAATGAAGCCTGCGCCGCTGGTCTGCCCGTCATTGTGTCACCCTATGCGGGCGTGGCCGGTGAGCTGGTCGTCGACGAGCACAATGGTTATGTGCGACCACTGGAAATTCAGGCGTGGACAGACTGTGCGCTCGACCTGTTGGAAAATTCAGATCGCTTGCGAGCAATGGGTGAGCGTGCTGTATTGCTGGTGAAGCCGTATTGCTTCGAGTCTGCTGCCAAAGGCATCATCGACGCCGCCAAGGCAGCGCATGAGCTCAGTGCCGATTACGCTTCGGTGAGCCGACCTGTCTGATAATCATGAATCGCCTGCTCGATCTCAGCCATCGTATTCATGACGAAGGGGCCGTACTGCACAACAGGCTCGCCCAACGGTCGACCCGACAAGAGTAAAAAGCGTGCCCCTTCGTCACCCGCCACGAATTCAACCCCGTCACCATCGGTGAGTATCGCCGCACTGTGAGTTGCCAGCAGCGTGTCACTGCCTGCCAGTCGTACATTGCCCTCGAAGAGATACGCCAACGCATTATGACCTGGCGTCATTCGCTGACTGAAACTGGCTCGTGACGACAGGGTAACATCAAGATACAAGGGCTCTGTGGACAGGCCATGAATAGGTCCCGCCAGCGTGATATCACCGGTTTGCAAATGACCGGCAATCACCTTGACCTGACCGCCTGCTGGCAAAACGTGTACCGGAATCTCCTCAGGTGAAATGTCGCGGTAGCCGGCAGGTTTCATTTTCTCGTTTGCGGGCAGATTGATCCATAACTGGAAGCCGCGCATGCGCCCTTCTTCCTGTTGCGGCATCTCGGAATGAATGATGCCGCGACCGGCGGTCATCCACTGCACGCCCCCGCTTTTGAGATCGCCCTGATTGCCCAAGTGATCCTCGTGGCGCATATGGCCATCCAGAATGTACGTCACCGTCTCGAACCCCCGATGGGGATGGGATGGGAAGCCCGCGATGTAGTCACCGGGGTTAAAGGACGAGAACTCGTCGAGCATCAAAAAAGGATCCAGCCGCGTGCCCTCCCCGCTGCCCAGACTCCGGCGAAGGCGCACCCCGGCACCGTCGGAGGTATTCATCGCCGGCAGGATACGGGCGATAGCGCGGGGCTGGGTAGGTGGCATCATCATGGCTGGCATCAAAAACACTGGAGCCTGGATTTTAACTGCGGATCGTCAGCATCGCTTGGCACGGCCTTGGGCAACGCCACCAGTTCATGCACTGATGTACGCGAGCAAGGGAAGATGGTCCGATGCCATCCGCGCCAGCCGGCTACGGTGCACCCCGACCCGAACCAGTCGACGACGTGGCCGTATCCAGATGCGATCCAGCGCCAATAGCGGGCAGGTGGCCGGAAATGTCGCTGGCGCAGGGACCGCCTGAAAATGCGAAATCAAATGCCTCACTCAATGGTCTGCCCCAGACAAACCATTCGTTTACATCACCCATCAGAATCACCGGCATCTCGGCGGTATCAAAACACTGCAACAAGCGTTGTACCTGTGCCGTTCGCTCCGCTGCGCGCAGTCCCAGATGCGTTGCTACCACCCGCATCCGGCAGCCATGACCATAGATGTCGGCATCCAGTGCGCCGCGCGGCTCCTGGCTGCCAAAAGAGAGATCGATCCTGCGCGTGCTCAGGATTGGGTAACGCGACAAAATGGCATTCCCGAAATGGCGACCACCGACATCAAAGGTGGGGCCGGCAACGCCCACCAATCCCAGCGCCCGCTCCAGTTTGTGCAATACGTTTGGCCAGTGACGACCGCCCAGTGGCACTTCTTGCAAGGCGATGATGTCGGCATTTATTTCCTTGAGCACTGCGGCAATACGCGAGGGGTCGAAGCGCCCGTCATGACCCACTGCACCATGAATATTCCAGGTGGTCAGCATCAGGGGCCATGGTGCGCGCAGCAGGAGACTCATCGGTAGTGCTGCTGTCGTCGCATCATTCGGGCCGTGGCAACCGCCACAGCGATCAGCAGCAGCACGACAATGATCAGGATACCCAGCGTCCGGTGACTGGGTTGATGGATCGCCATGAGCAGATGTTCGGCAAACGCGGTCGTCAGCAAAATACCCGGCAGCATGCCAAGGACCGTACCAATGAGGAAATCACTCTGTCGTATGTGCGATGCCCCGGCCACGATATTCACCACGCTATACGGAGCCAGTGGCAGCGTGCGAACGATGATCATGGCAATCACGCCGCGTCGAGCAATACGCAACGACAAGCGTCTGATGCGTACCCCCATCATGCGACGCACCGTATCGCGCCCCAACATCGCCCCAAGCAGATAACCGGTCGCAGCAGAAAGCACCGAACCCGCCAAGGCGTACCATGCACCGGGGAAAGTCCCGAACACCATGCCCGTCGCGGCGATCAGCAAGGTCACAGGCACCATGAGCAGCCCACCGATGACGAAGGCGAGCATGATCCAAAGAGGCGCCAGGGCCAGTTCGCGTAAATCGCCAGCCAATAAAACCAAGGCATGCAGATTCAGATACGCTTGCAACGAGGTATGTCGCAGACTGATGGCGGCCGCCATCAGAAATACGGTGAGCATCACCAATCCCATCAATCGGCGTACCAAGGGCTGACGGCTTTCGCGCGGTACCAGGCGCGCGATCAGCGCTTCAGGATCGATAGGTTCTGTCGGATCAAACAAGGACTGTTGAGGGATCAGGGCATCCAGCTCAGGTGCCGCCAGTGGATCCAGCGCGACCAGCCGTCGTGGTTTCTGACCCAGATACTGCGTGGTTGCCAGCAAGCCTTTATCGCTGAAAACCTGTTGCACGAGCTCGGGGGCAGCTGCCAGATGTTCAGCCAGCAGCCTTGCGCGCATGCGCGCAATACCTGCGGCGATACGCTCGCGCTGATGCGCCTCTCCCGCCGCCTCGATACAAAGATTGCACTCGGTATCACAAGCCATCGACCGATTCGATAAATTGGCTGAGCCAATACTGAGCAGGCGGTCATCTGCAAAAAATACTTTGCTGTGAACATTCAAATTGCCCGCGTCCATTTCATCCAGCTGCGGCGACATCATGCGGTAATGATGATGCCTGTCGGCCCGGCGCAAGCGATCGTGCTGTCTGGTACGCAGCACGCCCATGGTGACTTCCTCCAGCCAGCCGCTTTGCTTGTTGGGCGAGATGAGCAGCACCTCTGGCCCAAGCGGTTCAGCCAGACGTCGAGCGAGCGCATCCGCGATCAATCCCGAGGTGAAGTACTGGTTTTCGAACAAAAGGCTCTTTTGCGCCGATGCGATCGCATCCAGATGCAACTGACGTATCTCGTTCACGCCGCACCTGCCGTCAAAGGCAGGTACGGTACGAGAAATCGCTACGGAGATATCGGTCAGATCGGCATCAAGACAATCGGGCCACGCATGCATATCCGGTAATGTGGGCTCGACAGACGCGCAGCCACCCGCCCGCCGCCAGCGATCGCGGCACAATGCACCGAGCAATCGCGCAGTTTCACCATCGACTGCAGCCTGAACGTCGTGAAATGGCGCATAGGCCTTGCCATCGACATCACGACGCCGAAGCTCACCTGGGGCGTGCGCCGGTGTGTCCCAACGCGCACTGGTCAGATCCAAGCCACCGACGAAAGCAAGTGCGTCATCAATCACAATCACTTTCTGGTGATGACTCGCGCCGACAGGGTGTCGTCCATCCATCAAAAAATGCAACCGCGGATGCGCACGCCAGCCAAGACGAAAGGCAGGCAGCCATTCACGCTCCATCGCATAGAGCATGGTGAAATCCCAATTCAGCACATAGGCGTGCAGCTCGCGACGCTCGGCAAGGACCGCGTGCAGGAAATCTCCCAGTGGCTCAGGATAGCCATCCGCGGCCCCTTCGGGCACCAGCCACACGCGGCTGTCGATGTCCCAGGACAGAATGAAAATACACCGTCTGGCCTGTCGAATCGCTTTTCGTACGGCGCTGAAAAAGATCTGCGCATCCAGCAGCATGGAAAAATGATGCGCGTGTCCAATGCGCCAGCAGTTATGGCCGGGATTGAGAAGAGGGAGTACTGTGCTCGTGGTCGCATTCACATGGGCAAGGTCTGTCGAACCGATGACAGCAGTGCACAATTCAGGCAGCTTAGTGAATGATTCGTCCCCCGGCTTTGCGATTTTGCAGGAGCTGTATGAATTTGTCCGGCCTCACCGCTTCACTAAAGAGAAAACCCTGAACGCATTGGCAAGGTGTCGACCTGAGAAAGCCAAGCTGGTCGAAATTCTCAACACCTTCAGCCACGACCTTGATATGTAAATCACTGGCCAGACGTATGATGGCCGACACAATGGCGGCATCTTCCTGATCGCGGGGCAAGTTACTGATCAGTCCGGGATCCAGCTTGAGTACATCGACTGGAAATTGCTTGAGATACGACAGGCTGGACATGCCTGCCCCAAAGTCATCGATGCTGACGGAGACGCCGAGTGACTTAAGCTCATCAATGACGCGGCTTTCCGATGCAATGGCACTGGCAAGAGAAGCTTCGGTGATTTCAATTTCCAATGCAGTTGCAGGCAAGCGGTGTTGATCCAGTATTTTTTTCAAATTGTCGACAAAGCTGGTCGCCAACAACTGCGCAGGTGCGATATTCACAGCCACCTTGAACCCAGCCAGTTCAGGCAAGAAATTCGCGTGAGATGCACTGAGAGAACGCCACTGTGCAATTTGTCTGCAGGCCGAATCAAGTACCCAGGCGCCCAGACTGACGATCAAGCCCATTTCTTCTGCAAGCACAATGATCTGTCTTGTAGAGAGCGCCATCAATTGGGAATTGCGGCATCGAAGCAAAGCCTCGACCCCGGCAATCTGCAGCGTTTCCAGATCGATTTGCGGCTGATAGACGAGGTCAAACTCACCCTGCGCAACGGCGGATCGTAGTTGCTCCTCCTGTTGTCGACGTTGCTGTATCTCGGTCAGCATGCCCGGCGCAAACACGCGGTAGCGCCCTCGGCCCGTCGCTTTGGCGCGATACATTGCAAGGTCGGCTTTCTGTAGCAATTCACCCGCGTCACCGCCATCTTGTGGGTAAAAAGCAATCCCGACGCTGGCACCGCTATTGATTTCATGATTGTCAACGACGTAGGTCTTGCTGAGCTCGTGAATGACGTTTTCCGCAATTAGTTCAGCGGAGGACAAAGATTTGAGCCGGGTCAGTATCAGCACGAATTCGTCACCGCCGAGTCGCGCCACGGTATCAGTCTCACGCACACACTGCGTCAAGCGCTTTGACACCAGCTTGAGAAATTGATCACCCGTATGATGTCCCATCGTATCGTTGATCACCTTGAATCGATCCAAATCGAGCAACAGCACTGCCACTCGTGTACGGTCGCGGTCCGCATTGATCAGCGCCTCATGCAGTCGCTCCAAAAAGCGGGCACGGTTCGGTAGCCCGGTCAGTGCATCATGATTTGCGAGAAAAAAATTGTTTTGATCTACCAGTCGCCGCTCGGTATGGTCGCGCAGAATTGCAACGAAACCTGTCAGATTGCTGTCCGCATCTCGCAGCGCTCCGGTTACGCCCGTACACCAGAAACGATGGCCGTCTTTACGCACGCGCCAGCCGTCTTCCTCGACCCTCCCCTCTTGATTGGCCTGTTTAAGTCGGCGCTCAGGTTCATCCTTTGCGTGATCCTCGGGCGTGAAAAATACAGACAGATGTTTTCCGATAATTTCTGACTTGCCGAAGCCAAGTATGCGCTCGGCACCTGGATTCCAGCTCACGACCAGACCATTTTTATCCAGCATGAAAATCGCATAATCCGTGGTGCCTTCGACCAGAAGTCTGAATTGCTCCTCCGTGCGTTTCAATTCATGGAAGGCTCGATGCTTCTCCGTCGAATCGCGAAAAACATCCACTGCGCCAATGATCTGCCCTGCCTCATCCAGCAAGGGTGCTGAGGCATGGTTCAATGTCAGTGAAATATTGCGCTTGCGATCAAACAGCGAAAGATCGCGATCCTTGACCTTCTCGCCTGCCAACGCCCTGACCAGCGGATGATGGTGCCAGAACCGCACGAGTGATTCCGAGTCCTGATAATCACCATAAGCAGCGCGAACGTGGGACAAAGCGCTCAAAGCCGAATCAGATTTCAGCATTTGTCGGGCAGCCTGATTGACCAGAAGAAGATCGCCGTTTGCATCACAAACAATGACGCCTTCAGACATGCTGTCGAGTATCAATTCAAGGAAATTTACCCGTCGTTGCAGTACTTCTTTGGCCGCCATCTCGGTACTGATATTCGTCGCGGTTCCCATCAGTTGCAGCGGATTTTGGCTGCCATCTCGTTTGAACACCGATATGCTTACTTTCATCCATAGCCATTGACCGGACTTTTGATGAAAGCGACACAAAAATTCGGCTGCCTGATCGCTATCTGCGTTGAAGCCCTGCTCAAGACTAGCCTGAAATGAGAATTGATCTTCAGGGTGAATCAACCCGTCAGGTGTGCCTGTCTGCATCGGCTGAAACTCGTCGCATGCATAGCCTAATAAATCCCATACGCGATGGTTGCAGTAAATGACCCGCGCAGCAGGTCGATCGTAAATGAAAACAATGTCAGTGCTGTGCTTGGTAATATTTTCGAAATGAGAAAGTTCGACACTGATTTTCGAAATGAGAAAGTTCGACACTGAATGGTCAGTCGGATCAAGCTCAGTCATTTCCTTCTGTTCGGGTTTATTCAAGATTCTTCAATCGCGATGAATATCATTGCAATGCGCAATAGCGCACCTTGCTTTTGCAGAAAAAATACAGGTAGTCGTGAAGGTTATATGAAGATAAAAAAAATCCCTATGGATTTGCTGGTTAATACGGTGTGATGCGATTGATGAAAATCAACATTTGTGACTTACGGTATGATCAAACGTTACTTCTCTGAAATTTATGTAGCTGTCCGCATGGACCTGCGTTAGCCAACTGCCTATCGGGACGAGATTGCAGTATCAGAACAATCATGAAGAAACGACACCGCCGATGCGTGAAATCCCGTTGAGACATGCACTGATCATGGGTGCCAGTAGCGGTATCGGTCATGCAATGGCCGAGCGACTTGCTGCAGATCCGGATATTGAGACGCTGGTACTGTGCTCGCGCCGCGCGCGATCCAGCGCACTGCTGTTGCGTCTGCAATCGCAACTTGCTGCGGCGGGAAAACAATGCCTGCTGCTGGATGTGGACATCACGGATGAGGCCAGCCTGGCAGGCATGACAAATCAATTGAGAAAAGACATGCAAGTCATTGATTTAGTTGTAAATACGGTGGGATTACTGCATGCGGAGGATGTATCTCCCGAGAAGGCGCTGGAACATATTTCCCTGCCCTCGATGCAGCAGGTTTTCGCCGTGAACGCCTTTGGGCCCATCCTGCTCGCGCAAGCGCTGATGCCTTGGCTCAAGGTTCGCCGGCCCGTCCTGTTCACATCACTGTCCGCACGCGTGGGATCGATTGGCGATAACCGGCTTGGTGGCTGGTACAGTTATCGCGCATCAAAAGCAGCGCAGAACCAATTACTCAAAACCCTGGCGATCGAACTCGCGCGTCGAAACCCCGAAGCTATCGTACTGGCACTGCATCCCGGCACCACTGATACCGGTTTGTCGCGCCCCTTTCAGGCCAACGTCGCTCAGGAAAAACTATTTACCCCCGCCTTTGTCGCAGACCATTTGCTGCAACAAATTACGCAGGCAACCGTGGAAGATACTGGTAGCTTCATTGCCTGGGATGGGCAGCGCATCGCGTGGTGAGCTTGCCTCACGCAGGCAGAGAGATCTTCCATCGGCGCCTAGCGAAGTAATCCGCGTTGCGCATCGTTGAGCAAACACCAGTCGCCCAAAGCGAGTTGCAGGGACGAGAGCGTCAGTTCACCAATGGCAATTCGCTCGAGCGCTGAACAATGATGATCAGCGGCGGCCAGCATGCGCTTGACCTGGTGGTACTTACCCTGCTCGAGAATAATTTCCAGCTGAAACTCGGCCACCTGCCTGCACATCGTGGCAGCCAGCGGTGCCGGTTCATCATGTAACTTGACACCGCCAAGCAATCTGTCAATCAGGGCTGCCGTAACGGGTTCGGCGGTCGTTGCCAGATAGGTCTTGGAAATATGCCGTCGCGGCGAGGACATCGCGTGATTGAATGCGCCATCGTCGGTCAGTAACAGCAAGCCCGTGGTGTCATGGTCCAGTCGACCGATTGCCTGTACGTCACGCCAGCCGAATTGCTCGGGCAACAGTGACATGACCCCCGGATGATGACTGGGCTTGCGTGAGCACTCGATGTTGCCGGGCTTGTTGAGCGCAATATAGAGATGCTGATGATAAGACCAGATCTCATCAAACAAGCCGAATTGAAGATCGTCAGTATCAAATGCGGCGCGAGGGTCGCGAACAATGTCGCCACCGATTTGCACCTCGCCTGCTTCAATCAACTGCCGGCACCACTTGCGTGTGCCGAAGCCCTGCGATTGCAGAATGCGATCAAGACTGAGTTTTGCCATGGCCGCACTGTACCAGACACAGCCCGTTCATCATCCTGCGGTTCAGTGGTAGGTATTCCCCGTGCCGGCTGGACTACCCGGCTTCGTTTTTCCTTCATTGCCGCCACCGCCAGTGGGTGCGTCACTGCCGCTGGCACCCGAACTTTCGTAGTCATCTGGTGGCTCACTACTTTCCTGCGTCCCGCCGGATTCACCTTCACCCCGCTCTTCTTCTGGTGCCCACCACCATTCAGGCAGGGCGTCTGGCTCAGTGGTTTCCGAGGCTTCCTCACCGCTCTCTCCGGAGCCCTCCAGACGTCTGCCGGAAATAGCCTCTGCCTTGCGCTCAACCTCCGCAGCACGATCGGGATCGTTACTCTCGCGTATGTCGTCGGACGGTGAACGCTGCGCGTGGGACGTACCTGCCAATACCATCAGCAGCGCAAAGACAGGGGTAATCGGGAATGCAATGCCGCGTTTCATACTGACCTCCATGCAGATTGTTCATGGAAAATCAGACTGGACAGCCGTGCGGTAGTTCGTTCAGTTGCGAGAAGGTGATGGTGTTTTGCTTTCGCGCAGGCGCGCCTCGAGAAAATTGGCGAGCGCCGGGTGTCCCTGAGCCCGCGCAAAGTCAACTGCCGTCAGACCCAGTTCATTTTTTGCTTCCAGATCAGCACCCTGCGAAAGCAAATAGTCGACCACCTCGCGAAAGCCGCCGCGCGCAGCCATCATCAGAGGCGTGGTCTTGTTGGGTGATTCTGCGTCTATATAGGCATCATGATCCAGCAAGAGGCGCACAATCGGCAGACTTCCTGTCGCAGCAGCATAGTGCAGCGCTGTCCACCCGGGATGATTGATTTCGGCACCTTTGTCAATCAATGCCTGTACGGTGGAAAGATCTTTTTTATAAGCTGCCAGCATCAGGGACGTATCGCCATTGCGCGAGCGCGCATCCAGATTGACGCCCGGTGTGGACAACAGCAATTTGGCCACCCTCACTGAACCTTGGCGAACCGCGATGAGCAATGCCGTATCCAGACGATCAGGCTCAATGGTATTGGTGTCGAAGCCGCGTGCCAGCAAGTCGTTGCACACCTTTACATTATCCAGGCGCGCTGCCTCGAACCAGGCGGTGTAGGAATCTTGTTTGCGCGGCTTGGGTTCGGCCCCGATCGGAAGACTGAGAAACAATCCGGCCACCAGTAGCCAGCGGCGAAAGGGGCTCTGTAAATCGTCCATTCATTGCACGCGAAACAGCGTCCGGAAATTTTGCGAGGTAACCTCGGCGAGCGTCTCCAATGACACACCCTTGAGGTCAGCAAGAAATTCAGCCACATGCCGCACAAAGCCCGGCTCATTGGTTTTGCCGCGCATGGGCACAGGCGCCAGATACGGCGAATCAGTCTCGATCAGCATGCGCTCGAGGGGCACTTCGCGAGCGACGGCCTGCAAATCCTTCGCGCTCTTGAACGTCACGATACCCGAGAAAGAAATATAAAAGCCCATAGCCATCGACGCTGCAGCCACGGCCTGAGATTCGGTAAAGCAGTGCATCACACCAGCCACGCCACCCTCGCCCGTACCCGCCTTTTCCTCGCGCATGATCCGCAGCGTGTCTTCGGATGCGGATCGGGTGTGGATGATCAGCGGCTTGCGACTGACTCGGGACGCGCGTATATGCGTACGAAATCGCTGCCGCTGCCACTCTAGTTCGCCGCTCAGTCGGTAGTAGTCAAGGCCGGTTTCGCCGATTGCAACAATGCGTGGATTTTCGGCCAGATGCACCAGTTGTTCTACGCTGGGCTCGGGTGTGTCTTCATAATCAGGATGCACACCCACCGATGCGTAGATATTCGGATGCGTCTCGGCCAGCGACAACACCTGAGGAAAATCGGGCAGAGTCACCGACACGCAGAGTGCGTGAGTCACCTGATTTTGTTTCATCTTTTCCAGAATTGCGGGCAGTCGCTCGGACAATTCAGGAAAGTTGATATGGCAATGGGAATCGATAAACATGGTGCGCCAGTCGCCTGCAGTAAATGCCTGTCTTGTCTGGGTCGTGGCGGGCGCTGCATTATGCTGGAACCCGACAAGAAAAGTTGCTGAAACGGCGCTATTGTACGCCCGCTACATGGTGTGCGTCGGTCGGGAGGATCCGAGTGCGGTACCCAGAATCTCCTCGATGCGCTGGCGAACGCGCCGACCTGCATCATCGGCAGGAAACTGCAGACCTATGCCCTGCGTGTGATTATTGGCCGCACCGGGGGGGGTGATCCACGCCACCTTGCCTGCAATCGGGTAGCGCGCTTCATCTTGCATCAGGCTCAAAAGCAAAAAAACTTCCTCTCCGATCTGACAGGAGCGGTTACCGGGGATAAAAATGCCGCCATTTTGCAGAAATGGCATATAGGCTGCGTAGAGTGCAGAACGCTCGCGTATGGTCAGCGACATGACCGAGGGGCGGATCAGCGACGCGTCAGGCGATGGCTGCGTATCTTGCATGGTGGGCCCTTAAAAGACTGCCCGGCTTTCAGCCAAACAGACTGAGGTAGGCGAGCAGCATGTCTTCAATGAAAAGCCGCGCCGAAAGCGAATGATCTGCAACAGCGCGCCGTTGGTTCGCATCGCGCAGTGCCTGCTGCAATCGATCGGCTGACAAGCGATCCGCGATTGCCGACAGACGCGGCTGATGCTGTGGGTAGTAGCGTACCCGACCGCCCAGCTTTAGAGAAAACAAGTCATACAGCCATCGCTGTTGCCATGCCACCAGCAGAGGAATGGGTGTTTTTTGTAGTCGTTCTGCCACGCTCAGCACCGCGGCAGCATCGGGTTTGGCCAGCAAGCCCAACAGTAATTCCCGATCGTTGGCTGACTCATCCTCTGCTGCCGTGAGCGCGGCCAGCGGCGCACCGCCGTGCAATGCAAGCCATTGCGGCGCATCGCTCACCTGATGGTCATTGAGCCAGGTCAGTGCATCCTCGGTCGCAGGCAGCGACATGGGAAATTTGCGGCAACGAGAGAGTATCGTCGGCAAAAGTCGATCGGGTCGATGGCTGACCATAATGAACAGCGTACCCGGTGGCGGTTCCTCCAGTGTCTTGAGCAAGGCATTGGCCGAGGCACCATTGAGCGTCTCCGCCGGGTAGAGCAAGACCACACGCAGGCCATTCCGGTGGGTGGATACGTTCATGAAACCAGCAAGGGAGCGCACTTGCTCTATGCGTATCTCTTTGGAGGGTGTCTTGGTGGCCGCGCTTTTTTTGCTCGTACCCTCTTCCGACTCACTGTCATCGTCAATGTTGTCGATATCCAGAATCTCAGGGCGCACGCGTCGGTAGTCCGGATGACCGTATTGCAAAAACCAGCCACAGGACGCACAGCTGCCACAGGCGAAACCATGGCTCGCTGGTGATTCGCACAAGACGGATTGTGCAAATTGTTCGGCAAACCCAACTTTGCCTATGCCTTGCGCTCCATGAAGCAGCATGGCGTGCGGAAGCCGGTCGCGCAGGCGCTGCAGACGACGCCAGTCTTCCTGCTGCCAAGGATAAATAGCCGCGCTCATGTCATTGGCCATCGATCAGTGCAGCGACCCATTGTTCGACTTGCGCAGATACCTCCGTCACAGGACGCGTGCTGTCGATGACCTTGATGCGAGAAGGAAAACTTTGCGCACGCATCAGATACACATCGCGCACGCGCTGAAAAAAATCCTCTTTTTCCTGTTCAAATTTATCCAGTGCGCGTCCGGAAGACAAGCGCTCGCGCGCTACCTCGAGCGGCACATCGAACAACAAAGTCAGATCCGGCTGCAGATCGGCGTGTACCCATTGCTCCAGCGATTGCAATTTGTCCAGTGCCAGTTGCCTGCCGCCCCCCTGATAAGCGAAGCTGGCATCGGTAAAACGATCTGAAATCACCCAGCTACCCCGACCGATTGATGGCAGGATCACCTCGGCTATGTGCTCACGTCGTGCGGCAAACATCAGCAGTGCTTCAGTTTCCAGGTGCATGGGTTCGTGCAGGAGCAATTCACGCAGCTTTTCGCCCAGCGGCGTTCCGCCGGGCTCACGGGTGGTCACCACGTGCAGCCCTCGGTTACGAAGATACTGCGCAACCGTTCCTACGTGCGTTGATTTGCCTGCGCCGTCAACGCCCTCAAAGGTGATGAATTTTCCCTGTGTCATGTTTGCTTGCGCCGATAGGAAGGTGGTTTAACGACGGCGCTGATATTTGTCGACGGCGCGATTATGATCGTCAAGGTTACTCGAAAATTCACTACTGCCGTCACCGCGAGCGACGAAATACAAATCATTGCCTTGCGCCGGGTGTAGCGAGGCCTGAAGCGCCGCCTGGCCCGGCAAGGCGATCGGTGTCGGTGGCAAACCCTCGCGCTGATAGGTGTTGTAGGCGGTATCTTCCTGCAAGTCGCGCTTGCGTAAATTACCATCAAAGCGCTCACCCATTCCGTAAATCACGGTGGGATCGGTTTGCAACCGCATGCCTTGACGCAGGCGATTGACAAACACCGACGCCACCCGCGTGCGGTCTTGCTCGCGAGCCGTTTCTTTTTCGACGATGGACGCCATGATCAAGGCTTCATAGGGTGAGGCATAAGGCAGATCAGACGATCGCTTGGCCCAGGCCTGATCGAGTTTCTTCATCTGCTGCTGATGCGCCAGCCGGTAAATATAAAGATCGCTGGTGCCACGATCAAAGACATAGGTATCGGGATAAAACAATCCTTCCGGATGGTCGTAGCCGGGTACCACGCTCGCCAGCCACGCGGCTTCGTCCAATGCCTCGCTCTCATGCCGCAGCCACGGATGACGGCCAATCTCTGCGCGCATTTGCGCAAAAGTCCAGCCCTCGATAATCGTGATGGATTCCCTGATAGTGTCGCCCCGAGCGAGTGCATCAAGCAGGCTGAGAGGTGTCGCGCCCGCCTTGAGTCGGTAACTGCCCGGTTTGACGGAGCGGGTTCCCAGACCCCGTGCCAGCAACTCCATCATGATCGGCGATGCGGGTACACCGGCGCTCTCTACCTGCCGAAGGGCGCTACGCATGCTGCTACCCGGTGCCACTGTGAACTCCAACGGTGGGGCGCCCTCGGCCACCAGCGGATCACGCGCCCAGTAGGTCAGCGCGGCTCCGGCACCCAGCACGCCTAAAACGAGCAAGAGGAGAATTTTTTTTATGGCCGCCATAGTAACGATCGGTCTTCAGGTACGTTGAGGCGCAGCGCATATCTGCGTCCACCCCTATAATCAGGCCAATATGATAGCTGCCAATTCTTACATCCCCGAATTTCATGAGTGATCCCAACGCGCACTGGCTGGAATTTCTGAGTACGCAAGTGATGAGCTCGGCGTCTCGAGGCTTGCCGGGCGGCGTGATGGCGGCGCTGACCCACCTCGGTGTGCTGGCAGTATCGGGAGCCGACGCCGACAATTTTCTTCACAATCAGCTGACGAACGATGTGCTGGAACTGACGCCCGGCGCGATGCACCTCGGCGGCTATTGTTCGCCCAAAGGCCGCTTGCTGACCACGCTGTTCATATGGAAATCTGACGAAGGTGTCATGCTGGTGATGCCGCGTGAGCTCTTGCCGGGGATTCAAAAACGCTTGCAGATGTTTGTACTGCGCTCCAAAGTCACCATCTCGGATGTCAGCGAGCAGATGGTGTTGATCGGTGTGGCTACACCCGATGCACAGTCGATCAGCTTTTCGGATGCCGCTGGCATGACTGCCGTCTGGCCCACTGCTGCCGGATTGCAGCGCGTTTTGTGGTTGGGGTCGGTCGAGTCGGCAATCCGCTTGTGGAACACCTTGCTCGAGAGCCTTACGCCGACCAATGCCAGCCACTGGCGCTGGCTGGATATTCGTGCAGGACTGCCGATGGTTGTTGAGGCCACGCGTGAGCGATTCGTGCCGCAGATGGTGAATTTTGATTTGGTCGGCGGCGTGAATTTCCGCAAGGGTTGCTATCCCGGACAGGAAATCGTTGCACGCAGCCAGTATCTGGGCAAGCTCAAGCGCCGTATGCTGCTGGCTTGCACACAGGCCCAAGTCGCAACGGCGGGTATGGAAATTTTTTCGGAGACGGATCCCGGCCAGCCCTGCGGCCTGGTGGTCAATGCCGAAAAAAATCCAGACGGTGCCTGGGATTTACTGGTGGAGATCAAGCTCGATGCGGCGCAGACGCCCGTGCATTTGGGCGCGGCAAGTGGAGACCTGCTGCAGTTTTTGGAACTTCCTTACATAATCAGAGACCCGGAATGAGTGCGGATCTGTTCATTTACTATCAAGTGCCGGCAGAGCACGCCTTCAAGATGCAAAAAAAAGTCATGGCCATGCAGGCGGCATTGCACGAACGCTGGCCAGTTGCTGTCACACTCAAGCGTCGACCCGAACTCAAAGACGGCTGTGAAACCTGGATGGAGATTTACGGTCAGATTCCCGACGATTTTCCTGCTGCGCTTGAGGCTGCCGTGCAAGATGCCGGTTTGCTCGCGCTGATCAAGGGTGGGCGTCATGTTGAAACCTTTATCGATATCCCCGCATGTGCCTGATTGTTTTCGCGTGGAAGCTCATTCCCAATTGCTCGTTGGTGATGGCTGCCAATCGGGATGAATTTTTTGAGCGTCCCACACAGCCTGCCAGCTGGTGGGAAGATGCGCCCCATGTTTACGCCGGTCGCGATCTGCAGGCGGGCGGTACCTGGCTTGGTACCGATAAACGGGGGCGCTTCGCCGCCTTGACCAATATTCGGAATGGACACGGGGCTCGCGCAGAGGCACGCTCACGGGGCGAGCTCGTGGCCAATTATTTGCGCAGTGATCTGGACGCAAAGGCCTATCTCCAAAAACTGCGTGACACTGCGGCTGACTACAACGGTTTCAATTTGCTTCTTGGAGATGCAAGATCGGCGTACTGGTTTTCCAATCACGCCGAAGAGGCAGAGCGGGCGCTTGAGCCAGGTATCTACGGACTCTCCAATGGCGAACTGGATTCGCCCTGGCCCAAAGTCTTGCGTGCAAAGGCACAGTTTGCCAGTCTGCTATGCACGGCGGCTCCGGATGATGCGTACTTCGAAATGCTGGCCGACACCACCCGGGCAAATGACAGCAGATTGCCGGATACCGGAGTGAGCCTTGAGTGGGAAAGACTGCTCTCGCCGATATGCATTGAATCCCCATCGTATGGCACCCGCGCATCGACACTTTTGCGCGTTCATGCCAGTGGCGATTCTCAACTCGTGGAAAAAGTCATTCGCTGACCTGCATTCAGCGCAGTTTGAGCCGCATGCGCCTGTGCGCAATGCCAGCCTCCATGAATTCTTCACCCTCGCCCACAAAGCCGTGGCGTTCGTAGAAGCCCCAGGCATGCAGCTGGGCATGCAACACCAGCTCATCATGACCTTCGCGCACGGCCTCGGCCAGCAAAGTTTTCAATACCTGACTGCCGATGCCCGTACCTCGCGCCGACTGCCGCACGGCCATGCGGCCAATATGGCCATCCGGCAGCAGACGACCCGTGGCCACCGCTTGTTCCGATTCGTCATAAGCGACTGCATGAATACTGACGTCGTCACCTTCATCCCATTCGAGTTCGATGGGCACGCCCTGCTCGATGACAAAGACTTCCACGCGCAGTCGCTGCGCATCGTCGCGCACATCATTCCAGTCGCCCGTGACGATCCGTATATTCATGCCAGAACGGCGTGGGCCTTGTCGAAGCCGGTCAATACCTCGCGCCAGGCGTCCGGCACCGGCTCGCTTTTGAGCACCCGGCTATTGGCGTGCACATAAAGAATTTCACCTGAAATCAGCTGTTCATCACCGCGATAGATCTCGATTACAAAACGCAAAGAACTGCGACCAAGCTCTGCGCAGCGTACGCCGATATCCAGTAAATCATCAAAGCGTGACGGCGCATGATATTCCACCGTGGCCTTGCGGGCGAACAGCTCCAGACCGGCTTCGGACTGTGCGATTACGTCGGGTAATCCGGTGGCGCGCCAATATTCCGTGAAGGCCACATCAAAATAATTCAAATAATTACCGTTGAAGACAATGCCTTGCATATCCACTTCGGACCAGCGAACGCGCAGCGTGTGAACAAAAGAAAAATCCTTGCGTGCCATAGGGACTCACTCACTCAGAAAACGATGCAGACACGCATTGACGGTGGCCGGGTATTCATGCACGACCCAGTGGCTGGCGTTGGGTAGACGTTCGATCTGCAAGTCATCCACCCACTGATCCAGACCGTCAAGCAAGCTGGGCAGCAATGCTTTGTCTTTCTCGCCCCAGATCACGCGTACCGGAACACGCACATGGAAATTGGCAGGGTCTAATGACAAACGGGCCGCGCCCGCATCCTCCGGGCTAGGGGGATGCAGCGGTGACGCGCGATAGTAATTCACGCCACCTGTCAGGCCACGCGCCCAGCAGGCATGGTAGCGCTCGCGAATAGCTGCATCAAACCACTCGGGTTGCTCGCCCATGCCGAGCATGAATTGCTCCATCACGCGGAAATTATCTTTTTCGAGTGCCTGTTCCGAACCGGGCTTGCGCAGCCAGTTCATGTAAGCGCTGGCCGCCTGTTGTGCCGGATCATTCACCAGCCCCATCGCGAAGGGGTAGGGATGCGTTGCATTGATGATGATGAGTTTGCTGATGAGCTCAGGGCTCGTAATCGCGATATTCCACGCAACCGCACCACCCCAGTCATGCGCGACCAGGATGCAGTCGGAATAACCCAGATGCGCAATGAACTGGGTGATGTCCTGCGTGATCAACCGGGGTTTGTAGGCAGCGACGTCGGACGGCATATCCGATAAATTGAAGCCCCGAAGATCAGGCGCGACCGCAAAATAATCCCGACCGAATTCAGCCAGCTGCGCGTTCCATGCGAACCAGAACTCAGGAAATCCGTGCAGGAACAACAGCAAGGGACGGTCGGCCTCACCGGCGCTGGCAAAATGCAACCGTGTGCCGTTAGGCAGGGTGGCGTATTGCCCATCCTTGATGGCGGCGGCCATCAGGCTTTGCCTTTCAGACCCGCTTGCAGTTTTTCGCGCACGTGAGGCGCGGCCTCATACGGGTCACCCGGATTGCGGCCCGTGACGATATCTTCCATGCGGCGCTGCACATTACCCAGCGCGGCGGGATGAGAGTAGATATAAAACTGCCGGTCGCGAATGGCATCGAAGGTGCGCTCTGCCACTTCAGCCGCGCTGACCTTGCCCGAAGCAACTGCTTTCTCGAGCACGGCTTGCGATACCCGCTGACTGACGGTCGGTGCCGCGGCGGCTTGCACATCATCAGGCCGGTGCCGATGCGACTGCGTGATCCCGGTCTGAACAAAATACGGACACAGCACGGAGGCACCGATCGGTGCCTCAACCAATGATAAATCGTGATACAGGCTCTCAGTCAGCGACACCACCGCATGCTTGGAGACGTTATAGACCCCCATTGTCGGTGGGTTCAACAACCCTGCCATGGATGCGGTGTTGACGATATGACCCTCATACTCAGGATCGCCTTTGGCGCTGGCGAGCATCAACGGCGTGAAAACGCGCACACCATGAATCACGCCCCACAGATTCACGCCCAGTACCCACTCCCAGTCAGCTTGCGTGCTCTCCCACACCAGACCACCCGCCCCCACGCCTGCGTTATTAAACACAAGATGCACTGCGCCGAAGCTGGTCATTGCCGTGCGCCCCAGCGCTTCAACCTGCTCACCCTTGCGGACATCGCAGATCTGCGTAATCACCTCTGCGCCCTGCGCCTCAAGCTCGGCGGCAGTTTCGGCCAGCGCCTCTTTTTGCACATCGGCGAGTACCAGACGCATGCCGCGCTGCGCACCTGCACGCGCGAATTCACGACCAAAGCCGCTGGCTGCGCCGGTAATGACTGCGACACGCTGGCTGAAATTTTTCATCGCGACCTCAGATCAGTTTGACCAGCTGCTTGCCGAAATTTTTTCCTCGTAACAGCCCCAGGAAAGCATCAGGCGCAGCACTCAGTCCCTCCGCAATCGTTTCGCGGAAAATCAGCTTTCCGGAGGCGACCAACTGGCCGAGTTCACCCAAGCCTTCCGGCCACAAATCCAAGTGCTCGGAAATGATGAAGCCACGCATGGTCAGGCGCATCGAGAGAACCGCATGAATATTGTGTATGGGCATGGGTACGCCGTCGTAGCCGGAGATCAGCCCGCACAGCGCGATACGCCCGTAGGGATTCATGCGTGCCAGTACCGAATCCATCACCACGCCACCCACGTTTTCGAACAAGCAATCAATGCCATTGGGTGCGGCCGCTTTCACGTCTTTGAACAGATTCCCACCCTTGTAATCAACGCAGGCGTCGAAGCCGAGCGTATTGACGACGTAATCACATTTCTCCTTGCCGCCGGCAATGCCCACCACACGGCAGCCGCGCATGCGAGCCAACTGTCCCACCACACTGCCGACGGCGCCACTGGCTGCCGAAACGGCGATGGTATCGCCGGCTTTTGGGGCCATGATTTGCGTCAGACCATACCAGGCGGTCATGCCCGGCATACCAACCGCGCCCAGATAGGCAGACAAGGGAATGTGGGTGGTATCGACTTTTTTGAGCAGGGCGCCATCAGAGATCGCTACTTCGCTCCAGCCGAGCATCCCAACGACTTTGTCGCCCACGGAAAAATTCGGATGCCGCGTCGCGATCACCTCACCTGCCGTGCCACCAATCATGACCTCATCCAATGCCTGAGGTGCTGCGTAGCTTTTCACGTCTTCCATGCGCATGCGCATATACGGATCAAGCGACAAATAGTGATTGCGAATCAGTACCTGACCCTCGCTGATCTCGGGCACCGGTACGGTCTCCAGACGAAAATTATCGGTACTGACGACACCTTGTGGACGCGAAGCCAGGACGATGCGTTGGTAGTTATTCATGAGATTCTCCAGTTTTCAGTCGATCGGCTGCATCGAGACGCTTGAGGTATTTGAAAGTCCCCATCGCTTTTGCGACCAGTTTTTCATTGTCGTGCAATTCGGCTTCGCAAAAGCACAACGTGGTCGAGCGATGAAATGCATGACCACTTGCGATCAGACGACGACCGGGCGAACCAGCGGGCTGCAAAAAACTGGTTTTCATTTCCACCGTCACGCCCGCGCGTGATTCCGGATCCAGCGAACGACCGGCCATCGCCATCACCACGTCGAGCAAAGTCATGATCACGCCACCATGCGTGACGCGCCAGCTGTTCATGTGACGCTCCGACAGATCGAGCGCGATCTGTGCACGGCCATCTGCCATACCCAGAAACTCCACGCCCAGATCAGTAAGAAACGGTATCTCGACCGGGAAAGCCTGCTGGGTCATTAACTGAGCACTGCCGAGACACCGCCATCCACCGCCAGCGTCTGACCCGTAATATGTTTGCCGGCATTCGAGGCGAACAACAAAGCCACACCCTTGAGATCCTCATCGTCACCCAAGCGACGCAATGGTGCGCGCGCTGCCATTTCTTCGGCACCGAGCTTTTCCAGCAAGCCGCGCGTCATTTTTGAGGGAAAGAAACCGGGGGCGATCGCATTGACCGTAATGCCGTACTGACCCCACTCACCTGCCAGCGCGCGCGTGAAGTTGATGACAGCAGCCTTGGAGGTGTTGTAGGCGATGGTTTGCATGCCCGAAGCGCCGTTGCCTCCCAGACCCGCAATCGAGGCAACACTGATGATGCGCCCTGAGCGGCGCGGGATCATTGACTGCTTGCCGATGGCTTGCGACAGCAGAAAAATACTGCGCACATTGAGATTCATGATTTTGTCCCACGCCTCCAGCGGATGATCTTCAGCGGGTGCACCCCAGGTAGCGCCGGCATTGTTGACCAGGATATCGACGTGACCGAGCTGACCCAGCGCCGACGCCACAAAAGCCGGTATCGCTTCGGCCTTGCCCAGATCAGCCGCAAACGCGGTGGCATTGATACCCTTTTGCTTGAGATGCGCCACGGCCTCGTCGAGTTCGCCCTGTTTGCGCGAGGTGATTACCAGCGATGCGCCCTGCTCACCCAATGCTTCGGCAATTTGCAGACCAAGCCCGCGTGACCCGCCGGTGATGACGGCCGTTTTCCCCTTCAAATCAAACAGTTGCTGAATGCTGTGCATGTGATGTCTCCTTAGTTCACTTCGTAGTCCATGCATTGCCGCGCTTCGCGCACTGCGCCGACAAAGGGCTTGAGTGCGACATGCTGGGGATGGTTTTGATAAGCGTCGAGTGCAGCAATCGATTCGAATTCGGAATAAAGCACCACGTCATAGGTCGCCTCCATGCCCTTTTGCGCCAGCGCGACTTCGAATGCGCCCATGCCGGGCACGATGCCGGCACAAGCGTCCAGCAGCACTTTCATTTTGGCGGCATTGGTGGCTTTGTCAGCGCCTTCGGCATGCGCTTTCAATTGCCACATCACGATATGTTTGATCATGAAAATTCCATGGTTAAAACCAGTTGTCCTGCATGCGTAAAGTTGTGGTGTCGATCGCAGCGAGCAAATCAAGTTGTGCATCGACGCGTGGCAATTCGCAGCGAAAAAACCACTGACAGGCGTGCTGTTTACCCGCATAAAAATCGGTATCTTCCTGCACCGCACGCTGCGCTGCAATGGACTGCTCCATCCAGATCCAGGCCATGATCAGATGACCAAATGCTTCCAGATAGACCGTCGCGTTGGCGAGTGTCAGTTCGGGATCGCCGGTCTGATGCAGCAATGTCGTCACCTGCTCCAGCCTGTCCCAGCGCGTGGCGAGTGCGGTGACCAATTCTTTGTCATCACAGCGCGAGAGCGTGTCGCGGATTTTTGCACTCAACAGGCCAAGCGCTGCACCTTGCTGCATCACGACTTTGCGTCCCAGCAGATCCAGTGCCTGAATGCCGTGTGTGCCTTCGTGAATCGGGTTCAGACGATTGTCGCGATAGAGTTGCTCAACATCATATTCGCGCGTGTAGCCATAGCCGCCATGCACCTGAATGGCAAGGTGGTTCGCCTCCAGACACCATTGTGATGGCCAGGATTTTGCGATGGGTGTGAGTATGTCCAGCAGCAGCGTAGCCTGCGAGCGCGCTGCAGCGTCTTCAGCCGTCTTTTCTTCATCGACCAGACGTGCACAATAAAGAATGAGCGCAAGTCCGCCCTCGACGTAGGCTTTTTGCGCCAGCAGCATGCGCCTGACATCCGTATGCGCGATGATCGGTATTTGCGGTCTCGTCGGGTCTTTGTCGGCAGCGCTGCGTCCCTGTGGTCGGTTGCGCGCGTAGTCAAGTGACTTCAGATAGCCTGTATAGCCCAGCATGACGGCGCCCAGACCAACGCCAATGCGCGCCTCGTTCATCATGTTGAACATCGCGGCGAGTCCCTGATGCAGCGTACCGACCAGATAGCCGATGGCTCCTGCTTGTCCGCCCGGTCGGAATTTGCCTTCGCCGAAATTGAGCAGGCAATTGGCGGTGCCGCGATAACCCATCTTGTGATTCAGCCCGGCCAGGGCGACGTCATTGCGCTCGCCGAGACTGCCATCTTCATTGACCAGCCATTTCGGTACGATGAACAGCGAAATCCCTTTCACGCCGGGGATCAGCCTGCCATCGGGGCCGGGGACTTTGGCGAGCACCAGGTGAATGATGTTTTCCGAGAGTTCATGATCGCCGCCCGAGATCCACATCTTGTTCCCGTGCAAACGGAAACTGCCGTCGGCAGCGGGCTCGGCGCGCGTCAGGATATCCGACAAGCTCGAACCTGCCTGCGGTTCGGACAAACACATCGTGCCGAAAAAGCGGCCCGCCAGCATGGGGCGAACGAAACGTTCTATCTGCTCAGGCGAGCCACACTTGAGCAAGGTGTTGGCATTGCCGATCGTGAGGAAGGGATAGGCCGACGTACTGACATTGGCGCCCTTGAACCACGCAAAGCCCGCTTTTTCGACCACGCAAGGCAGTTGCATTCCGCCGTAAAGGTCATCCTGCCCGGCAGCCATCAGGCCCGCATCGCAAAACGCCTTGAGCGCAATGCCCACTTCGGGAATCAGGTTGACGCGCTCACCATCAAAGTGAGGTTCGTTCTGATCGGCTTTTTTGTTATGGGTCGCAAACTGCTCGGTGGCGATCTGTTCGCACACATCGAGAACCGCATCAAATGTCTCTCGATTATGCTCGGCAAATCGAGTTCGCTGCGTGAGCGCGTCGACATCCAGCCACTCATGCAAGAGAAAGTCCAGGTCACGCCTGGACAAAATCAGGGAGCTCATCGCCCGCGCCGAACCAGCCGCTCAGATCTCAAACAACCTCAAACAGCCCGGCTGCGCCTTGACCGCCGCCGATGCACATGGTGACCACGACGTATTTGGCACCGCGTCGCTTGCCTTCGATCAGTGCGTGGCCTGTCAGTCGCGCACCAGAGACGCCATAGGGATGGCCCACGGCGATCGCGCCACCATTGACATTGAGTCGGTCCATGGGGATGCCCAGTGTATCGGCGCAATAAAGCACCTGCACGGCAAAGGCTTCATTGAGCTCCCACAGGTCGATATCTTCAACCTTCAGTCCCGCTTTTTTCAGCAGCTTGGGTATGGCGAACACAGGACCAATACCCATTTCATCCGGCTCGCATCCAGCCACAGCAAAGCCACGGAAAATCCCCAGCGGGGTCTTGCCCGCTGCTGCCGCCGCCTTGTCGCTCATCACGATGGCAATCGATGCACCGTCTGAAAACTGACTCGCATTACCCGCAGCAATCACGCCGCCGGGAATTGCCGTGCGAATTTGTGACACGCCTTCGTAAGTCGTATCCGCCCTGATGCCTTCATCGGCGCTTGCGGTCACTTCGCGCGTGATGATCTGTCCCGTTTCTTTGTCGGCGACCGCCATGATGGTTTTGACAGCGATGATTTCATCGTCGAATTTGCCGGCGGCGCGCGCCGCGGCGGCGCGCTGCTGACTCTGCACGCCGTAATGGTCCTGGCGCTCGCGGCTGATATGGTAGCGCTTGGCCACAGTTTCTGCCGTCTGCAGCATGGGCCAGTAAATTTCAGGCTTGTGCTCGGCCAGCCAGCTGTCCGACACCATATGGGTGTTCATTTCATTCTGCACGCAGGGCGCTGAGCGGCGGTGGCAATCGTTTGCAGTCCGGAAGAACAGAAACGATTGATGGTCATGCCGCTGGTCGTTACAGGACAGCCGCCACGCAGTGCGATCTGGCGCGCGATATTGAAACCGGTCGCGCCCTCGGGGTTTGCACAGCCAATAATCACGTCCTCAACTTGCGCCGAATCGATACCAGCGCGAGCGATGGCCGCCTCAAGCGCTGCGCCACCCAGCGTGGCGCCATGCGTCATATTGAAAGCGCCTTTCCATGATTTGGTCAGCGGCGTGCGGGCAGTCGATACGATGACGGCGTCGGTCATAAAAGTCTCCAGAGTGTATTGGGTGAATTAGGTCAGTAAAAACAAGCGATCGAGAATAGCATAACCCTCCGCACGACCGTTCTTTTATAGGGGGAGCGCCGTAAGTTTTTGTAAGTTTAAAGCAAGGCACGCGTAAGTTTGACTCCCTACACTCAGGCAGCCTGACGCGCTCTGGATGCGCCATCAGCGATATCAAAATACTAAGGAGACATCAATGGCCACTGCTCAGGCGCCATCCGCCGGCATCACCGCAGAAGAACGCAAGGTTATCTTTGCTTCGTCGCTCGGTACCGTGTTTGAATGGTACGACTTTTATTTGTATGGCTCGCTCGCAGCCATCATTGCAAAACAATTTTTTGCGGGTACAGACCCCAACACGGCATTCATTTTTGCGCTGCTGGCATTTGCTGCAGGCTTCCTGGTGCGGCCATTCGGGGCGATCGTGTTTGGTCGCTTGGGTGACATGGTGGGACGCAAATACACTTTCCTCGTAACGATCATGCTGATGGGCGTGTCGACCTTCGTCGTCGGCCTTCTGCCCAATTACGCCAGTATCGGTATCGCGGCGCCTATCATTCTTATCTCACTGCGTATTTTGCAGGGTCTGGCACTGGGTGGCGAGTACGGTGGTGCGGCGACGTATGTGGCCGAGCATGCACCCGATGGCAAACGCGGCGCATTCACTGCGTGGATTCAGACGACCGCAACGTTGGGCCTGTTCCTGTCCCTGATGGTGATCCTTGCAACGCGTACGGCGATCGGCGAGGAAGCATTTGCTGATTGGGGCTGGCGGATTCCTTTTCTTGTCTCCGTGTTTTTGTTGGCGATTTCAGTCTGGATACGCTTGTCCATGAATGAATCGCCGGCTTTCCAGCGCATGAAAGATGAAGGCAAAATCTCCAAAGCGCCCCTTTCGGAAGCTTTCGGTCAGTGGAAAAATCTCAAGCTGGTGATTCTGGCTCTGGTGGGTCTCACTGCGGGTCAGGCCGTGGTTTGGTACACCGGTCAGTTCTATGCGTTGTTCTTCCTCACCCAGACACTGAAAGTGGATGGCCCTACGGCGAATATTCTCATCGCTGCTGCGCTGTTGATAGGCACGCCTTTCTTCATCGTGTTTGGCTCATTGTCGGACAGGATAGGCAGAAAGAACATCATCATGGCGGGTTGCATCATTGCTTCCCTGACCTACTTTCCTATCTTCAAAGCACTCACGCATTACGCCAATCCGGCACTTGAAGCGGCACAGATCAGCGCACCGGTGATCGTTACTGCCGATCCCAGTGAGTGTCAGTTCCAGTTCAATCCGACCGGCACGAAGAAATTTACGTCATCCTGCGATATTGCCAAAGCCAAGTTGGCTGCGGCTTCGGTGAATTATAAAAATGAGGCGGCCCAACCCGGCACGACCGCTTCGATCAAGGTCGGCGACAAGGTTCTGGAGTCTTACAGCGCCGCAGGCTTGTCCAAGGAAGATGCCACAGCCAAGGACAAGGAGTTCACGGATGCACTGAAAGAGATGATCAAAGGGGCGGGTTATCCGGCCAAAGCCGATTCGGCACAGATCAACAAGCCGATGGTGCTGCTGTTGCTGGTTCTGCTGGTGCTCTATGTGACCATGGTCTACGGTCCCATCGCTGCCATGCTGGTAGAGATGTTCCCAACCCGTATACGCTATACCTCGATGTCGCTGCCCTACCATATCGGCAATGGCTGGTTCGGCGGTTTGTTGCCCACCACGGCGTTCGCTCTGGTTGCCTACAAGGGCGACATCTACTACGGTTTGTGGTATCCGATCATTATCGCGATGGCCACTGCCGTGATCGGCATACTGTTTGTCGCCGAGACCAAGGATAATGATGTGCACGCGCACTAATTAACCGCAAGCAACAATATGAAACCGCCAGCGCTCTGCTGGCGGTTTTTTTTCGTGCGTTACATTGAGTTCAATCCAAATCAGCGCCGCAGAGCAGCACGGTCGCTGGCAAGACTGGGGCGCTGCAAACAGTGGCGGTATGCAGCAAGGGCCCCGAACGCTGGCAGCGGTATTTCGATAGTGCCGCTTTGCACCCATGTTGCATCATGACCAGCAGAGACCAGAGCGTTCCCACGCACGCTCTCACAACTTCGAAGAACACACTGAAAAAAATGAGTTCGGAATCAAAGACCACGCTGTTGTACCACCTAAATATGTTGCATCGATCAGACATTCTTGCACCCGATCTCAATTTTTGACAGTAGCAAGAATTTTTAAAACAACAAATGCCCTATCTGACGGGAACTTTTTTCATTACATTAGTTTTTTAAAATTCAAGCAAATGCTGAATCACTGCTGCTTTGTCAAGCGTTGCCGATTCAATCATCTGCAGGGGTCGGATGAGTAATGGCTTGCTACGATTTTCCGCCGATTGGGGGCGCCGGTTTTGTGCGATTAGTGCCTCCGTGATGAGAATCTACAATTGAAAGTAACGTCTATGGATCAGCGGACCCTCTGGGCAGCCATCACGGATAAAGCCAACGGGAGACAGCATGGATATTGAGTGGCTAGAAGATTTTCTCGTGCTCTCAGATTTGTCCAGCTTTACGCGCGCCGCACAAACTCGCAATGTGACCCAGTCCGCTTTCAGTCGCC
The DNA here is from genome assembly GCA_021298975.1 of Oxalobacteraceae bacterium. Classification (GTDB taxonomy): domain Bacteria; phylum Pseudomonadota; class Gammaproteobacteria; order Burkholderiales; family Burkholderiaceae_D; genus Pernthalerella. The sequence goes on from JAJTGC010000023.1 coordinate 37,661, forward strand.
GCATTCGGTCTCTGGAGGAGTGGATAGGCATACCCCTTGTTGACCGAGATACCGTACCTCCCCGACTGACCATGGCGGGTCATCTGTTTCGCGATGCGGCGCGGGAAATGGTCCGCCAACTGCAGGAAACCCGAATCGCACTGGGCCACCGCAGCAAGGTGTTTTCCGGCATCAAACTCTTCGTTGCACATTCTTTATCTCAGCATTTTCTTCCTGACTGGATACGCGACATCAACGCGCGCATCAGCGGCCTGAAATTCGAGATTTCTGCTGGCGAAACCTACGAGGGCATGGTTGCACTCGCCAGCGGTCGCTGTGATCTGCTCATGGTTTATCACAGCGCAGTGGCACCCATGTCAGCCGATGAAAAATCCTGCACTTCGATATCACTGGGTTCCGATCGACTGGTCCCGGTCTGCAAGCCGAATGACTCGGGACAACCCGCCTATGCATTGTCGGATCCTGACGTCCGAAGTCTGCCCCTGCTCGCCTATCCTCCCGAAACATTTTTTGGACGACTATGCAACGGACTCATACGCTTTCGCACGTCCACGCCTCATTTCAATGTGGTTGCTCAAAGTCCGCACACACGCGTGCTGCATTCGCTTGCGCTCAACGGTATCGGTATTGCCTGGCTGCCGGAACGCTGCGTGCGGGATGATTTGTCATCGGGTCGGCTGATGATCGTCAGTCACGACGACATCTGGTCCTCATCGCTGGATATCAGACTGTATGCATCACATGAAAGGGCTCGTCTTCTGCAGGTCAATCTGTGGCAAGACATCAAAGAAATTCAGGAGGCTATCTCGGCCGCCGGCTAGGTGGTTGCGTCCTTATCAGTTCTCGGACCTTTGGATTCAAAAGATCCTTTGGCTTCGAGTTCATTTCGTCATCCGTCCGGGAGGAATCATGGTCAGAGTGTTTTTGAGAGTCATGGGTCAAACCCTGTTTGAACGCATCACCAAAGAACTTGCTTCGCTCAATTCCGCCTTTCCCCGAACCCATTTGCACGGAAAGCCGATCAACTGGCAACTGGAAAGAATACATCCCCCGTTCATCGCGGACTATCTTCGACACACCTCTCAAGGCATGCCGGTCGTCTTGCTGGAAGCTGACGACAGCCGGCTCATCGACCACCTTTGGGTGATCAGCCATCGCGAGTTTCTCGGCATGACAGCATCGCAAAATCATCTCAACGCGCCTGCGCCGCTAATCATGTTTTTGCCTGAAGACTTGCCGACAACGGAGCTACTCGAGATGCCTCCCGTGGTATCCGATTGGGTGACCCAGCCATCCATGCATGAAACCGTACGGCGAATATTCAGCAGTTTGAACCGCTTTCATCGTTTTCATGCTGAAGTCACTGGTGGCAAGCTGGCTCTGGTTCCCGAATCACGCCTGCTTTGTTTCAGTAGCGAATCCATACAACTGACCCCCTCCGAGGTCGCCGTGGCCGAGCTTTTTCTCCATCACTTCGGTAGCGTTATTCCGTTGGAAGAAATTCTGCTGCTGTTCAAGCTATCCGGCAGATCAACCGAGGGTAGCAATGTTCGGGTCACGATGTTCCAGTTGCGCTTCAAGATCGAGGCGGTGACCCGCTGTCAGTTCACTCTGACCAGCGCCTACGGCGAGGGCTATGTCTTGCGTCATGCACGCGGGCCCAATCCCGGCCTCGCCTACTTTCCTCTGGAAGTACGGCAGGAGGTGGCCGTCTACCACAGCTGAGATGAGTTGACCCTTGCTTCATGTTGGCCTGAGCACGTCCAAGCTCAGGCCAAAAAACCAAAATCCATGGCGAGTATCTGCCTCCCGAGCCAGCGCGGATCGTCGGTACACCAGACGAGGCAAGACAAGACTCACCGAACCATCGGCTTGAACAAGCGTATCCCGCCCGTCAGTCTGTTTGGCAAAAGACGCTAAACTCCACCATTGCATCGGGCGTCGTGCCGTGGCGCTGACGCGGTGTGAAACAGAGGTTCACTGAGCATCTGATATCGGCCGAATTGCCAAAAAAATTCAATTCAGGCAATTTTGCGCGGATTGACCCATGGGATTCGGATGGTTAACCTTTCAGCGGATAAGCAATGATTGAATTACGTAAAAGTGAAGACCGGGGCCTCGCCAATCTTGGTTGGCTTCACTCGCAGCACACTTTTTCCTTTGGGCATTACTACGATCCTCGCCATACCGGCTTCGGACCTTTGCTCGTCATTAATGAGGACCGAGTTCAGGCAGGCAAGGGTTTTGGCACACATGGGCACCGCGACATGGAAATCATCTCCTACGTACTCGACGGCGAACTGGCTCACAAGGACAACATCGGTAACGGATCCGTTTTACGCTATGGCGATGTGCAGCGCATGAGCGCGGGCACGGGTGTGATGCACAGTGAGTTCAATAACTCGGCCGATAAGCTCGTGCATTTTCTGCAGATATGGATAGAACCCTCAGCCAAAGGCATCAAACCTGGCTACGAGGAAAAACATTTTGATGCCGCCTCCAAAGCGGGGCAATTGCGATTGATCGCCTCGCCCGATGGCAGCGAGGGTTCGGTGACCATTCATCAGGACGCACGGCTTTATGCCTCGCTACTTCAGTCGGATGGGTCGGTGGTGCACGACCTTGATCCCGGGCGAACCGCCTACCTTCACTTGATACGCGGGCAACTGACCGTCAACGGCCAGCGTCTCGGCACCGGTGATGCACTCAAGATCAGCGGCGAAAACAAGATCACTGCAGAGCAGGCGGAAGACGCCGAATTTTTGTTGTTTGATCTGCCTTATTAACGAAGTACCGATTAAGCATCTCTATCGAGATGCGCGTCGCTGCATCTGGCAAGGCGGGGGCGCTTAAGACAGTACAGAGGTACACAAGGGTGCTTCAGGGAATTCGGGCTGCCTGCAGTCCGTCTGCGGAATGGTACTTCCCTGCGAGCCAGAAAGCGCCCTGCAAGTGACTCCAACGTATGCTGGGGCAGTTGGATCGAGACGCCACATGAATCCGAAAAATCTGGTGTCGCCATGCAGCCTGCCGGGCATCAGTCTGCATTGCGATCACGATCCGCCGCGAGAGCCTCCACGGAGCGTATGACGCCATCAATTCCTGAGCCCCAGTCAGTACGAATGCCATGGCCGCGCCGATTGCGGCATAATTCGGGCTGAGCAACGGCAATGCGGTGATCGCGACAGCTCGCGACGCCGCATTTTCTTTTCAATGCCGAACGAACCCCTATTGCCATGCAGCGCGCTGAAACCATCGACACATCATCCCCTGTGCTCCCCCAGATTGAGCATGCCGCCAGCTGCATGCTGCCGACGCCGTGGGCCAGCTTCCGGCTGCATGCTTTTGTAGAACAAAGCACGGGTAAAGAGCACCTGGCCATGGTACTGGGTGACGTGGGTAACGGCGAACCCGTACTCGCACGACTGCACTCCGAATGCCTGACCGGCGACACGCTGTTTAGCCAACGCTGCGATTGCGGTGCGCAACTCGAAAGCGCATTACAGCGCATTGCCGACGAAGGGCGCGGGATCCTGCTTTATCTGCGACAGGAAGGCAGAGGCATTGGCTTGGTCAACAAAATCCGCGCCTACGCGCTGCAGGAAAATGGTGCCGATACAGTCGAGGCAAATCACCAGCTTGGCTTTGCAGACGATCTGCGCAATTACACTGTCTGCGAACCCATGCTCGCGCACTTTGGTATCCGCGCGCTCAAACTGATGACCAATAACCCGCGCAAGCTCGATTCGATGAAGCAGCTCCATATCGAGGCTGAACGTGTCGAGCACATCGCAGCAAGCACCCGATTCAATGCCCACTATCTTGCGACCAAGGCCAGCAAGCTCGGTCATCTTCTGACCAACGCCACGCACCATTCCCCGACGGACGACGACCAGACGTCCTGAGCCCCCGGCGGATTCGCAGCCCGGCTCCCCCAGATCGCACGAAATCACGTAATTTGTTCCCGTCCAAATTCTGCTGCAACGCAACGCAAGCTGCGCATACGCGTGCTTAAATCGACTTTTTCAAAGCAAAAATCAAATTTTGCAGCGCATCACATGGTAAAAAATAGCCGGCGAGAATCCCTGTGCGTAGTAGTGCATTACTACCCAAAGTCTTGTTACTCGGTAAATAATCCTTAACAGTAATTCCCTCAGGATGTACATTATTCCCGGCTGGGTTACCGGAAGAAGAGAAGACCGTTTGAACATCAGCCCAGACCGTATTGGCAGAACTAACGTCTTTTTCACAACTATAAAGAGCAGAGGAGACAACCATGTCATCACCCCAACAGCCGAAACGCCGGCAGTTTTTCAAAATAGCATCTGCTGGCACCGTCGCGACCGCCAGCGGTGGCTTTCCCATGTTATTTGTACCCAATGCCGTGCTGGCAGCAGAAGTGCTGGGCGCAGATGCATTCGCGACACTGACGAAAATGGCACGCGACATTTTCCCTCACGATCGCTTTGAAGACACGCTCTATTCCAACGCCGTGGGCGTTTATGGTGAGCAGGCGAAGTCTGATGAGAAGCTCAAGAAATTGCTGCTTGACGGCGTCGCGAAGCTGGATGCAGACGCCAACAAGAAATTCAAAAAACCTTATGCACAGGTTGAGAAAGAAACGGATCGCCTGACCATCCTCAAGGCGATGGAAAAATCAGAATTCTTTGGCAAGCTGCGCGGCGATCTCGTCGTGAGCCTCTACAACCAGCCAGCTGTCTGGGCAAAACTGGGTTACCAGGGACCGTCAGCCGACAAAGGTGGTTACATCAACCGTGGCTTCAATGACCAGACCTGGATGGATCGCGCTTAAATCGCAATCCTGAATCGGCCCACACAAATACAAAAGTAACAGGAGACACGCATGGCTTCCAAAAAATTTGACCTCAAGGATGAGGTAGTTGTCATCATCGGCTCAGGCGCTGGCGGCGGCACGCTGGGCAATGAGCTCGCACAAAAAGGTATTGATGTCGT
>JAJTGC010000024.1 GCA_021298975.1 Oxalobacteraceae bacterium
CAAGGCATCACCGTCACCGAGGTCAAGGGGTTCGGGCGTCAAAAAGGTCACACCGAGCTGTATCGCGGTGCCGAGTATGTGGTCGACTTCCTGCCAAAGACAAAAATCGAGGCAGCGGTTGACGACGCGATCGTTGAACGTGCCATTGAAGCGATCGAAAGCGCGGCTCGCACCGGCAAGATTGGTGACGGCAAGATCTTCGTTTACGACCTGCAGCAAGTCGTACGGATTCGCACCGGCGAAACTGGTAAAGAAGCACTGTAAGGGGATCCTCATGAAGATAAGTTTCATACGTATGCTGGGCGTTTTTCTGCTCCTGATCGGACTGGGGTTCGCCTCTTTTACTCACGCTGAAGAGCCCGCTGCAGCCGCACCCGCTGCTGCAGCGGCGACCGAGGCCATGCCGGCTGCTGATGCGTCAGCTGCACCCGCACCCGCCGCATCGGCTGCTCCCGCAGCCGCCGATGCGCCGGCACCTGTCGTCGACAAGGGCGACGTTGCCTGGATGATGGTGTCCACTTTGCTGGTCATCATGATGGCGATTCCCGGTCTGGCTCTTTTTTATGGCGGCCTCGTTAGAAGTAAAAACATGCTGTCGGTCTTGATGCAGGTGATGATGGTGTTTTCACTGATCTCGGTACTGTGGGCGGTTTATGGCTACACAGTGGCGTTTGGCGGCGAAGGTCCTGTCATCGGCAATTTCTCCAAGCTGTTCCTGCAGGGCGTCAATGCGGCATCACTGGCTGACACCTTCACACCGACGGTGAAGTTACCGGAGTTCGTGTTCATTGCCTTTCAGGCCACGTTTGCCGGCATTACTTGTGCGCTGATCGTGGGCTCTTTCGCCGAGCGCATGCGGTTTTCTGCGGTACTGCTGTTTTCGGTCCTGTGGTTTACTTTCGCGTATCTGCCGGTAGCTCACATGGTTTGGGGTGCGGGTGGCTACCTGCTCAGCAAAGGTGCACTGGATTTTGCAGGGGGTACCGTGGTGCACATCAACGCCGGTGTCGCCGGTCTGGTGGGCGCGTACATGCTGGGCAAGCGACTCGGCTACGGTCGCGAAGCCATGACACCGCACAGCCTGACGCTGACCATGGTCGGTGCCTCCCTGCTGTGGGTAGGCTGGTTTGGCTTCAATGCCGGCTCCAACCTCGAAGCGACCTCGGGTGCTGCGCTGGCTTTCGTGAATACCTTGCTGGCGCCGGCGGCCGCCGTGCTTGCCTGGTGTCTGGGTGAGGCGCTGTTCAAGGGCAAGGCATCGATGCTGGGTGCAGCGTCCGGTGCGGTCGCTGGTTTGGTTGGCATCACGCCCGCCTGCGGTACTGTGGGTCCCATGGGTGCCATCGCGATCGGCCTGGTCTGCGGTTTTGTCTGCCTGTGGGCGGTGAGTGGTCTGAAGCGCTTGCTGGGTGCCGACGACTCGCTGGACGTTTTTGGCGTTCACGGTGTGGGCGGCATTGTTGGCGCCATCCTGACCGGCGTATTCACCGCGCCCGGTCTGGGCGGCACCGGCGGTGCCAAGCCAGACGAGTTCCTGATTGCGACGCAGGTGGGGATTCAGATCGAAGGCGTGGTCATTACCATCGTGGTCTCTGCGGTCGTCTCTGTCATCGCTTACAAGCTGGTCGACATGATCGTCGGTCTGCGCGTACCCGAAGAGGAGGAGCGCGAGGGTCTGGACATCACCAGCCACGGCGAAACGGCTTATCACCAGTAATGGGCTGACGGATGCGGTTGATCCGTCCCCTTTTCCGCCCAAAAACGCCTCCTCATGGGGGCGTTTTTCTTTTTGCGAGCGGTAAATTTACTGCTCCGCCCCCATGTCGTTCGCAAGTCGAGCTTTGAAACGGCACCATTTCGGAGTGACAGCCACGGATTCCCGTTAAAATCCGGGTCTCTGCCTGTGTCGGAGGACTGTTTTTGCGCAGGTTTTACTGATTCTCTGGAAGGTTTTCGATGGTTCCCCATTTGGTCACGGCTCTCAACGGCCCTTTGCTCGAGCTCGAGAAGAAAATTCTCGCGGCCACGCCCGCGATCGAGCGTTGGTTTCGTCTTGAATGGCAGGAGCACACGCCCCCGTTTTATTGCTCGGTCGATTTGCGCAACTCGGGCTTCAAGCTCGCGCCGGTCGATACCAATCTTTTTCCGGGCGGCTTCAACAATCTCGCGACCGAGATGCTGCCACTGGCCGTGCAGGCAGCGATGGCAGCGATCGACAAATACTGTCCCGATGCAAAAAACCTGCTGCTGATTCCCGAACGCCATACACGCAACACCTTTTATCTGCAAAACGTCGCACGCCTGATGCAGATCTTTCGCCAGACCGGGCTGAATGTCCGCCTTGGCAGCCTGTCGGAGGAAGTGAAAACGCCGACGCCGATCGAGCTGCCTGATGGCAGCAGTATCACGCTCGAGCCGCTGGAGCGGCTGAGCAACGGTCGTCGCCTGGGTCTGAAAAATTTCGACCCTTGCACTATTTTGCTGAACAACGATCTGTCTTCCGGCATACCCGCCATTCTTGAAAATCTGCACGAGCAAACCCTGCTGCCGCCACTTCATGCGGGTTGGGCGATACGCCGCAAGACACAGCACTTCGCCGCCTATGACGAGGTCGCCAAAAAGTTTTGCAAGCTCATCGATATTGATCCCTGGATGCTCAATCCCTATTTTGGCAAATGCACCGGCATCAACTTTCATGAGCGTACTGGTGAAGAATGTCTGGCCACGAATGTCGATGCCGTGCTGGCCAAGATCCGCAAGAAATACAAGGAATACGGTATCAAGGAAACCCCTTTTGTCATCGTCAAAGCCGATGCCGGCACCTATGGCATGGGTATCATGACGGTGCGCGATGCGAGCGAAGTAGTCGATCTCAATCGCAAACAGCGCAACAAGATGTCCGTCATCAAAGAAGGCGTTGAGGTCTCCGATGTCATCATTCAGGAAGGCGTGCACACCTTCGAGCACATTAACGATGCGGTAGCCGAGCCCGTGGTGTACATGATTGATCGGTATGTCGTTGGTGGTTTTTACCGCGTGCATGCCGAGCGCGGCGTTGATGAAAATCTCAATGCGCCGGGCGCCCATTTTGTGCCGCTCGCCTTCGAGCAGCAGCATGCGCTGCCGGATCTGGCGGCCAAGCCGGGCACCGCTGCGCCGAACCGTTTTTATATGTACGGTGTTGTCGCGCGACTGGCCCTGCTGGCCGCGTCGGTAGAGCTTGAAAAAACCGATCCTAATCCGGAACAGTACTGAGTCGATCCCCATGAAAATCGCATTCGCGGCCGATGCGCTATCGAGCTTCAAGATCGCCAAGGATTCCACCTACGCGATGATGGTGGAAGCTGCAGCGCGCGGGCATGAAATTCATGCGTTCAGCCATGCCGATTTGATGTTTGACGGGGTCGGCGTCAAAGCAGCTGTTGCGCGTGTCAATCTCACCGGCGATACAGGCGCGTGGTACCGCGCTCAGCCGCCGGTACTGCAAGCGCTGAATGTCTTTGACGCCGTGGTCGAGCGCACGGATCCGCCATTCAACATGCAGTACATTTACGCGACCTATTTGCTTCAGCGCGCAGAGGCCGAGGGCGCGCGCGTCTTCAACCGGCCCCAGGCGATTCGTGACCACAATGAAAAGCTCGCGATTACGGGCTTTCCCCAATTTATTGCCCCCACGCTGGTCACCAGCGAAACTGCGCCAATCCGGGTATTTCATCAGCAGCATGGTGACATCATTCTCAAGCCCCTCGATGGCATGGGCGGCGCAGGCATTTTCCGTGTGGCCAGCGATGGCATGAACCTTGGATCCATCATCGAAACCCTGACCGGCGACGGCACCCGTACCATCATGGCCCAGCGCTATATCCCCGAGATCGTCCACGGCGACAAGCGGGTCTTGCTCATTGGCGGCAAAGTCGTCCCCTACTGTCTTGCCCGGGTGCCGCAGGCCGGCGAGGTGCGCGGTAATCTGGCCGCTGGCGGTACGGGCATTGCCATGCCCTTGTCTGATCGCGAGCGAGAGATCGCCGAAGCACTCGCATCAGAATTGTATTCGCGCGGATTATTACTGGTAGGATTGGATGTGATCGGTCAGTACCTGACCGAAATCAATGTAACCAGTCCGACCTGCTTTCAGGAAATCATGCAACAAACGGGATGTAATGTGGCCAGCCTGTTCATCGATGCACTGGAAAAAGCCAGCGAATGAGCGCAGTCTAGACATCACAAATCGAGTAACACTTTCAGATCACCGCGGTTCACGCCGCACCCACAATCGCATCACAGGCAATGGTAGGCATTCTTCTTCTGACACATGCACCACTGGGTCAAGCCTTCATTGAGGCGGCCACGCACGTCTTTCGCAGCCCACCCGCGCAGGTGGAGGCAATTGACGTCGTCGCCGATCAGGATCCTGAAGAAGTACGTCGTCTGGCCTGCGAGGCGATTGCACGCATCAACGATGGCGCAGGTGTATTGGTGATTACGGATGTGATGGGCGGTACGCCATCGAACTGTACTTTGTCGTTGCGCGTTCCGGGAGAAGTGGAAGTCATTGCAGGCATTAGCCTGCCGATGTTGCTGCGTGCGATCACGTATCGCCACAACACGCTGGATGTCATCATTGAAATGGCACTCGCGGGTGGTCAGAGCGGTGCCTGTCGTGTCGAAAATCGCGTGCGTCTCGCACCTAATTAAAATCACGCACCATAAAAACATGATTAGCAGAGAAATTGAAATCATCAACAAACTCGGTCTACATGCGCGCGCATCAGCCAAGCTCACGCAGCTCGCCGCCAAATACCAGAGCGAGGTCTGGATGACCCGCAATCAGCGTCGGGTGAACGCAAAATCCATTATGGGCGTCATGATGCTGGCAGCTGGCAAGGGGGCGACCGTTACGCTCGAGGCGGAGGGTCCTGACGAACAAGTATGTTTCGATGCGCTGGTGCAGCTGATCGAAGCGCGCTTTGGCGAGAGCGAGTAAGCGAACATCCCGGCGCCCGTCGGTGTGCCCCTTTGAATTTTTTTAAATTGACGATCTGATGGCTTCCTTCACCCTGCATGGCATTCCGGTATCGCGTGGTATTGCGATTGGCCGTGCGCACCTGCTCCGGCCGGCGGCACGGGACGTCAAGCACTATCTGGTTGCAGAGGAAAAAGTCGAAGCCGAAGTAGCCCGCCTGACGCAAGCGATCAATGCCGTGAATGAAGAGCTGCGGGTTGTGCGTCGGGACCTTCCACCGGACGCGCCTTCCGAGCTGGCGGCTTTCATCGACGTGCACGCGCTGATTCTGGCAGACCCCATCATCGCCGAACATCCGCTCAAGATCATCCGCAGCCGCCATTACAACGCCGAGTGGGCGTTGCTGACGCAGATCGATGAACTATCCGCCCAATTCGATGAGATTGAAGATGATTATCTGCGTGAGCGCAAGAACGACATTTTGCAGGTAGGTGAGCGCATACTCAAGCGACTGACGGGCAGCGCCAGCCCGCTGCCGGCGCCGGTATCGAGCGACGGCGCAATCGCGCAAATGATCATTGTGGCGCACGATATCTCGCCGGCCGACATGCTGCAGTTCAGGGATCGTGCCTTTGTTGGTTTTGTCACTGATCTTGGTGGTCAGAACTCGCACACCGCCATTGTCGCCCGCAGTCTCGACATACCAGCAGCGGTGGGCATGTCGAACGCCTCTGCGCTGATTGCCGAAGACGACTGGGTCATCATTGACGGTGACGCCGGCATTGTCATTGTCGATCCCGCACCGATCGTGCTCGAGCAGTACCGGGAGCGCCAGAACCAGCTCATTCGCGAACGTAAAAAACTTGGCAAGCTGCGCAAGACACCCGCCATCACCCGCGATGGCACGCACATTCATCTGCTGGCCAATATCGAACTGCCTGAGGACTGCGGAGGCGCACTCGACGCCGGCGCGGTCGGCGTCGGGTTGTTCCGTTCCGAATTTCTCTTCATGGGCCGTACGGGCCACGCAGCCAAACTGCCTTCCGAGGATGAGCAGTTCGAGTCCTATCGCAAAGCCGTGGTCGCAATGAAGGGCCGGCCCGTCACCATCAGGACGCTGGATGTCGGTGCCGACAAGCCGCTCGACAAAGACGAGGAAACTGCGCTCAATCCCGCGCTCGGCTTGCGCGCGATACGCTACTGTCTGGCCGAGCCGCAAATGTTCCTTACGCAGCTGCGTGCGATTTTGCGCGCCTCGGCTTTTGGGCCGATCAATCTGCTTATTCCCATGCTTGCGCATGCATTCGAAATCGATCAGACCCTGTTATTGATTGAGCAGGCGAAATCACAGTTACGCGACGCAAAAAAGAAATTCGACACCAAGATACCGGTGGGTGCAATGATTGAAATCCCGGCAGCAGCGCTCACGCTGCCACTGTTCATCAAACGTCTGGATTTTCTCTCGATAGGTACCAATGACCTGATTCAGTACACTCTGGCGATTGATCGTGTCGATCACGAAGTCGCGCATCTCTACAACCCGCTGCATCCGGCCGTGCTGCAGCTGCTGGCGATGATCATTTCTTCGGGTGCCAAAGCAGGTGTTCCGGTGGCCGTCTGTGGCGAGGTTGCGGGCGATATCAAACTCACGCGTCTGCTGCTCGGGCTTGGGCTGCGCGAGTTTTCCATGCATCCGGCGCAGCTGCTCTCGGTGAAACAGGAAATTCTCAACAGCGACATCGCCCTGATCGAGCCGCACGTGAAAAGAATCCTGCGCAATTATGAGCCAGCAGCGATCACGGAAGCCGTGGAGCGCTTGCGCATTTTGTAGGGGCAGCCTTGATTTTCCGGGTTTGGGCGGCTGCGCAGCGGGTCGCCGCATCCGCGGGTTGCATCATCGGCAGTCGATCAGGCGTCTCAATCCATAGAGCTCGCTACCGCGTTTGACGCTGAGCCCCGACTTCGCTATCCTTGCGGGCATGCGCCGATTTGACCTTAGCTTGCGGGCGCAAGGGACTTTCCCTGATAAATACGGCTAAAGCGAGCTCGAATCGACTCTCCGAATCCAGCCCGACCAGCCAAATGCTCTCGGGCTTTTTTATTTTCGGTTCCAGATGAAATCCATAGGCATCGTTACTCCGCAGTCCATGCACTTTACGCAGCCGCTGTCGCTGCAAAGTGGTGCCACGCTGTCTGATTACACGCTCGTCTATGAGACCTACGGCACGCTCAGCGCCGATGCCTCCAATGCCGTGCTGGTCTGCCATGCGCTGAATGCGTCGCACCATGTGGCCGGGATATACGAAGGTCAGCCCAAAAGCGCCGGTTGGTGGGACAACATGGTCGGTCCCGGCAAGCCACTGGACACCGATCGCTTCTTTGTCATCGGCGTCAACAATCCCGGTTCCTGTTTTGGCTCGACCGGACCAATGCACACCAATCCAGCCACCGGCAAACCCTATGGCGCGTCCTTTCCCGTCCTGACCGTCGAAGACTGGGTGCACGCACAGGCCCGGCTGGCGGATGTTCTCGGTATACGGCAGTTCGCCGCTGTGATGGGTGGATCTTTGGGCGGTATGCAGGCGCTGGCCTGGAGCATGCTGTATCCCACGCGTATCGCGCATTGTCTGGTGATTGCTTCCACACCCAAGCTGAGCGCGCAGAACATCGCCTTCAACGATGTCGCACGTCAGGCCATACTCACCGACCCGGATTTCCATGACGGCGATTTTTATGCTCACGCCGTCGTGCCCAAGCGTGGCCTGCGTGTGGCGCGCATGATTGGGCACATCACCTATTTGTCGGACGACGACATGGCCGAAAAATTTGGTCGGGATTTACGCGGTGATGATTACCAGTTCGGCTACGGCATCGACTTCGAGATCGAGTCTTATTTGCGCTATCAGGGCGATAAATTTTCCGAGTACTTTGACGCCAACACCTATCTTTTGATTACCAAGGCACTGGATTATTTTGATCCGGCACGCGCTTTCAATGGTGATCTTTCCGCGGCCCTGGCCAATACGCAGGCTGAATTTCTGCTGGTCTCTTTCATGACTGATTGGCGATTCGCCCCGGAGCGCAGCCGTGAAATTGTGCAGGCACTGGTCAAGAATGACCGACGTGTCACCTATGCGGAAATCGATGCGCCACATGGCCATGATGCCTTTCTGCTGGATGATCCCCGCTACATGGCTGTGGTGCGTTCTTACTACGACCGCGTCTGGCAGGGTTTGTCGATGCAACCGCTCGCGGCGCAGAGAGAGGCTGCATGATCACGCAACGCTTCGCCGGTCTGCGTGCCGATCTCGCCTTCATCGCCCGCTGGGTGGCACCCGCATCGCGCGTGCTCGATCTGGGTTGTGGCGATGGTGCCATGCTCGAATATCTGCAGGTGGATAAACGCTGTAGCGGGTATGGGGTTGAAATTGACGATGCGTACATCCCTCGCTGTCTGCAACGTGGCGTCTCGGTCATTCAGCAAGATATGGAGGGCGGCCTGGCCATGTTTGCCGACAATGCCTTCGACACCGTCTTGTGCCTGTCAGCGCTGCAGATGATGAAAAACGTCGAGGGTGTGCTGCGGGATATCACACGTGTAGGTGGCGAGGCGATTGTCTCTTTCCCTAATTTTGCGCACTGGCCGCACCGGGTGGCGTTGCTGACGGGTCGCATGCCCGTCTCCGAGAGCTTGCCGCATGCATGGTATGACACGCCGAACCTGCGCTGCGCGACGATCAGTGATTTTGAGGAACTCGCTGACGAAGTCGGGCTCGAAGTACTCGAGTGCGTCGCACTGCGTGATGACGGAACACCAGTCACTTTTCTGCCGAACTGGCGCGGCAGTCTCGCAGTTTTTCGTCTTCGCAAACGATGATCGCGTGCTTCCGGACGCCCCCGCTTCCCTTTAAAGACGACGCATGAATCAGGACACTTCTGCAGCCATGCCGCCGCCTGCTCGCGGCTGGCGGCATTACTTTACGCGGCACATGCTGATTTGCGTGATGCTCGGTTTTACCTCGGGGCTGCCGCTATTCATCCTCTACAACCTGCTCTCAGCGTGGCTGAGGGCCGAGCAGGTTGATTTGAAATCCATCGGACTGTTCGCGCTGGTCGGCTTTCCCTACACCTGGAAATTCCTCTGGTCGCCGCTGATGGATCGTTTTCGTTTTCCTATGCTTGGACGGCGGCGCGGCTGGATGTTTTTTACGCAGCTGGCCTTGCTGGCCACCATAGGCAGCATGGGCTTTTATTCGCCGGCGACGGATTTGACGATGATTGTCTTTCTCGCAGGGCTGGTCGCTTTTCTGTCCGCCAGTCAGGACATCGTGATCGATGCCTATCGTCGCGAAATGCTGACAGATCGCGAGCAGGGATCCGGTACCGCGCTGTTCGTCAATGCGTACAAAATGTCGACCCTGATACCCGGTTCGCTGTCACTGATTCTGTCTGATTTCCTCAGCTGGCAAGTCGTATTTTCGATCACCGCGCTGTTCATGTTGCCCGGCGTGTTCACCACCCTGCTCATACGCGAGCCCACTATTTACGGCGAGCCACCGCGTACGCTGCGCGAAGCAGTCGTGCTGCCTTTCAAAGAGTTCATCGAGCGCAGCGGCTGGGCACATGCGGCGATGATTTTGGCGTTTATTTTTCTCTACAAGCTGGGTGATTCCATGGCCACCGCGCTGGCTACGCCCTTTTACATGGACCTCGGTTTTTCGCGTACGCAGATTGGGCTGGTCGCCAAGAACGCAGGCTTGTGGGCCAGTCTTGCCGGGGGCATTCTGGGCGCGGTGTGGCTGGAGAAAACCGGTGTCAATCGCGGACTGTGGATCTTCGGCGTGCTGCAGGCGGTCGCGATTTTGGGCTTCGCCTTGCTCGCTTATGTTGGTATCGGCGCTGCTGGCGCGGCCAGTGTGACGCCGGATACATTTTTGCTCGGTCTGGTGATTGGTATGGAAGCCTTTTCCGTCGGGCTGGGCACGGCAGCCTTCACCGCCTACATCGCCACGGCGACGGATTCACGTTATACCGCCACACAGTTTGCCTTGTTCACCAGTTTGGCGGCTGTGCCCCGCACCTTTTTCAATGCGCTCACTGGGTTTATCGTCGCCCATACGGGCTGGTTTGAGTTTTTCCTGATCTGCTTTGCGCTGGCACTGCCCGGCATGCTGCTATTGCCCAAGATCGCGCCGTGGAACGCACCCGTTGCGCCGGACGATACGAATGAAGCCAAGGAGGCAAAGGGCGTGACCGGCTGAGCCGGATGATCACGAGGCCACGATGCTCAATATTCTCTGGCTAAGCTTCTTTTTTCTCTCCGCCGCCAGCGCACTCTGGCGCTGGCTGGTCGTGGGCGACCCGGCAGTCTTTGCCGCGATGGTCGAGAGCCTGTTTGCGATGGCGCGCTTGTCCGTCGAAGTGATGATTCTGCTGTTCGGCACGCTCACACTCTGGCTGGGCTTTTTGCAGATTGCCGAAAAAGCCGGACTGGTTGAGCGCCTTGCCCGTTTTTTGTCGCCGCTGTTTGCGCGGCTGATGCCCGAGGTACCGGCCGGTCATCCGGCGCTCGGCTTGATCACGATGAACTTCACCGCGAATGCGCTTGGTCTGGATAATGCCGCAACGCCGATAGGCTTGAAAGCGATGCGCGCGCTGCAGTCGCTCAATCCCGAACCCGAGCGCGCCAGCAATGCGCAAATTCTTTTTCTGGTGCTCAATGCGTCGTCGCTGACACTCTTGCCCGTTTCGATTTTCATGTATCGCGCCCAGCAAGGTGCGCCCGATCCTACGCTGGTCTTCCTGCCCATCTTGCTGGCAACAGCCTCATCCACACTCGCCGGATTTTTTGCGGTGGTCTTCATGCAGCGTCTGCGCTGGCGCGATCCGGTAGTGCTTGGATGGCTGCTCGGTACGGCGCTGCTGCTCGGCAGTTTCATCGCACTGTTGTCGACACTCTCATCGGTCGCCTTGGCTAGTCTCTCATCAGCGCTCGGCAATGTGGTGCTGTTCGGTCTCATTCTGGTGTTTTTGCTGGCCGGTGCGCTGCGCAAGGTGGCGGTCTATGAAGCATTCGTTGAGGGCGCGCGTGAAGGCTTTGATGTCGCCAAAAATCTGTTGCCTTATCTTGTTGCGATGTTGTGCGCGGTGGGCGTGTTACGTGCTTCGGGTGCGCTCGATATCTTGCTGGCGTTGATTCGTGACGCAGTGCTTTGGGCTGGCTGGGATGTACGTTTTGTTGATGCCTTGCCGACAGCACTGGTCAAACCATTTTCAGGCAGCGCCGCGCGCGCGATGCTGATTGAGACCATGAGTACTCACGGTGTGGACAGCTTCCCCGCGCTGCTGGCTGCCACCATGCAGGGCAGCACGGAGACCACGTTTTATGTACTGGCGGTGTACTTCGGTTCGGTAGGCATACAGCGCGTACGTCATGCGGTGGGATGTGCGTTGTTGGCAGATCTGGCGGGGGTGGTGGCGTCGATTGGTGTGTGTTACTGGTTTTTTGGATGAATGGATAAGTTGTCTAGATGACGCTCATGATGTTTCTTGGTGTGAGTCTAGAGACCAGTCTTCCAGTATCAATTCGAGTGCCTTACCCTTAAAAGCTTTGTCGCGAGTAACCAGAACCGCATCAGCTGCTTTTGCGTGAGCGGCGATCATCATGTCCAATGCGGCGAGAGGACTGCCAGCCTTCTCTGTTCTTGCACGGAGGTCTGCGTAGATTATTGCGACGTCAGAAGACCAGGGCAGTGTCTCTACTCGTTCAAGGAACAACTGAACTGCATGAGTCAGCGCTTTGGGGTGGCCGCGCTTCGCGACGCTGTAGCGCAGCTCTGCTTCCGTGACTGATGAAATCACTAGGGTTTCTATCGGGACTATCATTATTTTTTGTCTGATAGCTGGCAGATCACCACGAATCACATGACTGGCGATATTTGTATCCAGCATGTAAAGCATTACGGCGCCACATTTGCAAACGGATCGCGATCATGAGTGCCTTGCTGGCGATCGTCTGCACTCATGAAGTCGGCAGGCACGGCGGATAGCGTGTCGATCGAGAACAGTTCGTCCCAGGAATCCGGCTTGCGTGATAGCACCACATCGCCGGTTTTGGGGTCCCGGCGAATGTAAACCTCGCTGCCCTCGAAGCGGAATTCTTTAGGCAGACGCACAGCCTGGCTTCGTCCGGTCTGAAAGATCTTGGCTTTCATGTTCGAGCTCCTTTGGCCATGTGCTCACTGATGAAAACGTGAGTATATATCATGGTATGTACTTATTAAAATACCATTTTGAAAAGAAAATGTATTCTATTAGGTCGCGAATGGGTACAAATGTCGGCCGTATTTCTGGTTAAAAAGTCGTTCAGTCGAACCGGGTTCAGCGAAGCGCCTCGCCAATCATTCTGGCGGGAGAGGATATTCAAACTGAGAAGTCATAACTGATCGTCAGCGGCGCATGATCTGAAAACCGTTCATCCTTGTATACAGCCGCGCTCTTGGCCGCAGCAGCAATGCTCGGCGTGGCCACGTGATAATCGATACGCCATCCCACATTGTTCGCCCAGGCTTGCCCTCGGTTGCTCCACCAGGTGTAGGCCTCGCCCGTGGTGTCGGGGTGCAGTAGTCGGTACACGTCGCGCCAGCCGGCGTCATCAAGCAGGCTCGTCATCCACGCGCGCTCCTCGGGCAGGAAGCCGGAATTCTTCTGGTTGCTCTTCCAGTTCTTCAGATCGATTTCCTTGTGCGCGATGTTCCAGTCACCGCAAATCACGACTTCGCGGCCGGACTGTTGCAGCGCAACCAGATGCGGCATGAAGGCATCCATAAAACGAAACTTTGCCTGCTGACGTTCGTCACTCGATGAACCCGATGGGCAGTAAAGTGAAATCACCGATAGCTTGCCGATATCGACTTGGGTGTAGCGGCCCTCGGCGTCGAATTCCGCATTACCGAAACCCGTCGTGATTGAATCAGGCTTGTGTCGTGAATAGACGCCAGTACCCGAATAGCCTTTCTTCTCGGCGTAATGAAAGTGGCCGTGATAGCCGTGGGGCGAAAGGAAAGCTTCCGTCATGTCGGCTTCCTGTGCCTTGAGTTCTTGCACACAGATGAAATCCGCTTCTTGCAAGCGCATCCATTCGAAAAAATTCTTTTTGGCGGCAGAGCGTATGCCGTTGAGATTGGCTGAGATGATTTTCATGTTGATGTCTTGGGAAGAGTCTTGCGATTTGATGGCAAGCATAACCGATCAGGACAGGCATGGTCCCCGCGTTAAAATATCAACGTAAACATCCATTTTCAGGGTTATTGAGTGAACAACTTGCGCCAGCAGTTCATCGAATTTTCCGTCAACGCCGGCGTGCTGCGCTTCGGCGAATTCACGACCAAGGCAGGCCGTCTGTCGCCGTATTTTTTCAATGCCGGCCTATTCAATGACGGTGATCGGCTAGGACAGCTCGCCAACTTTTACGCGCAGACCCTGCTGGATTCGGGCGTGGGTTTCGATATGCTGTTTGGTCCAGCCTACAAGGGCATTACCCTAGCCTCGGCAACCGCAGTGGCGCTCGCATCCAAAGGCCATAACCTGCCTTTTGCCTACAACCGCAAGGAAGCAAAGGATCATGGCGAAGGCGGCACCATCGTCGGCGCAAAGCTTGAAGGCCGCGTGGTCATCATTGATGATGTCATCTCCGCGGGTACTTCGGTACGCGAGTCGGTGGAAATGATTCGCGCACAAGGTGCAACGCCATGCGCGGTGCTGATTGCCTTGGATCGTATGGAAAAGAGTGGCGCCGAAGGCGCACTGTCGCAGCTGTCCGCGGTGCAGGAGGTCGAGCAGAGTTTCGGTATGCCGGTATTGCCGATTGCGAATTTGAATGATTTGTTTGCTTATCTGTCCGGCCCGGGTGCGAGCGCTGAGTTGGCGAAATTCAAGGGGCCTGTCGAGGCGTATCGTGAACGCTATGGGGCTGCCTGAGGATATCTAAATTCCTCGAATCAGGCCGCGGCTGGGCTTCTATGTGTTCGAAAAATTAGCCCAGCTTCTGCTTCAGCAATTCAGTAAGCTGCGCCGGATTGGCCTTGCCCTGGGTCGCTTTCATTGCCTGACCAATCAGCGCATTGAACGCTTTTTCTTTACCTGCTCGGTACTCCTCGACCGACTTGGCATTGGCAGCCAGTACGTCATCGACGATCTTTTCCAACGCACCAGTGTCGGAGATTTGTTTCAATCCCTTGGATTCGATGATCTCATCAGCCAGTGTGGCTGACGACGACTTCGCTTCCCACATCGCAGCAAACACTTCCTTCGCGATTTTGTTCGAGATCGTGCCATCGGCAATGCGCTGCAATAGTAGCGATAACTGCGCCGCACTGACTGGCGATTCGCTGATGTCGATACCCTCGCGATTCAGCGTTGATGCGACATCGCCCATCATCCAGTTTGCCGCAGGTTTGGCCTGCTCTTTGCCAGCGGCGGTCACAACGGCTTCGAAATAAGCGGCCATGGCTTTCGATTGGGTGAGCACCATTGCGTCATAGTCGGACAAGCCAAAACCTTGCACGAAGCGTTCGCGCATGGCACCCGGCAGTTCGGGCAATGAAGCTTTGACGCGGGCGATCCAGTCCTGGCCAATCACCAGCGGTGGCAGATCCGGGTCAGGGAAGTAGCGATAATCCATCGCATCTTCCTTGCTGCGCATGGAGCGGGTTTCTTTTTTGTCCGGGTCATACAGACGTGTTTCCTGCACCACGCGGCCGCCGTCTTCGATCAATTCGATTTGGCGGCGCACTTCGTAATTGATCGCTTCTTCCAGAAAGCGGAAGGAATTCAGATTCTTGATTTCGCAGCGTGTGCCAAATTCTTGTTGTCCGACAGGGCGCACCGACACGTTAGCGTCACAGCGGAATGAGCCTTCCTGCATGTTGCCGTCGCAGATACCCAACCACATCACGAGCGAGTGCAATGCCTTGGCATAGGCGACCGCTTCGGCTGCGCTGCGCATTTCAGGTTCGGTGACGATTTCCAGCAAGGGCGTGCCGGCGCGGTTGAGGTCAATGCCGGTCATGCCGTGATAGTCCTCGTGCAGTGACTTGCCCGCATCTTCTTCCAGGTGTGCGCGGGTCAGGTTCACGGTTTTCAGTTCCGGCTTGCCATCTTTCTCAACGAAGAAAGACAAACTGCCACCTTGAACCACCGGAATTTCAAACTGACTGATCTGATAGCCCTTCGGCAGATCGGGATAAAAATAATTTTTCCGAGCAAACACAGAGCTGGATGCAATCGTCGCACCGATTGCCAGACCGAACTGAATCGCACGCTCTACCGCACCGCGATTCAATACCGGCAGTACGCCGGGCAGAGCCAGGTCCACCGGGCAGGCTTGCGTGTTGGGCGCTGCACCGAAGGCGATCGGTGCGCCACTGAAAATCTTGGAGGCTGTTGTGAGCTGCGTGTGGGTTTCCAGCCCGATCACCACTTCCCATTGCATGATGTGTCCTTTGGCTGCTAAGCGTTTTGCGTGTTCTGTACGAATTAGGTGTTCTGTGCTGGCCGGCGCTGATGCCAGTCTGTCGCCAGTTGAAACTGATGCGCAATATTGAGGAGTTTCGCTTCGCCGAAATAATTGCCGATCAATTGCATACCCACCGGGCGATTCGCATTTTTGGCACCTTGTCCGAAACCCACCGGAATCGACATGCCCGGCAAGCCAGCAAGACTGGTGGACAAGGTATAAATATCGGCGAGATAGTTGGCAACCGGGTCATTGACTTTGGATCCCAGATCCCAGGCAACCGTAGGCGCCACCGGACCCATGATCACGTCGCATTGGGTAAACGCTTGCTGAAAATCCTGTGCAATCAGACGGCGAATTTTTTGTGCCTGCAGGTAGTAAGCGTCGTAGTAGCCATGGGACAGGACGTAAGCGCCAATCAGAATACGGCGCTTGACTTCATCCCCAAAACCTTCGGAGCGGGTTTTGCGGTACATGTCGCTGAGGTCGGTGTACTCTTTGGCACGATGACCATAACGCACACCATCAAAGCGGGATAAATTCGAGGACGCTTCGGCCGGTGCGATCACGTAGTACACCGGGATGGACAGCGATGTCTTGGGTAGCGAAATATCAACCAGCGTTGCGCCCAGCTTCTCGTACTCTTTCAGCGCATGGCGTATCGCTTGCTCGACATCACTGGCCAGCCCTTCGCCAAAATATTCTTTGGGTACACCGATTTTGACGCCTTTGATGCTTTCACCAAGCACACGCGTGAAATCTTCCGGTGCGCGCTCGATCGACGTCGAGTCACGTGGATCAAAACCGCTCATCGCATTGAGCAGCAGGCCGCAATCTTCGGCAGTCCAGGCCATCGGGCCGCCCTGATCCAGCGAAGAGGCGAAGGCAATCATCCCGTAGCGCGAGACGCGACCATAGGTCGGTTTGATGCCGGTGATGCCGCACAGTGCTGCGGGTTGACGGATGGAGCCGCCGGTATCAGTACCGGTGGCGGCAGGTGTCAGACCGCCGGCGACTGCGGCGGCCGAACCACCCGAGGATCCGCCGGGTACAGCCGTTTTGTCCCAAGGGTTCTTGACGGCACCGAAAAAAGAATTTTCATTCGATGAACCCATGGCAAATTCATCACAATTCAATTTACCGAGGGTGACCATGCCTGCTGTGCGGAACTGTTTCACCACTGTTGCATCAAATGGGCTGGTGTAGCGGGAGAGCATCTTCGAGCCGGCGGTCGATGTCCAGCCCTCGGTCACGAAAATATCTTTGTGCGCAATAGGCAACCCGGTCAGTGCAGTGGCAGTGCCGCTGGCGATGCGCGCGTCAGCGGTCTTTGCTTGTGCCAGTGTCAACTCGGGGTCCACGCTGATGAAAGCGTTCAGGTCGCTGGCGGCGATGCGGGCCAAGTAGTCGCTGGCGAGCTCGGTTGCTGAGATCGCGCCGCTCTTGAGTTGCGTGGACAGTGCTGTAAGTGTCTGATTAGGCATGAGTCGGCGGTGCGATGTAGTCGGAGAGGCGGCGATAAAAAGAGGCGAAAAGCGGTCTTATTCAATGACCTTTGGCACCAGATACAGCCCATCCTGAGTCAGGGGTGCTGGCTTTTGGTAGGCATCACGCTGATTGGTTTCGCTGACTTCATCATCGCGCAGACGCAAGGCAAGGTCGTTTTGCCATGCTGCAATAGGATGAGACAGCGGTTCGACACCCGTGGTGTCGACCGATTTCATTTGCTCGACCAGCGCGAAAATGCTGTTGAGTTTGTCCAGCGCATCGGCGGCTTGCTGACCGTCGAGATCGAGCTGCGCCAATTTGGACAGGCGCGCAATATCGGTGAGGGACAAGGACATGGAGGGGTCGCCGGATGGCGCATCAGGGTCAAGGGTTCTAAAAATGGCAAACAACACAACGCATGCGTTTTCGCCGGAGAAAGCCGCAGAACAGCGAATTTTTCGCGTTTCTGCCAGCCAATTCACCAAGGATTATAAGGTAGAATGTCGGGTTAATGGCCGTAAGCGCTGTGCTTAGTGCGGCGCACAATCTCGGCCCATTTCCGCAATTTTTTCGCTCGGACGAATCCCGTTCTGGCGCTTGAGGACAAGATTTCATGTTTGCATTCCTTCGCAGTTATTTTTCAAACGATCTGGCAATTGACCTCGGCACCGCCAACACCCTGATTTACGTCCGCGGTCTGGGTATCGTGCTTGATGAGCCATCCGTCGTCGCAATCCGACAGCAGGGTGGGCCCAATGCCAAGAAAAACATTCAGGCCGTCGGTAAGGAAGCAAAGCAGATGCTGGGCAAGGTGCCCGGCAATATCGAAGCCATTCGCCCCATGAAAGACGGCGTGATTGCCGACTTCACGGTCACTGAGCAAATGCTCAAGCAATTCATTCGCATGGTGCATGACACCAAGCTCTTCAAGCCTTCACCGCGCATCATCATTTGTGTTCCCTGTGGTTCGACCCAGGTTGAGCGTCGCGCGATCCGCGAGTCTGCGCTCGGTGCCGGCGCATCCCAGGTGTTTCTGATTGAAGAACCAATGGCCGCGGCCATTGGTGCAGGTCTCCCTGTGTCGGAGGCAACCGGCTCGATGGTGGTTGATATCGGTGGTGGCACGACCGAAGTGGGCATCATTTCGCTCGGTGGCATGGTCTACAAAGGCTCCGTGCGCGTTGGCGGCGACAAATTCGATGAAGCCATCGTGAACTACATTCGCCGCAACTACGGCATGCTGATCGGCGAACAGACGGCAGAGGCCATCAAGAAGCAGATCGGCTCGGCTTTCCCGGGCACCGAGGTGCGCGAAATGGAAGTCAAGGGACGCAACCTCTCGGAGGGTATTCCGCGCTCATTCACCATTTCAAGCAATGAAGTGCTCGAGGCACTGACTGATCCACTCAATAACATCGTCTCTGCCGTAAAAAATGCGCTTGAGCAGACGCCGCCCGAGTTGGGCGCCGACATCGCCGAGAAGGGCATGATGCTGACGGGTGGTGGTGCGTTGTTGCGCGATCTGGATCGTCTGCTGATGGAAGAAACCGGTCTGCCCGTGCTTGTGGCCGATGACCCGCTGACTTGCGTCGTGCGCGGCTCAGGGATGGCACTGGAACGCATGGACAAGCTGGGTTCTCTGTTCTCCTACGAATAATTCAGTGCGCATGAGTGACCGCTGCCCGCCACCCATATGCGGACAGCCGTCACTGCGAGGCATGATTTTGTATGTGCGGGCGGCAGCCTCTGCGCTGCGCCCGCAGCTTTTCCATTCCCACGGCATTAAAGTCTCACCTTGATGGAATACAGTCCGCCGCCACTCTTCAAGCAAGGTGCTTCGGCACGTGCGAAGATGCTTTTCTTTGCGTTGATCGCTGTTGCCCTGCTCATGGCCGATTCGCGATTGCGAACGCTCGGTGTGATGCGCCAGACCATCGGTACTGCGCTGTATCCGCTGCAAATCGTTGCGATGCTGCCGCGTGACGCATTTTTCGCTGTGACCGATTATTTCGTTTCGATAACGCAGCTGCAAAACGAGACCACCCGCATGCGTGAGCAACAGGTGTTGAACTCACAGCAGTTGCAGCAGAATGCCCAGCTGCTTGCCGAAAACACGCATTTGCGCAAGTTGCTCGATGCGTCTGATCGCGTGCAGATCAAAACGTTGATGAGCGAGATTCTGTACGATGCGCGCGATCCTTTTTCGCGCAAAATCATTCTCGATCGCGGACAGTCGCATGGGATTCGTCCGGGACAGCCCGTCATTGATGATCTGGGTGTGATCGGTCAAGTCACCCGCGTGTTCCCGTTTACCTCCGAGGTGACGCTGCTGACCGATAAAGATCAGGCGATACCTGTTCAGGTGTTGCGCAGCGGCGTGCGCAGTGTTGCCTATGGCCGTGGTCAGTCTGGGGTGCTTGAATTGCGTTTTATGGCATCCAACGCTGACATTCGCAAAGGCGATGTGCTGTCGACGTCGGGCATCGATGGAGTTTACCCTTCCGGCTTGTCGGTGGCGACTGTGGTCAGTGTTGATACGCAGACCTCGGATGCTTTTGCGCGCATCTTGTGTCAGCCCAGCGCTGGTGTTTCCCGCCACCGACAAGTACTGATACTTCTCGCAGAAAATGTTCAGCCACCCCCCCCGGCTGCCGACGATTCACTGCAACCCGAATTTCGTAACAGGCGCGCACGCAAAGAGGTAACGGAGACACAATGATCGATCGTGACCATATTCTTCTGCCGGTCAATCCTGCGTTCATCGCATTCAGTTTGTTGGCGGCATTTTTCATGAATCTCTTCCCTTGGGGCGCCTGGGGTTGGGTACCCGATTTCGTCGCGTTGACGCTCGTCTTCTGGAGTATTTACCAGCCGCGCAAGGTGGGCATTGGTATTGCATTCCTGATGGGGCTGGTGATGGATGTGCACAGTGCATCGCTGCTGGGTGAAAATGCACTGGCTTATACCCTGCTCTCTTACTTTGCGATCACCATCCATCGTCGCGTGCTGTGGTTCAGACCCTCGGTACAAGCGCTGCATGTGCTGCCGCTGCTGATTGTGATGCAGATCGTGCAGATGCTGATTCAGCTGGCTGTCACTGGCAATCTGCCCGGCTGGTTGTATTTTGCCCAGAGCATCGTGGCGACCCTCATCTGGCCTGTTGTCTGCTGGTTGCTGCTGGCGCCGCAGCGGCGGGCAGTCGATCGCGATGAAACGCGGCCGATCTGATGATTGCCCCGTCGCCTCCGTCCAATCTTGTTCGACCCGTTGAATTCAGCCTGGCCCCATGACTGAAATTAAAGACACTGAACGCGAGCTGCAGCTATTCAGATTGCGTCTGTCGGTAGCCGGTTTGGTGGTTTTCGTCTGCTTTGGGCTTTTGATGCTGCGGTTTTTATGGCTGCAGGCAGTGCGGCACACTGAATACGCAGAGCGCGCGGAAAGCAACCGTATCTCAGTCGTGCCTGCGGTGCCCAACCGCGGCTTGATCGTTGACCGTAACGGTGTTGTGCTGGCACGTAACTACTCTGCCTACACATTGGAAATTACACCGGCCAAGATTGATCGCCATCTTGATGTCGTTATCGATGAGCTTGCGCAGCTAGTGGATATTCAGCCCAAGGATCGAAAGCGCTTTCGTCGCCTGATGGAAGAATCCAAAACCTTTGAAAGCCTGCCCATCCGAACCCGCCTCACCGATGAGGAGGTCGCTCGTTTTTCAGCTCAGCGTTACCGCTTTCCCGGGGTTGATATTCAGGCGCGTTTGTTTCGTCAGTACCCTTTGGGTCAGACCGCTTCGCACATGATTGGTTACATTGGTCGCGTCAACAAGAAAGAAGCGGAGCGCCTCGAGGCGAGTGAAGATGCTGCCAACTACCGGGGTACCGAATACATTGGCAAAGAAGGCATAGAAAAGAGTTACGAGAAACATCTGCACGGCATTACCGGCTATGACGAGATCGAGGTATCAGCCGGTGGACGCGCCAATCGCACCCTGTCACGCACAGCGCCGACGCCTGGCAACAACCTGATTTTGTCCGTCGATATCGAGTTGCAGAAAATTGTGGAAAAAGCTTTTGGCGATCGCCGTGGTGCTTTGGTGGCGATTGAACCCGAGACAGGCGATATTCTCGCCTACATCTCGATGCCGACGTATGATCCGAACTTGTTTGTCGAGGGGATTGATGCGAAAAGCTGGGAGGAGCTCAACACCTCGCTCGACAAGCCCCTGCTCAATCGCCCCTTGATCGGAAGCTATCCACCCGGCTCGACCTTCAAACCCTATATGGCTTTAGCGTCGCTCGAATTGGGCAAGCGTACGCCGGAGTTTGCGATTTTCGACCCTGGCTACTTCATGTTCGGCAACAATCGCTTCCGCGATGACAAAGAAGGCGGACATGGTCGCGTTGACATGTACAAGTCCATTGTTCAGTCCTGCAATACCTACTACTACGTACTGGCCAATGATCTGGGCATCGATGCCATTCATGATTTCATGAAGCCTTTCGGTTTTGGCCAGCTCACGGGCATTGATCTGGAAAATGAGCGCCGCGGGGTGTTGCCATCGCAGGAGTGGAAGCGCAACGCGTACAAGCGCCCCGAGCTGCAGAAGTGGTATGCGGGTGAAACGATTTCCGTTGGTATCGGGCAGGGCTATAACTCCTTCACGCCACTGCAGCTTGCGCATGCAGTGGCCAACCTCAGCAATCGCGGCGTTGTGATGAAACCGCATCTGGTCAAAATGATCGAGGATGGTACGACCAAAGCCACAAAACTGACCGTGCCCAAGGAAAGCTATCGCATCCCTCTCAAACCGGAAAACATCGAGATCATCAAGCAGGCAATGATCGGTGTCACCAAAGAGGGTACATCGGCAAGATCGTTCGCGAACGCACCCTACAGCTCAGGCGGTAAAACGGGCACGGCTCAGGCGGCAGCAATGAGCAAGAACGTGAAATACGACGCCAGCAAAATTACGGAAAGACTGCGTGATCACTCGCTGTATATTGCGTTTGCGCCGGCAGACAAGCCCAAGATTGCATTGGCGGTGATTGTGGAAAATGCAGGTTTTGGCGCTGCAGCCGCGGCGCCCATTGCGCGTATGGCGATTGATTACTATCTGACAGGAAAGCGGCCGGATGAGCCGCCGCCCAAGCCCAAAGCCAAAGATGCAGCGCCGGCTGAAGTGACTCAGGCACCCAAGCCTGGATCGGCTGAGGTGACTCAGGCACCCAAGCCTGCATCGGCTGGGGTGACTCCGGTACCCAAGCCTGCATCGGCTGAAGTGACTCCGGCACCCAAGCCTGCATCGGCTGGGGTGACTCCGGCATCCAAGCCTGCATCGGCTGAGGTGACTCCGGTGCCCAAGTCTGGATCGGCTGGGGTGACGCCGGCACCCAAGCCTGCACCGGCGGCGCCAGCCACCACGACCTTGCCCGGGAGAGCCAATTGATCTCATTCCTGGATAACAGCCGGTTTCAGGTGATCAATCAGGTTCGGCGTCGCTTTTTTGCTGGTCGCAGTTGCCATGTTCGGATTGATCAAAAACGGCGCGCGTCGCTGGATCAACATCGGCTTCATTATTCAGCCTTCGGAGATCATGAAGCTGGCATTGCCCTTGATGCTGGCCTGGTACTTTCAGAAACGCGAAGGCATGATTCGCTGGCGCGATTTTCTTTTTGCCGGCATTCTTCTCGCTATTCCGGTAGGCCTGATTCTGCGTCAGCCTGATCTGGGCACCTCCTTGCTGGTGACCTCGGCAGGATTTTTCGTGATCTTTCTTGCGGGCTTGTCCTGGCGCCTGATCATTGGTTTGATCATCGCGGGCCTCGCCAGTTTGCCGCTGGTCTGGACGCTCATGCATGATTACCAGCGTAACCGAATCATGACGCTGCTTGATCCTACTTCGGATCCCTTGGGTAAAGGTTTTCACATTATTCAGTCCACCATTGCGATCGGTTCGGGCGGACTGATTGGCAAGGGGTGGCTCAATGGTACGCAGTCTCACCTGGAATTCATTCCTGAACGTACAACCGACTTCATCTTTGCGGTGTTTTCCGAAGAATTCGGATTGTTGGGCAATGGTGTCTTGCTCGTGCTGTACCTGCTGCTGATTGGTCGCGGCCTGATCATTGCAGCGAACGCGCCCACATTGTTTGCTCGCCTGCTGGCGGGTGCTTTGACCCTGTCGATATTTACCTATGTCTTTGTGAATATGGGTATGGTCAGCGGCATTTTGCCGGTAGTCGGTGTACCGCTGCCCTTCGTGAGCTATGGCGGCACGGCCTTTGTCACCCTCAGCCTGGGTATCGGTACGCTGATGAGTATTCAGCGGCACCGCAAACTGGTTCAGACCTGATTTGCACGTGCACCGAGCGCTCCGCCTCAGCCATCTTTTCTGCTCGTGCGGGCGTGGCATGGGATTTCTGCTTTTTGCGACGACGCTGTTCAGTGCTTGCGCCACAATTGATTTGTCCGAATCAAGCGAATCCGATCGTGGAGCACCGGTCGTTCGAAAGCGGTCCCCAGAGAAGAGGAGCACGGTGCAATCGACCGACAAGACCACCAGCACGGCGCCATCGGTAGCGCAACCGCAACCGCCGTCCACCTCTACAGCCAGAAAATCCGGGGGC
>JAJTGC010000025.1 GCA_021298975.1 Oxalobacteraceae bacterium
ATCCCAGGGAGGGGCAATGAAAAATCCAGTGAAGACACTCATACCGCTCGCGCTGCTAGCCGCATGGTTGCCTGCGCAATCTCAGGAGATGGCTCGCGTCGTTTCCAGCACACCGATCGTTCAGCAAGTCACGGTACCGCGTCAGGTCTGCAGCGAAACCCAGATACTGGTGCAACAACCCCGATCCGGTGCCGGCGCTGTCATGGGTGCGCTGGCCGGCGGCGTCCTCGGCAATCAGGTGGGCGGCGGCTCGGGAAGAGACGTCGCTACCGCGATCGGCGTCATCGGCGGTGCAATTCTGGGGGATCAGCTCGAAGCCGAGCCCGCCCCAGTCGCCAGAACCGCGAACACTTGCACCCAACAAATCAGCGTTGAAAACCGCGTAGTGGGCTACAACGTGGTGTATGAATACGCTGGTCGCCAGTACACCACCCAGATGAATAACGACCCCGGATCCCAGCTCAGCATCCAGGTGACACCTGCCAACGTCGATACGCAGGTGTATGCGACGCCAGCGCCGCCGCCCGTGATTGTGCAGGCACTGCCGCAGACAAGAATCTACCCACCGGTGGTGGTTGCGCCTGCTTACCGTCCCCCGGTGTATTACAGCCCCCCGGTGTACGGCCTGCCTCCCATCAATTTTCACTGGGGTCGAGCCGGCCATGATGGTCACAACCATGGTCAAGGGCGCGGGCACCGACATCATGACCACGGCTTCCCGGGGCGCTGGCGCTGAGCCTGTCACCACACCAGGCTGCTCAAACAACATATCGCCGTTGAGGGTGGGGCAGGGATGTCGTTCAGCCTGCCGCACGCCTCGGCAACGGGAAAGGCATCGGCGCCCTTGAGCATCCTCGAGGGCAACCGTCGCAAAAGTTACATTTTGTCCGGCAAGCCGAAGCAACGACGCTCGCAGCTTGTTGTTTGCACCTCTACACGCAACCCATCAATTCGGTACATGCGGTCTCAATCGCTGGGCTGCAGCCAGCCTTTGTGTTTTCGACCTCCCGGGCCTTTGTGTTTTCGACCTTCCCGCCACGCCCGCACGTATACTGCCGCCTGAAGGCAGCCACGCTGCCACTTCTCAACCAGCCACAACACAAAAAAATGAACGCAGGTCTGATTGGCATCGGATCCATGGGCATGGCCATGGCGCTGAATCTCCACCGCAAAGGCCTGCAGGTCTGCGCGCACGACATCCGCCCCGAGGCGATGCAGGCAGCCAGTACGGCTGGTATCGACGTTTGCGCCAGTCCTGCCGAGCTTGCGCAACAAACGAACCTGATCATCGTCGTGGTCGTCAACGCCAAACAGCTTGATCAGGTTCTGTTTGGCGAAACAGGCGTTACCCGCGTGCCTTGCAAGGGAAAAACAGTCATGTTGTGCCCGACCATTGCGCCGGAAGACACGCTGGCGATTGCAGAGCGATTGACAAGCCTGAGCCTCACGGTCATTGATGCGCCCATCTCAGGCGGTCCCGTGCGTGCCGAGGCGGGAACCATGAGCATCATGCTGGCCGGCGCCGATGAAGTCATCGCGCGCCATCAGGCCGTTCTTGATGCCCTGTCGAACAAAATTTTTCGTCTGGGTACTCGCATCGGCGATGGCGCGAGATACAAGCTGGTCAACAACCTCCTCGCTGGCATCAATCTGGTGGCAGCCGCCGAGGTTATCGCGCTGGGCACGCGACTCGGCCTAGACCAGCACACACTGCTGGCGCTCATGAGCGCCTCCAGCGGCCAGTCCATGATGCTGGAAGATCGCATGACACGCGCGCTGGCCAATGATTACGCACCCCGGGCGCATGCGCATATCCTGACCAAGGACGTCGCACTGGGCGTGGCCATGGCCGCCCAAGCGGGTCAGGAAACGCCGCTGGCCGCTTACGCGCTGGAAATTTTCAAAGCCACACTGGCCAGCGGTTATGATTCGCTGGATGATGCAGCAGTGCTCAAGACGCTTTTGGAAGAAAAATCAGGCGACGTTGAGTAAAACAGCGTTTCATGGCGCGCCAGTGCAGCGGTGCGACGCGGAGGCTGGAGTAATCAAAGGCTTGTTGGCATTTTTGCAGCCAAAAAAACGTCTGGCTGTGTTTTATCGGCGGCTCGCTGGCGCTTCCACAAGACAGAACAAGACCCAAAATAATAAAAGGAGACCATGATGGAACGACGTAAATTCATTCAGGCTGCCGGTGGCGCCGCCGCCGCCGCACTCGCCACATCCGCAACCGCAGAGACACTGCCCACCCTGACCTGGCGCATGGCTTCGAGCTTTCCCAAATCGCTCGACACGCTGTTTGGCGGTGCCGAGTTTTTTACTCAGCGGGTGTCTGAACTGACTCAGGGTAAATTCACGATACGCGCCTTTCCAGCGGGCGAACTCGTGCCAGCCTTTCAGGTGCTCGATGCGGTACAAAACGGCACCATCGAAATGGGCCACACACCGCTCTATATTTATTTTGGCAAGGACCCAACCTTTACCTTCGATACCTGCGGCCCTTTCGGCATGAGCTCGCGCCAGCAGACCGCCTGGTACACCGCAGGCGGTGGCCGGGAAATCTTCATGGAATTCCTGAAGGGCTATGGCATTACCACTCTGCCTTGCGGTAACACAGGCTGTCAAATGGGTGGCTGGTTCCGCAAGGAGATCAAGAGCCTGGAAGACATGGTCGGCCTGAAAATGCGCGTGGGTGGATTTGGTGGCCGCATACTGCAAAAGCTGGGCGTCGTGCCACAGCAGATTCCTGCTGGCGACATCTACCCCTCGCTGGAAAAAGGCACGATTGATGCCGCCGAATTTGTCGGCCCCTACGACGATGAAAAGCTGGGCTTCGACCGCGTTGCACCTTACTACTACACGCCGGGTTGGTGGGAAACCGGCTCGCATCTATCGCTGATCATCGGTACCAAGCAATGGAGTGCCTTGCCCCAGCTTTACCGCGCAGCCCTGACTGCGGCCTCCTATGAGGCACATGTCATGGTGCAGGCCAAATACGACGTGCGCAATCCGCAGGCACTGGCGCGGTTGATCAAGCGCGGCGTCAAGCTTCGTCCCTTCCCGATGGATGTGATGAAAGCGAGCCTGAAAGCGGCAAAAGAAGTGATGGCAGAGGAAGCCTCGAAAAATGCCAACTTCAAAAAAATCTACGAGCACTACACGAATTTTCAGGATCAGCAGAACAAGTGGTACTCGGTCGCGGAGCAGCGCATGCAGAATTTTCAGATCGCGGCACTGAATGCCAGTACCAAGAAAGAATAAAACCCCAACGTTAAAGCAGAAAAAATAATGAGACTTCAAGGAAAAACTGCGCTGATCACTGCTGCCGGTCAGGGGATCGGTTATGCCAGCGCCCTTGCCATGGCGGCTGAGGGCGCCAGCGTTCTTGCAACGGATATCAATGGCGCATTGCTGTCGCGCTTTGACGGGCTGCCGAATATTCAAACTGCCCTGCTGGACGTGATGGATAAAGAAGCCGTCCATAGCGTCGTTCACCAACTGGGTCGCATTGATGTGCTCTTCAATTGCGCGGGCTATGTACACGCAGGTAATGTTCTCGAAGCCAGTGATGCAGATTGGTGCTTCGCCTTTGATTTCAATGTGCGCTCGCAATTCTGGATGATCCAGGCCGTGCTGCCCAACATGCTGGCGCATGGGGGTGGCAGCATCATCAATATGGCCAGCGTAGTCTCCAGCGTCAAAGGTCTGCCGAACCGTTTTGTCTACGGCGCCAGCAAAGCCGCGGTGATTGGACTGACGAAAGCAGTCGCTGCAGATTACGTCGGCAAAGGCATCCGCTGCAATGCCGTCTGCCCGGGCACCGTCGACACGCCCTCACTTCAGGATCGCATCAATGCCTATGAGGATCCTGTCGAAGCTCGCCAACAATTCATTGCCAGACAGCCGATGGGGCGCTTGGCCAAAGCCGAGGAAATCGCACCCGTTGCGGTATTTCTTGCCTCGGACGACTCAGCCTTCAGCACAGGCAATATTTACTCCATCGATGGCGGCATGACGATCTGAGTGGCTCAGGAAACAGGCTGCCGACATCGCCGGAATCATCTCCGTTACAAAAAGTGCATGACCGCGGCTCTCCGTTTGCATCCACTTATTCATTTGTCATCAAATATTCTCTTGTGCAGAGGGCATCAACCATGAAAAGATAATCTTCTTTAACCAGAAGTCACTTTTCATGCGCAGCTCACCTGACACGAGCGATAACAACACACCTCAGTGGCGAAGAGCTCTGCTCATATGGGGTTTGGTAGCGCTGGTTTCCCTCTCGTTCCTTTGGATGGCGGCGCATCTCGAGCGTTTGGCAGCACAGACTCAGGCAGAAGTCGAGGCAAGGCGACGCGTGGCTGACCTAACCAAAAGTTACGCGAAACAGTTGCAAAGCTCCATCGAGAAAATCGATCAGATGTCTCTGATTATGGCCCGCGTCGTCAGCGCCGGTAAAAACAACGCCACGGATCAGATCTTTCAAGAGTTGCCGTCTTATGACTGGTTCCATCCTTTGCTGATCGATCAAAATGGCCTCGTGCGCAGTGCACCCAAGTCCACGCCCATTGGCACATCGGTTGCGGCTGCCCGGTTTTTTCAGAACCATCGCGCATCAAGCGCCGCTGAACTGACCATCAATCCACCCGAACCGGGTGTGGGCAGCCTCGCGGGCAAACAAGTCGTTCGATTTTCTCGTCGTATCAGTGACGCGTATGGGCAGTTTGCCGGTGTCATCACACTGAGCATGCCACAAGAGAAGTTCACTGTGCTTGGTGACGTTATCGGACTCGCCAATGGTGATGTCATTGGTGTCAAATACACAGATGGCGATACCCTGATCCGACACGACATAGGCTATAGATTTTCACGAGATGATCTCAAATTATTTAGTAGCACCAATGCCGCACGAAACTTCGCTGAAGTACGTGTAACGGGTGATCTGATGTATGCCAGTTGGTTCAAGCTGGATAACTATCCGATAGAGGCAGTCATCGCGGTCAGGCAAAGTAATATCCTGAGATCATTTAATAAGGCCAGCGATCTGTACAATCTTTTGCAGGTCTCAGGCAGCGGTTTGATTATTTTTCTTTGCATCACCGGTGGCTGGCTGCAATTACGACGCAATTCACGATTACACTATAAAAATAAAATAACCAGCACGTTTCGTCTGGCCGTCGATGCATCGCGGGAAGAGCTGTACATGTTTTCACCGTGCTTTGACAAACAGGGCGGCATGACAGATTTTCTGATTGAAGACTGCAATGGACAGGCGATGCGTATGTCCGGCAGAGAAAAAGAGAATTTTATCGGGGCGCGACTGAGCGATATTTTGAGCGGCAAAACGCTCGCAGCAGCGAAATTATTTTTCCATAATGCGATGAATGATGGATTTGCAGAGAAAGAAGTATTTATTTTCCGTGAAGGCCCAAAGAAAAAATGCTGGTTTCAGGCCCGCGCCGTTCGTGCCGATCTTGGACTCGCTGTAACACTGCGCGACATCACCGAGGTCAAAGAAAAAGAGACCCAACTCAAACAATTGGCACTAACCGATGCGCTGACTCACCTGCCCAATCGCCACTGGATGAATCAGCAACTGCCCTTCATGATGGAAGCTGCCAAAAAAAATGGCGACCAATTTGCCGCCTTGTTTATCGATCTTGATAACTTCAAAACCATCAACGACACGCTGGGGCACAAAGTCGGTGATGCCTATCTGAAGGTGGTGGCTCGAATACTGCAGCAATCGGTACGCAAACATGATCATGTGCTGCGTCTGGGGGGCGATGAATTCATGATTCTGTTAAACGATCTGGAAAGCCCGGATGTTGCACTCGAAGTCGCAGGACATCTGCTCATGAAACTCCGTGATAACGATACCCTGAGTACCAATAGCAGTCTGTCTCCGCGGGCCTCGATTGGCGTGGCTTTTTATCCCGACAACGCGACAACACCCGAGGGTCTGGTGCAGGCCTCTGATATCGCCATGTACGAAGCCAAACGATCCGGCAAGGATAGGGTGGCATGCTACTCCAGCAAGATGCTCGATCAGTTATCCGAGCGTATGGGCATGGAAAGCGCGCTCCAACATGCCATTCCGGGCGGACAATTGCTGCTCTATCTGCAACCGCGTGCCAGCGCCGTGACCGGCGAACTCGTGGGATTTGAGGCACTGATTCGCTGGCAACACCCAGAGCTGGGATTGGTCTCGCCGCAACGCTTCATTCCACTCGCCGAAGAGAGTCACCTGATTGTGGAGGTAGGTAACTGGGTCGCTGCGACCACCTGCGAGACCTTGGCGCGCTGGCGTAACACCGGAAAGAAAATCGTCCCCGTATCCATCAACGTCTCGGCGCGGCAATTGAGAGAATCTGAATTTCGCATCCAGCTTCACGCGCAAATGCAAAAACATGGTATCCATGCCTCGGAGATTGCCATCGAGCTTACCGAGTCCATGATGATCGGTGACAGCGATGAAATACAAAACGAACTTCGTCTGCTGGCCGACATGGGGCTGGAACTGATGATTGATGATTTTGGTACCGGTTACTCATCGTTGGCGCGACTCCAAAGTCTGAACGTGGATGTATTGAAAATTGATCAGTCGTTTGTTCGCAATCTCTCGGCCGGTGGCGAGGGTATTTTGCTTTGTCAGGCCATGACACAGATGGGCAAAACGCTCGGACTCACTTTGGTGGCAGAGGGCGTGGAAACGACCGAACAGCTGCAGATACTGCAGCTCATGGGCTGCGACGAAATTCAGGGCTTTATCGCGTCCCCCCCGGTGCCCACCGACATCGCTTTTCAAATGCTCGGTGGCCCGCCCTTCTTTGCGCCTCTTGCCGAGATTCGTGGCCTGCAAGCCGGCTATCGCTACCTGGCGTCCTGACGAGCGGCTGGCCCCGACGATACGATCGGCCCGGCTATCATTACAATAGCGGTTTTACCGTTGACTTTTAAGCCATGAAATATCTTCACACGATGGTCCGCGTCAGTGATGTTGACGCCTCGCTGCATTTTTATCGTGACGCACTCGGGCTGGAGGTGGTGCGCCAGTTTGATGTCCCTGCCGGTCGCTTTACCCTGATCTATCTGGCCGCGCCGGGTGACCATGATGCCCAGGTCGAACTGACCTACAACTGGGATCCCGAAGCGCTGGGCGGCGCCCGTAACTTCGGCCACCTCGCCTATGCGGTGGAGGATATCTACGCCGCCTGCGAGCGGCTGCAAGCCCATGGGGTAACAATCCTGCGGCCGCCTCGGGATGGTCGCATGGCCTTCGTCCGCTCGCCCGACAACATCTCCATTGAGCTCTTGCAGAGCGGCGCAGCCCTCGCACCGGCAGAACCTTGGGCCTCCATGCCCAATGTCGGTCAGTGGTAATTCATTTCAGAAAAGGAAATTTGCATGCATTCGGATACTGTCCTCGCTGAAGCCACCATCTGGCCAGCGCATGTAGAGATAGCTCACATGCCAGGCTCACTGCCGATGGGTGGCGTTATTCCGTTGACGCCGATCTTCGCCTTCGAGACGCCGGCAGCACCACTGATCCTCTCGCATGAACCTTCGCTGTCACCACAGCGCACCGATATTGAACTGGGTGGCCTGCTTGCCTTCATGATTGATGACGTCATTACACCCGTCGAGGCGGATGCCATCGTCGAGGCCAGCGAACGTTTTGGCTATCGCGACGAAGCACCCGGCATTTCAACGCCCCCGGGCATGCGCATGAACAAAGCCGTGCACTGGCTGGCCGAGGAACCGCTGCTCGGAACCGTCTTCGATCGCATTGCGCATTTGCTGCCTGCCACCATCGGCGGCGGCACACTGGCTCCAGCACTCAGTCGTCGCATCAACATGTACCGCTACGATGCCAACGATGTATTCAACATGCACACGGATGGCGACTGGCCCGGATATGGCCTGAGCCCGGATCGTCAGCGCATGGTTGAATGGCCGGGACTGCGATCGTGCCTGTCGATGCTGCTGTATCTGAACGGCCCGGAGGATGGCGTCGAGGGCGGCAGCACGCGTCTGTATCGTCCGGATCGCGGCTGGGTGGATGTCACACCGCGCAAAGGTTCGGCACTGTTCTTTCGTCACGGCTTTGGGCCCCACAGCGTACTGCATGAGGGATGCCGGGTATTTGGCGGTGTGTCGAAGTATGTCGCACGCATCAATGTGATGTACGCCTGGGACTGAATGGCGCTCGCGGCAAAACATTATGTGTATGTGATCGAGCTGTCGAAAGATGTGCTCTATGAAAGAAAATTCACAAAAGCCAATCCGGACTACCAGCCCGGCAAGCCCTGCGTGTACGTGGGCATGACCGGACTGAATCCGGATCTGCGCTTTGACCGTCACAAGGCCGGCATACAGGCCAACCAATTCGTCCAAACCTTCGGCCTGCATCTTCTGCCCGAGCTCTACGAAGCACACAACCCCATGCCCTATGAAGATGCGCGCTACATGGAAGTGGATCTGGGCATACGCCTGCGCGAAGCCGGCTTCGGCGTCTGGCAGGCCTGAAGCAAGTGCTCGCTCCGCAAGCCAACAAGCCTCACAACATCGGATATTCCTCGACCAGAATCGGCTGAATATGCTCAACAAAATTGGGCAGATCAGCCAGCAGCGTTTTACCTTCCGGACTCTGCAATGCAGCGTCAAGGGCTTCTTTGGATGCAAACCATAATTCGGAAAAACCATCAAAGCCGAATTTTTCGATGTCAGCCGCAGCCACCAAATTGACCGAATAACGCTGCATGCCCGGCAATTTCTTGCAAAGCTCGGCATGCACGGTCAGCCAGTGGGTCTCGAATTGTTCACGGGTCATGCTTTTTTTGCGCTGGACCATGCCGATGCGCTTGATACTGCCAGGTTTCATTTCGCCTCCAGGAATTTTCTGTCGAATGCTTATGCATCAAGCTCCGCAGCGAAGTATAAAAAATTGACTCGGTGGCCGCTTCGATATTTACGAATACCCGGTTTGGATCAAACGCATTATTTATTATCAAAAAATTACAGCCATATTAAAAAAATAACGAAAGTAGCCGGGCTATTAAATAATTGACATCGTGATTTTCTTGCGCGCGATACAAATTTTGAGGTCTATAATCATGTCAACCCCGACAAATTGGAGGGATAACGGCCGCCCTCGCAGGTAGCCGATGAACCCCGCGGTTCACGACACAACGGAGACAGCCATGCATGTGCTATCGATCGAAGATATTGAACTCATCGTTCATATGATCGAGACCGAATCGGCGGTTACTGATTTCAGCAAGCGCCAGAAACAAATCGACAATCTCATCAGGACGGGCTACGTACGCCCGCTGGCGGGTGTGTTTGTTTTGACGGAACTCGGCAGAAGAACGGCCAGCTCACTACAAACCAAATCCTACGTTCGCTCGAGAGTGGAAACACCGCAGGTGCAAGCGAAGCCGGCTGAGGAAACCCCGACGCTGGAAGCAACGCCGTAGGACCTCGCGTCAAGAAAGGACAGACGCCCTCCAATGAGTGTGTCTGTCTCGCTTATTGATCAGAGGGCATGCACGAAGCTGACGAGTGCCTCGCGATCCTCTTTTTTCATAGTGGCAAACTGGTCCCGCGCTTTTTTCGCTTCGCCGCCATGCCACAAGACGGCTTCCACTACGCTGCGTGCACGACCATCATGCAGCAGGTCCATGCTGCCATTGACCCGCCGCGACAGGCCCACACCCCACAAAGGCGCCGTACGCCAGTCCCGACCGCCCGCCCTGAAATCAGGCCGGTGATCCGCCAGATCCTCGCCCATGTCGTGCAACAGCAAATCGGTATAGGGATAAAACTGCTTGTCCTCGATTGCCTTGAGCATCGGGAATTTACCGGTTCTCAACTCGGGGACATGACATCCGGCACAACCCGCGCCGCGAAATAATTTCTCGCCCTGAATATATTTGTCGCTGTCAGGCTTCGGGCGCTTGGGCGCGTCCACACCCGCAAGAAAGAGCGTGACTGCATTCCAGGCCTGGTCTGTCAGCTCATGCTTGCCCGTCGTATGCGCACTCTGACACTGCACCTGCACCTTGGGACAATTCTGCTCCTGATACAAGGTCGAAGTAATCCCCATGTCACCGATGTGCGCTGCGGCGACCTGCTGCTTGAGCGTGGGCTGATTTGCCTTCCAGCCAAACCGCCCCAAAAGCTGCTTGCCGGTTGCATCATCTTTCACGTAATTCGGACGACCATTGAGCCCGAGTGATTTTTGCATGGCCGCTAACGCAAGAATATCGGCTTCCGGAACCGCATCAAGATAACCCATGCCATACACCACCGGCGTATTGCGCAATGAGGTCAGCGTTTTTTCGCCCAAGGGACCATGGGCTGGCTTGGTGATGCGGCTTTGCGGACGTCGCAGCTCCACTTCGCTGCCATCGGCCAGCGTGGTCTTCTCCAACACCCAATCGATACGGAGATCGGCCTCACCAACCACCGGATTCAACAAGGACTCACCGTAAATGCCAAACACTTGAAGTTGGTTACCGTACGCCGGATGCGGTATGGGCTCACCTGAAGCATCTGTACCTGGCAGCGACAATCTCAGCAGCTGCTGAAAGGTTGGTTTGCTGGCATCGTCAATGGTTTTACCGCGGCCGCCATTGACGTGGCAGCCAATACAGGCGCTGGCGTGAAAAGTCGGGCCCAGCCCCCACTCGCCGTCAATCAGTGGAAAAATACTCCATGAGGCTCTGAACTGCCGCAGGCCTTCCTCGAATACCACGGTGTCTGTCGTGCTCAACTCAGCGATGGGTTGCAGAAATATCTGCTCATCCGGTGTGCATTGCTTGGTCGCCGGATTCCAGAAGCAACCATCGGATTCGCTCTCGGACAAGGCATTGCCCGCCGTCGCCAACACCAGAACTGCGGCCGCTCCCCGCATGAGCAGTACTAGGTATCGGTAGGTATTTTTCATAAGTCGGGGCATTCAGGCATTGAGTCGCTCGCGGACCTGTGCAGCAGTCGCCGGCGTACCGCCATTGCGCTCGATGCGCGCCCGCGCCGCGCGTACCTGTTCGACATTCGAAATCGCATGACCCAGCGGCGCATCCTCCAGACCCACGCGGATATGACCGCCGTGAGTCACGGCAAAATCAACCAGCGGGTCGATTTGCACACCCAGTCCTGCCACCATCCACTGCGCGTCCGGCTCTTCAATACCGAGCAGACGGACGTAAGCTTCCAAGGCCCATTCTTCCGGCGGGAAACCAAACGTGAAATTATCAGAAAACATCAGCCGATAGACGGGTGGAGACATGTCGCTTACCGTGCGACGCAAAGCCGCACCCAAACGCATGAAGCCCGGTTCGTAAATCGCATAGGATGGGGTGAGCTTGTGGCGCTGGCAAAGATCAAGCCCATGCCGTATGTGGCTTTCGGGGTTGGAATAAACGAAACCCTGTTTGCCACTGGCGACATCTTTTCGCGTGCTGATATTGGTCGAGCCGGGATCAACCACCGACCACTCAATCAATCCGGCACTGGCCAGTTTCTCGACCGCGGCATAGCGTTTTTCAGGGGTAATTGCATCCTTGGCATCGATATCGCCAGCAAAAGGCAAAGTACCGTAACAGATGACATCGGCTTTGGTTCGAATACGCTCAATGATCGGTGCGTAAATGTCATAGTCGTCGCGCTGGCGTCCCGTCACAGGATCATAGGGGTGAAAATGAATAATGGACGCACCCTCGGCCGCACAGGCGATGGCGTCTTCGACAATCTCGTCAGCATGTACAGGGATCGCAGGCTGTCGCTCGCGCGACCAGGGACCGTTCAAAGCGACTTCCAGCCAAACCGGGTTTTGCATACGTGTTTTTTATTTAGTAATTTATAAAAACCATTAACGACACCCTTGATTGCCAGAGTGCGCAAATAATGTGCCGACGCCCAAAAATCCCGGGGATTTGCTCTGCCATAAAGCCGGAGCTTAAACGAAATTTAATGGGCAACTGCTTTCAAAAATGGTACTTTATGCCATCGTTGGCCAGCAAAACAGACCGATAAAAATACTGCGGCTTATCAAGAAACGGGCACCTTTTTCGGTATCCCGATTTTCCAGTCAGGCCATCACGATTTCAGCAAAAACAAAAACCCACGAAGGAGAAAGAATTCATGACCAGCACCATCCGTATTTTTCGCCGCAGTTTTGCGGGCATTATTCTTGTTTTCAGCAGTATCTTTTGCAGTGCAGCTTTCGCTGCTGGCGCCGTCGAAATGCAAGTTGAATCCATTATCCGGCAGGCCATGGAGGAATACAACCAATCGATGGAGAATAATGACCCGGCTGCCTGGATCAAATATTTTTCTGATAACGTGACCCGCACGACACCGGTCTCCAGCCTGTCTGGCAAGAAGGATTTTTCAGATCACATGAACGGTGAGTACAAAACCTTCAAGGCTCGTTTTGATGTGAAAAAAATGATCGTGGGTGGCCGCTCGGCTGCCGTGGTCTTTACTTGGGATCTCACCCACCGCAAGAGTGGCGACTCCGTTCGTATTGATGCCGTCGGTGTCTACGAAATGGGCACCAGCGGACGTTTCGATTCCGTGGTTTATTATTTTGATCCGGCCAAAGCCGGCAAGCTCATCGCTGACCTGAAAGGCAACTGACCGAAACCGGCGACGTAGCCATACGCCGCCTGTGCTCCGCTACCTTAGCAACCATAACAAGACGAGATTTTCATGAAAAACGCCACCCGCTCCCTCCTGCATGCACTTGTGTCAGGCCTCATGCTGACTGCCGCTGTAGGCCACCTGCCGGCTCGCGCCGAAGACGAAGACTCCTTCAAGTGCATCTCAGAAGACGAGAAAGAATGTGCATTCGAAAACGAAAGCATGGCACTGTTCATCAAAGGCCGTGACGCCTACGACAAGGGCCGGGAAACCGGTGATCTGAGTCAGGCCCGTACGATCGCCCAGGAACTGGTTCAGCGAAAAAACAAGTACGGCAAGCGCATGATGAAGATGATTTACATGCAACTGGCCACGGGCACGCACAAAAATTTTGTCGAGGCTTACCGCTGGCTGCAGGAAGGCATTGCCAAAGACGAGAAATACTCGCGTCTTGATCTCAATCGGGTAATCGATCAGTTGTCAGCGAAAATGACACCGGAACAACTGGCAGAAGCGCAGAAGAAATAAAAAAAATCGCCTGCCAACGAAGGCAGGCGAGTCAGTGACCTGATTGCAGTTGTAGTACTTATTTCAATTTCAGACCGTTGGGTGCATCGGTCTTGATAAATTCTGCCACCAGACGAATATTCTCTTCGTCAATCAAACCCTTGAATGCCGGCATACCTCTGCCAGCACGTCCATTTGCGATCGTATGAACGACCATATCGACATCCAACGGTGTCTTGCGCAAATCTGCGCCATAGCCACCCTCATTTTGCCCGCCGCGTCCGTCGGGCATGTGGCAGGTCGTGCAGTATTGAGTAAATGTAATCTTGCCACCTCCGCGGGGCACTTTGATGGGGCGATCATCATCTTCGGCCATTGCCGCCGGCGCCATTGCCATCAGTGCCCAAGCTGACAAAGCCGCGAATGCCACGACTTTAAAGTTTGCGGTCAAACGTTTCATTACCTTTACCTCTGTATTTCGTGGAGTGTATGAATTTGCGTAAAACAATCGGGCTGGTGTTTCCACCAGCCCGACCAGTCAATCTGGATTACTTCTCCAGACCGAATACGTACAGAATGTTGCTTGGTACCTGAGTTTTGAGTTCAGGCGTTGCAGTAACAAACCACTGCGGCCATGCACCACCCAAACCGACTTCGATTGCAACGAACTGCTTGCCATCCGAAGAGAAGCTCATCGGTGGGGCATTGATTGCCGAGCCGGTTTCGAAGCGCCACAGCTCTTCCAGGGAAGCCGCGTCATAGGCAACAACAGCGCCTTCAGCGTGACCCGAGAACAGCAGTCCACCAGCCGTGGTCAGCAGACCACCCAGTTGTGGATGCTCTGTGCGGACCTTCTTGGCCACCTGACCGGTACGAACGTCGATACCTGTGATGGAGCCAGTAATACGGCCGCAGCCTGCATCTTCGAACGTGGAGTAAGGTGCACCGCCCAGGAACAACTGACGTGGCTTGTGCTCACCAGGAACGGTGACTTCAGCGAACGCTTTGTTGCAACCCTCGATGGTGGGGATGTAGTACATGTTGGTCTGTGGGCTGTAGGTCGTTGGTGGCCAGTTCTTGCCACCCATGTGACCTGGCTCCAGCACGCCGTCAACCGTACCACGGCCTTTGGCCGCTGTACCGCGCTGAGCAGCCGTACCCTTCATGTAGGTCTGAACATCCGCCTTCGGATTGTAGGACTTGGGTTTGCACTTGGCATCCAGGCCACCCGACCAGTTCAGCTTGTCAACGAACTGTGTGCACCATACTGGCTCACCGGTTTTGCGATCGTTGGCATACACATAGCCGTTACGGTTGGAGTGGATCGTCAGACGACGGAACGCGCCGTTGACCTGCGTATCGACGAACGTATTTTCGTTGATCGAGTCAAAGTCATACGGATCGTTTGGCGTGTGCTGGAAGCCCCACTTGATCTTGCCGGTATCTGCGTCGAACGCCAGAGTGGAGTCGGTCCACAGATTGTCACCAGGACGGTAAGCGTTATCCCAGTCAGGGCCAGGATTAGCCGTACCCCAGACGATGATGTTCAACTCGGGATCGTACGAACCGGTCACCCAGGTCGTGCCGCCACCGGTCTTCCATGCACCGTGCTTGTCTTTCCATGTTTCATGGCCAGGCTCGCCTGGGCCAGGAATCGTGTAAGTTCTCCAGCGACGCTTGCCAGTCTTCATGTCCAGAGCTTCGAGCCAGCCACGAACGCCG
Organism: Oxalobacteraceae bacterium; assembly: GCA_021298975.1. Taxonomy (GTDB): domain Bacteria; phylum Pseudomonadota; class Gammaproteobacteria; order Burkholderiales; family Burkholderiaceae_D; genus Pernthalerella. The sequence goes on from JAJTGC010000025.1 coordinate 14,875, forward strand.
TATTCAGCGCCAGCCATGCCGGTCACAACCATGTCCTTGACGATCAGCGGCGCACCAGTGATGACTTCGCCTTTGCCTGGGTCAGCAACTTGGGCTTCCCAGATCTTCGAACCATCGGTCTTGTTCAGAGCGATGATACGACCGTCAATGACGGGGGAAATAACCATGGTGCCAGCCAAAACTGCACCACGATTATCGATACCGCAGCAAGCGACGGTTGTCGCGTAATCACGGTCAGGATTCGGGCTGTACTTCCAGACCATGCGTGGCACACCACCGCGGGTGTCGAGCTTGGTCACGGTACCCCAGCCAGTGGTCAGGTACAGGAAACCGTCTTCAGCAACTGGTGTGCCTTCCAGACCGGCATACTGCCACTGAATCACTTCTTTGCCGCCGCCCTGCATATCACCCATCGCGTAGGTGAATGCCACTTTCAGGTTCTTGACGTTCTTGGTGTTGATTTGGTCGAGGCCGGAATAACGATGTGCCTCGAGATTGCCGTGGTGATTGAGCCAGTTGCCGGGCTCTTTCTCACTATTGATCAGACGCTCAGTGGTAACGTCGCCTGCAATCGCTGGAGTGGCAGACATCACCGCTCCTGCTACTACCGCTCCCAGCAGGGCGAGCGGTGACTTATGGGCCTTCTTCATTGGTGTCCCCCCTTTATTGGTTTAAGCAGCTAAGAGATAAAAAAATCTACTAGCTGGGCGTCAATCTATTCCTGTGTATTTGAAAAGTCAATTAAACTGATGCACGTAGCATGAGTAGTTTTTATTGTTACTGATCAGTCATATTTTGATCGCTTTGTGAATGAAAAAATGGCGGTGAAATAGCCCTTAAAATGTGCGTTGCACCATGGAATAATGTGGCTGTTTTAATGTTTAAAACCCTTGATTTGCTTAATGCATGGTTGCTCGCTTGTCGCGCTATTTTTCCGTGTTGCAACAAAATGGGCAGCTGATCGGGTTATCAATCTGACCCGGAATTCATTTACAGTCGGGATCACGATCCTCGCCGAGTAAACGCTTCCACGCCCTGAAGGCGGGAGGCGACGATTAAAAAAATCGGAAACTTTTGCGAAAATCATGCCTCAGTCTTGATTTTTCAGCGCCCCGCGTCGCACAACGATGCTGGCTCGCCGCAAAACTTTGATTCATTCAGCGTTTCCCCAGGTCGATTTTTGGCATCTGAATTTGCAATTAATTTGTTCGTTGAAGGAAATCACATATGCGAAGTCTTCTCCACGCAACCGTACTGACGATTGCTCTACTGACTGTTAGCACCGGTCAGGCTGAACCGAAAAAAATTTTCAAGGATTGTCCCCAATGCCCCGAGATGATTGCCATTCCTGCTGGCAAATTTTTAATGGGTACGAAACCGCTCGCATCACGCGAAGGTTTATCCGAAGAGCAGCTCAAATATGTGGGTGAATTCGAGGAATATCCTCAGCATGAAGTCAGTATCAAATCATTTTCCATGGGTATTCGCGAGGTCACCCAGAAAGAATGGATTTTTATTATGGGCAGTAATCCCAGTGACCACAAAGGCGATGATCTGCCGGTAGAAAATATCACCTGGGAAGAAGCCAAGGCATTTGCTCATAAACTCAGCGAGATAACCGGCAAAAATTATCGACTGCCCACAGAGGCTGAATGGGAATATGCCGCCCGTGCTGGTAGCGAATCAGTTTTTTACTTTGGAGATAATCCCGCCGAGCTGTCCGAGCATGCCTGGTTCAGGCAAAACGCCGGCGGCAAATCGCACAAGACCGCGACTAAAAATGCCAACCCGTTCGGCCTGTACGACATGCTCGGCAACGTGTGGGAAAGAACCGAGGACTGCTGGCATATCGACTACGAAAATGCCCCCACCGATGGCTCCGCATGGGAATCCGAGGATTGCATGTTCCGCGTCGTGCGCGGCGGCGCTTTGGTGAACCATCCGCAATTCCTGCGATCCGCTTCTCGCTTCCGATACGCGCCGGGAAGTCGCTATGAGTTTGTCGGTGTGCGTATCGTGCGGTCGGACTAATCGAGTTTTGACGCAGCGGGTTCTTCCCTTGTGCGATGTGCCAGACAGTACAGCAATGGCAAAACCAGCAAGGTCAGCAGCGTCGACGACAAGATACCGCCAATAACGACGGTGGCGAGCGGACGCTGCACCTCGGCACCGGTGCCCGTCGCGATCGCCATGGGCAAAAATCCCAGCGACGCCACCAGCGCCGTCATCAGCACGGGCCGCAAGCGCGTTATCGTGCCCTCACGCACGGCTGCAGCCAGTGGCAAGCCCTGCTCCCGCAGGCCACGTATAAACGAGATCAAAACGAGGCCATTCAATACCGCGACACCCGATAAGGCAATGAAACCAACGGCGGCCGAAATGGAGAGCGGTATATCACGCAACCACAGCGCCAGCACCCCGCCTGTCAGCGCGAACGGAATACCGGTGAACACCAGCAGACCATCTTTCAGGTTGCCAAACATGGCAAACAGCAAGACAAAAACAAGAAAAAGCGCGGCAGGTACCACCAGTTTCAAGCGCTGCGTGGCGGACTGAAGATTTTCAAAGGTCCCACCCCACTGGGTCCAGTAACCCGTCGGCAAAGCTACCGAAGCCAATCGCTGACTGGCCTCGTCAACGAAGCTGCCGACGTCACGCTCTCGCACATTCGAAGTGACGACGATGCGGCGCTTGCCATTCTCACGACTGATCTGATTAGGCCCCGGCGCCAGTATCAGCGTAGCGACCTCGGCAAGCTGAATAAAGCCCGTCGCGCCGTTACTTCCCTGCACCGGTAAAGAAACAGGCAGACGTTTCATCGCATCGATATCACCGCGCAAATTCTCCGGCAAACGAACCACGATATCGAAACGCCGGTCGCCCTCGAACAAGGTGCCCGCTTTACTGCCACCAATCGCCGCCGCCACGACATCCTGTACTTCCATGATCGTGAGCCCATAGCGCGCCAGCTTTGGGCGATCAATGATGACGGTCAGCATAGGCAGACCCGTGGTCTGCTCCACTTTCACATCAATCGCACCCGGTACCTGACGCATGACGGTGGCCGTCTCTTCGGCGAGTCGTTGCAACTGGTCCATATCGTCACCAAAAATTTTGACGGCGACATCACTGCGCACACCCGAAATCAGCTCGTTGAAACGCAGTTGAATCGGCTGCGAAAAATCGTAGTTATTGCCAGGAATTTTCCAGACCACCTCACGAATTTCCTCCAGCAACTGGTCCCGTGTTTTATCGGGATCAGGCCAGTCTTGCACCGGCTTGAGCATGATGTAACCATCCGACAGGCTGGGTGGCATGGGATCGGTCGCAATCTCGGCCGTACCGATGCGCGTGAACACCCGCTCAATCTCGGGAAATTTCGCTTTCAAGGTGGTCTCGATCTGCATTTGCATCGCTACCGCTTGTGTGAGGCTCACGCCCGGCGCGCGTATGGTCTGAAAGGCCAGATCACCCTCGTTCAGGTTCGGGACGAATTCACTGCCAATGCGCGTCAGCAGCAGTCCGGCGAGTATCGCTGCGACCAGCGCAAAAGTCAGTACAACGGCACGTGCCTGCATCACCCAGTCGTACATCAGCACATACCAGCGCTTGACCCAGACCATCAGAACGATTTCTTTTTCTTGTACCCGTCCAGTCACCAGCATCGCCACCGCAGCAGGCACAAAGGTCACCGACAAAATCATTGCGCCCAGCAGCGCTGCCACCACGGTGAACGCCATCGGATGGAACATTTTTCCTTCGACCCCCGAGAGCGCAAAAATCGGCAAATACACCACCATGATGATGATCTGCCCGTACAACAGGGGCCGGCGCGACTCGCGCGCTGCCTCAAAAACCTCGTGAAAGCGTTCCTCGCGCGTCAGCGCCCGACCTTGCAGCGACTGCGCATGCGCCAGTCGACGAATGCAGTTTTCCACAATCACCACCGCGCCATCGACGATGATGCCGAAATCGAGCGCACCCAGGCTCATCAGGTTGGCGCTGACCTGATACTGCACCATACCGGTAAAGGTAAACAGCATCGCCAGTGGAATAACGGCCGCAGTAATGATCGCAGCGCGCAGATTACCCAGAAAAACGAACAGCACGGCAATCACCAGAATCGCCCCTTCGAGCAGATTTTTCTTGACCGTGGCGATCGCCTTGTCGACCAGAATGGTGCGGTCATACACCGTCACCGCGCGTATACCCTCGGGAAGGTTGCGATTGATCTCCTTCATTTTCAGATCAACTGCCTGCGATACCGTACGGCTGTTCTGCCCCATCAGCATGAACACGGTACCAAGTACCACTTCCTTGCCGTTTGCCGTTGCCGCACCTGTGCGCAATTCCTGACCGATACCGACCTCAGCCACATCACGCACCCGCACCGGAATACCACCCGCATTCTTGATGACGACATTGCGAATATCTTCCAGCGTCAGTACCTGCCCCGGTGCTCGCACCAGATACTGCTCACCCCGTTTCTCGATATAGCCGGCGCCGGCATTGTGATTATTCTGATCAACCGCAGCCACCAGGTTTTCCATGGACACGCCCAGGGAAGCGAGCCGCTCGGGATTGGGCGCAATCTGGTACTCCTTGACGTAGCCACCGATCGAGTTGATCTCGGTGACACCCGCGACATTGCGCAACTGCGGCTTGATCACCCAATCCTGTATTTCGCGCAGATCAGTATCGGTGTACGGTAAGCCATCTGCTTTTTTTGCAAGCTTGTCTGCTTCGACGGTCCACAGATAGATCTCGCCCAGACCGGTAGCGATTGGTCCCATGGTGGGTGTCACACCCGGCGGCAGTTTGTCGCGTGCCTGAGTTATGCGCTCATTGACCATCTGCCGCGCAAAGTAAATGTCCGTGCCTTCTTTGAAAATCACGGTTACTTGCGAGAGGCCATAACGCGACAGAGAGCGTGTCTGCTGCAAATTGGGCAGACCCGCCATCACGATCTCGATCGGATAGGTGATCCGCTGCTCTGCCTCAAGCGGCGAGTAGCCGGTTGCTTCTGTATTGATCTGCACCTGAACATTCGTGATGTCCGGCACAGCATCGATTGGCAGCTGCTGATAACTCAACATGCCGGCCAGTGCCACGCCCAAAGCGGCCAGCAGCACCAGTGCGCGCTGATTGATAGCGAATTGAATCAGTTTTTCGAACATGGCAGGGCTCCTGTCGGGCTCAGTAGCCTTCTTCCGACGTCATTTTGGTCAGCTCGGACTTGATGATGTAACTGCCCCGCGCGGCATAACGTGTACCCGGTGGCAGACCCTCCAGCACTTCAATATATTTGTCATCGCTGACGCCGAGCTTCACGCTGCGCGGCACAAATCGCTTGTCCTCGCGCACGAAAATGACCTGGCGATTCCCCAGCGTCTGAACTGCTTCGGTCTCCACGGCCACCGGCACCCGGAGATTGGCGGCATTGACTTCGATACTGACAAACAAACCCGGTCGCCAGGTACCCTGAGCATTCGCGAGCAAGATACGCGCTCTGGCCATGCGGGTTTGCTCACCCACCAGAGCGCCGACAAACGCGACCGTACCCGTGGCCTTGGCATCAAAGGCGGTCGCGCGTACCAACACCTTGGCACCGACCCGCATCAGCGGCAAATCTTTGGCAGGAATACTCACCTCGACCCAGACCGAGGACAGGTCGGAAATCGTCATGATGTGCGTATCTTCCTTGACCGCCTCACCCACACTGAGTTTGCGCTCGACGACCAAACCATCATACGGTGCTCGCAATTCAAAGCGGTTCAGGCCGGCACCACTGCCGGCCGTAACACCCAGCGCGCCGAGCTTCTGCTGCGCATTTTCAACGGCGATTTCTGCCTCACGCAGCACCGCTTGCGCCTGAAGAAAATCCTGCTCGGCCGTTATTTTTTGCTCCCAGAGTTTTTTCTCGCGTTCATAAACCGTGACAGCAAGACTCTGACGCTTCTGAGCACTCTGCAATGCACTGCGCTGCTCGGAAATAACCTGGCTCGAAAATACTGCCAGCGCCTGACCCTTGCGCACCGTCTGACCCGTACTCACCAGCACGGACTCGGCAATACCCGGTACACGAGGCACCACGTGAACGGTGCGATCATCATTGAGCTGAACCTCCCCCGGAAGCTGCACCACGGCTGCGATCTGCGCCGCGCCGGCTGCCACGACCGCGATACCCGATGCGCTCACCTGCTCATCGTCCATCATCACCTGCGCCGCTTGATGTGGCGCTTTCGGGTTGCTCTGCATCTGTGTGTTGGCTGGCCCATCATTGTCCTGCTTGCCAACCGGTTTCTTTTCCGAATGGAAGAGAATCAATATCGCCAGCACGGCGCCCACCGCAATGATCAGGAAAACTGCCCATAACTGCGCCTTGCCTGATGCCTTGATTGACTGGTTCATGGTCGTCACCTGCCGTCCGGGTACTTGGGTGCGGCTGCGGCATCCGGCTGACCCAGAATACCTTCAAGATCCGTCACCGCGCGATGCACCGCTGCCAGCGCATTGAGGTACTGAGATTTCGCACTGAAAAAAGTCCGCTGCGCATCGAGCACCTCCAGAAAACTGAACTTGCCGTTCTCAAATCCTATCGTGGCAGCTTCATACGCACTCTTTGCACCGGGCACGACCTCGGTACGCAACAGATCCACTTCCTGCCGACGCGCGCCCAGCCGCTCTATGACCTGGTACACATCGCTAGCCAACGCGATTCGAGTGGCGACCAATTCATCACGTGCTTTGTCTTCGCGACGCAGAGCCTCGAGCAAATTGCCTTGATTTCGGTTGAAAAGTGGTATCGGTATTGAAATACCGAACCGCATCTGTTCATGCTGTGCCTCCTCACGCCGTTGAATACCCACGCTCACCGTGACATCCTGAACCGTCTTGCTCTGCTCGACATTGACCAACGACTTGCGTCGCTCCAGTTCGAGTTGCGCGCGCTGAACCGAAGGCGATGTGCCCAGGCGCAGTTCGATGGATTCGCGTGCCGGCACGGCAGGAAGCAAGTCGACATTGCCCTGAGCCTCACTGAAGCGTGGTGAGGCATTACCCCACAGACTGGAAAGACGCCGACGGGCGTTGCGCAGCTCGCTCTGCGCCTGCGTCAGCGCTACCCGGGTACCGGCTTCGGCCACACGCGCCTTGGTTTCTTCGACTGGCGACACCTTGCCCGCAATCACGCGCTTGGCTGCAATATCGGTCGCGCGACGGGCAAGGCTGACGCTGTCCTGAGCAAGCGCCGTCAGCTCCTGCGCCGCCAGTACATCAAAAAATGCGGCCATCACAGCAGCTCGTACTTTCAGTTGGCGGCCACTGAGATCGGACACAGCAACGTCTCGTCCGCGCTGCGCGGCGTCCACTCGAGCGGCGCGTTTGTCGCCTCGCTCGATAGGCAACTCCACCTGCGCTGAACTGGAGCGCGAAATCCTGCCGGCATTCTCGGCGGCATAGCTGAATCCGGGATTCGGCCGCAAG
>JAJTGC010000003.1 GCA_021298975.1 Oxalobacteraceae bacterium
ATATTTAGGTGAGGCTTACGTGAAAGCCGGTAATCTCGACAAGGCTCGCCAGCATCTGGCGCGGCTGGAGGAGATTTGTGGCAAGGATTGTGAAGAATATCTGGATCTTGCTCGGGCACTTGCCGCCCAAGAAAAACGTCAAAAGGATCGTTGATTTTTAACGAACGGGCGGGATAGCTGATATCTCTCATCACGAATTACCAAAGAAGAGCCCGTGTTTTTCTGACCAATCAATCTCACCAGGTAATGACGGACATCTTCTCGTTTCATCAATATTACCTGATGCGCCGTTTGATTTTTTCTTCTCGGCCGCCTCGGCTTGCATGCCATAGTTGAAATCAGCGAAGACGTTTTTTGGACGTCATGCCTTCAATCTCATGGCAGCGGATTCAATATGGTCAGCGACCAATGCGTGGCACAGCAAGGAAAAAGACGCTGTGCTGCAGGCGCTGCAGACCACGGTACAGGGGCTGAGTGAGAACGAGGCCGCAGAGCGACTTTCGAGGTTTGGCAGGAACTGCTTGCCCGCCACAAAAACGCGCAGCGCCTTGCTGCGCTTTGCCCTGCATTTTCACAATGTTCTGATTCATGTACTGCTGATTTCGGCAGTAATTACTGCATTCCTCGGGCACTGGGTGGACACCGCGGTGATTCTGGCGGTGGTGCTCGCCAATGCAGCGATTGGCTTCATTCAAGAAGGTAAAGCAGAAAATGCTTTGCGGGCCATTAGCCATATGCTGGCACCTAAAGCGATCGTGGTGCGGAATGGCGAGCAGCGAACGCTCGACGGTGAGTTGCTTGTTCCTGGCGACATCGTGCTGCTTGAGGCTGGTGATCGTGTGCCTGCGGATTTGCGTTTACTGGACGTACACGGGCTGGCAGTTCAGGAAGCCTTGCTTACCGGTGAATCGGTGCCGACCGAAAAGCACACCGACCCGGTAGCTGCGGATGCCCCCGTCGGAGACCGCGCCTGCCTGGCTTTTTCAGGTACCCTCGTTACTTCTGGCCAGGCAATGGGTCTTGTAACAGGGACCGCCGCTGACACGGAAATTGGCCGTATAAGTCATTTGCTCGGGCAGGTAGAGACGCTCACCACACCGCTGGTGCGACAAATCAGCCAGTTCTCCCGCTGGCTGACCATCGTGATTCTGACGCTCGCGTTTCTTCTGCTGGTGTACGGCTATTTCGCGCAGCACCATAACTTCGGTGAAATCATCATGGCCGTTGTTGGCCTGTCTGTAGCCGCCATACCCGAGGGCCTTCCCGCCGTACTGACCATCACGCTGGCAGTGGGCGTTCAGTCGATGGCGCGCCGGCAGCTCATTGTTCGACGTCTGCCTGCACTGGAAACCCTGGGCTCGATTTCCGTTATCTGCACCGACAAGACGGGCACCCTCACACGCAACGAAATGATGGTTGCATCGGCCTTGACCCGACGGCGGATGTTTACCGTGACGGGTAACGGCTACGCGCCGGATGGCGCGATACAGTATGAAGGTCGCGACATTGCGCCGTCTCAGGAAAATCTGCTCACTGAGATCGCCCGTGCGGCCGTCTTGTGCAACGATGCGGTGTTGCGCAAACATCGGGGTATCTGGATCGTCGAAGGTGATCCCATGGAGGGCGCTTTGCTCTCATTCAGTGCGAAATCAGGCCTTCATTTTCAGCAAGAACGTACACGCTGGACGCGTACAAACAGTATTCCCTTTGATGCTATCCACTGTTTTATGGCCACATTGCATCACGGCCATCAGGGTGATGCTTTCATCTTTGTCAAAGGTGCGCCGGAAAAAATTCTTCAAATGTGCAGTCATCAGCGTGCGGCGGATGGCGGTGTCGAGCCGGTAGACCGGAATTACTGGCTGACGCGGGCCGAGTCAATTGCTGCCAGCGGCCAGCGTGTACTGGCACTGGCGATGCGCACAGCCGAGCCTTCAGACACTACCCTGCAATATGCTGATGTGAACGGCAGCCTCACACTTCTAGGTGCCATCGGCCTGATTGATCCACCCAGAACCGAAGCGATTACTTCGGTTGCCGAATGTCAGGATGCTGGCATCGTCGTGAAAATGATTACCGGTGATCACGCGAGAACCGCTTCTGCAATTGGTCAGCAGATCGGCTTGAAAAATTATGAGAAGGTTCTGACTGGTGCTGATATTGAAAAAATGTCCGACGATGCATTGAGAGAAGCGGTCATGACATGCGATATTTTTGCCCGCACCAGCCCCGAGCATAAGTTGCGGCTGGTGATGGCTTTGCAGTCCCGCGGCATGACGGTTGCGATGACGGGAGATGGCGTGAATGATGCGCCGGCACTCAAACGTGCAGATGTTGGTGTTGCGATGGGGCACAAGGGCAGTGAGGCAGCAAGGGAAGCCGCCGAGCTTGTGCTGGCGGATGACAACTTCAGTTCAATCGTCGCGGCAATTCGGGAGGGAAGAGAATGCCGGCGAATCCATGACTGTGATGATCGCGCTGCTGGCAGGATTCACTTTGCCAGTGACTCCTATTCAAATCTTGTGGGTTAATCTGGTCACGGGAATCACCTTGGGACTTGCGCTGGCCTTTGAACCAACAGAAAAAAATACGATGCGCAGACCGCCCCGCCCGTCAAATGAACTACTACTCAATGCACAACTTGTATGGCATTTGGTACTGGTATCTATTTTATTCTTAGCCGGGGTCTACGGTATCTATTTTTATGCGATCGATCGTGGCTCCAGTATCGAACTTGCGCGTACACTATCGATGAACACTCTGGTGGTGATGGAGATTTTTCATCTATTTTTCATACGCAATATCTATGGCACATCGCTGACCTGGAAAGCCGTTCGCGGTACACGCGTGGTCTGGCTGACTGTGGCGCTGGTGACTGGCGTACAGTTGCTTGTTACATATTTTCCACTACTGCAAGTGGTCTTCCATACCCAAGCCGTTGGTATCGCCGATGGTTTGCTGATTATTAGCATTGGTCTTGCGCTGCTGTTGGCGGTTGAGACGGAAAAACAATTGAGGCTGCGTTTGTTGGGAAAGGCCAGGCAAGCCTAAACACAGTCCGGATGAATTAGGGACGCATGAATATTTAGGTGAGGCTTATGTCAAGGCAGGAAATCTCGACAAGGCCCGCCAGCATCTGGCCCGGCTGGAGGAGATTTGTGGCAAGGATTGTGAAGAATATCTGGATCTTGCGCGTGCCATTGCGTCGAATGGCAAGGCAAAGTAATTTTCGCGAACGACAAAAAGATCGACGCGATGCCAGTCCATCCTGTGGCGGGCCCACTTAAAATCCTGAATTTACTTCAGGACGTCATCTGGATCTGATAAATAAATCTGGTCGAGATCCCTGCTGAATTTGCCCAGATAGCGCACGAACAAGCGCACGGGTATTCCATTTTTGAACGGAAGTACGTGTCTTTCAAGAAGATGCTGCGCTCCCGCGTCGCGCACGAGTTTAATTTTTACAAAGCTGTCGCGATTGTTTTGTTTTTCTATAATTTCTTCAATCTGGTCGTCGAAAGCAATATCTTTGATAAAAATTTTACCTTCGACGGAAATAGTCTTTTCCTCGTGATCAAGATAAATCCATACCTTGTGCGCCAGTCCCCGTTCTGCCATGAGCGCCTTTGATGGCATAACCTCAGAATCTATTTTATTTTTCTTTAGAAATTTATAAACGTTTTCAGAATCAATTTCATCGGGATAGAGAATGGAAACGGCCGTATCGTTCGTCTGACTGCGGGTTTCATCGATCATCTCAAGGACTTCATGGCTGAGCTGCGGGATATCCTCTATGGGAAACTTTTTCGCCCTGAACACCTTGACCATAATCTGACTGATCTCGCCTATCTGCCTGTCTGGTAGTTGGATATCCGGAGAAGCGGTTCCCGTGGCGGGCCGACGGTAGTCAAGTGAAGTTCTGGGGGTGAGGTAACTGCTGAACTTTTTCATGTCCTGCAGAATGACCCCTTTTTTCGCGAGAAAGAAATAGTGTTTAACCATGTCGCTCTCACAAACACTGTCGTAGAAAGTGTTCAGAAATTCTTCGAATTCCGGTTTTCTGACGTACGTGCTGAGAAGTATGGAAGATGCCATTTGAATAACTTTTTAGGTGAATCAATAGACATAGTAATACTAGTGGCGAGGAATTGAAAAATCAAAGAAATTTGGCTTGGGTGATTGACAGAAAACTCCCCAAGGACACCAGCCCAATAGTCAGTCGCACACCGGGCTCACTGAATGCCTTGAAAAACAAAATCAGCAATCTTTGCTTCATCTACAACCAGAGAGATGCTCGTTGTCGTTTCAGGGTGAGATTAATTCGGTGCTGGTGACAGGCACTACCCGAGTCACTTGAACCAAACCTTCGCCGTAATTTTTATTCATGAATGAAAATAAATTTTCGAGTAGGTCATAGTTCGCGACAAACACCTTTCCGGCGGGTTCGCTGCGGCATATTACGATGTCAGTGCTTGTCATGTACTCCAGATTGACACCGACGCTGGACTGAGACAGGCTGGTGATCTCAGCCAATTCCATCTGGCTGAGTCCCGTCTCCCCATTCGAGACGAGTGCATTCATGATGAGCAAGCGCTCTTCAAATGAAAGAGAGCCCATGAGTCTGGCGAGTTGGCGGGTTTCCACGGAATTTATTTATCTCGATGTGTGAATTTTCTTTACTTCGCAAAACGCCGAACAAGTCTCCGTTGTCCGACGAGTGAACCGAGCTTTCTGCTGCAGACGCCTGAAAATCTTGGGTAAGACGTTATGCCCCCAGTCACTCTGGTTGCCAGTGTGGGTAAATCAGCGCCACCGAAGCGAATCTTGCAAACAACGGTCGCCCAAAAAAACTCCCACTGCTCAACTACATCCATGTCATTGTCAAAATGAAAGGAATTGAAACAGACCACCGATTCATTAGATCCATTGATCATCGCAATGACGCACGCGCTGTGCTGCAAGAGACGGCTTGCATGTGACTGACACATCCGTGATGGAAGCATAACCAGAATCGCCGCAGATAGCCAAAAGAATTTGCAGAGATTTTTTTAGCGAGCAAAGCACACAAATACTCTCAAATGCGCAGCAAAGTTCAGTAAAAATTTACGAGTTTATTAACCTCATCACGATCGGGTTCGGCAATGTGCCAATGATGATTTCATTCGACCTTGCCCCTTTCTTCAGTTCGATGTTTCCGGAGAGGCGGGTGCTAATTCCTGCCGCAGTGATATCCATGAAAGCCCCAAATTTGTTGCCATCCTTGTCCATAATCACGCAAAAATTATAGCCCTCTTGAATTGCTTTGAAATCGTCGTCGTTCTTGTAAATCGCGCTGTTATGACAAAATTCGAAAAGTCCTTTTTTCCCTTCAAGGGGCATCAGCGATAAAAAACTTTCTGTATAAGAGATCACGGTACCGGGATTTTTTTCAGATACTTTGGTCGCCTTCGTGAAGGAGACGGTTTCACCCACATCCATAGTCTCGGGGTGATCTTGAATATATTCCGTGGTCGTCATCTCGCCATCTTCGGCATTCGCCGTATAGATTTCTTTCAGCGATACGGGATCAATATACGAAACTTCCTGAAAAGTCATATCAGCGTCACCGATGGTGAGTGCTCCGGTCTGCAGAACTTTCAGAAAAGTTTTTCCCTTGAATCTGGCTAAGACCGCTGGTTTACTTTCACTTCTGAGCAACATAGTGGTTGGCGTACCTGAGTCGTCAAGTACATCGCCTGAAAAAGAGAAAACCACGCCGCTTTTATAGCCGTTGGCCATTGCGGCATCGCTGTATTTACCCACGGGCAGACTCTGAGCAAAGATCTGGGAACAGAGCATAAGGAGCAAAAGCGTCATAATTTTTTTCATCATGGCCTCATCTGTTGAAATTAATTTTGGAGTCTCGATTATTCACTGATACGAGTAAATTTTCTCAGGTTATCTATTCAGGTCGTGTCAGCTGGTCGTTTTTGTAAAAACCTGATTCTCTGATACTTCCGTTCGGCCAGTATTGACCTTCCCCCCGGAAAGTGGACCCCATAACGAGATGCATAATCTTGTTCATGTGAGGTGTTTTGGGAAAGACAGCCGGATCAAGTCGGCCTCTGCGCTTTTCATAAGCGGTGTGACTTCGGCCATGAACCTTGCCACCAGATCGCCGAGCGTGGCGCGTTCATCCAGCCTTAGTGAAACGAATTTACCTTGATCTATCTGGGCCTCGACCTGCCTTGCCCATCGCTCTGCGTCTTGCCCAGTATTGAATGACTTACTGACGGGAACTTGTCCCTGTCGCTGAATACGAGCCTGCCATTTGCCGTTTCTGTTTCTGAAGGTTGCCATGTGTCTGTCTTAAAAGGACAGAACTAGGCCTTTTGCGTTTTAGTGCCGCAGGCGGAGCGAATTTACTGCCTTGGTGTGAGCACCCACTACTCCACCTTCCAATGCCCCGACTTCCCACCCTGTTTCTCCATCACGCGAATATCCGACATCACCATCCCGCGGTCCACCGCTTTGCACATGTCGTAAATGGTAAGCAGCCCTACTTGCACGGCGGTGAGTGCTTCCATTTCCACACCGGTTTTGCCGTAAGTTTCGACTTGGGCGTTGCACATGATGCTGGCGTCCGCCTCTTCGATCGTGAATTCGACTGCGACACGGGTCAACGCAAGCGGGTGACATAAGGGAATCAGATCGCTGGTTCGCTTGGCTGCCATGATGGCAGCGATGCGGGCGATACCGAGTACGTCGCCTTTTTTAGCTGTGCCAGAGGTGATGATGGCCAGGGTTTGTGGCCTCATGCGGATGAGGCCGCTGGCGGTTGCGATGCGGTGCGTTTCATTTTTTGCGCCGACATCGACCATGTGCGCCTGTCCGGTGGCGTCGAAATGGGTAAGGCCGCCGTTGTCGTAGGCGGGGCTGGGGGGATTCTTGGCTGAGCTCATGCGGAAAATATATCTAAAGAAAGGCGATGCGAACGAAAATTGGTTGCAGGTATCATAGCACCATGAAACCGTGTTCCCGTCCTCGTGGGGTCAGGCCTGTATTGCGCCTAGTGGCAGCCGCTGTGCTTGCATTTTCCGCGCCAGCGCTGCTGACCCCATCGGTTTTGCAGGCACAGGCGTTGCCCAATCTGGGGGGTACGGACGGCGAGGAGCTGTCGCCCCTGATGGAGCGGCGACTGGGCGAACAGGTGATGAACAACATCCGCCGCGACCGCGACTACGTGGGCGATCCCATTGTCCTCGACTATCTGAATCAGGCGGGCGGTGTCTTGCTCTCGTCCAGCCCGGAGGCGCGGGGCGATGCGGGTTATGACTTCATGTTTTTTGCGGTGCGCGATCCTTCATTGAACGCGTTTGCGCTGCCGGGCGGTTTTATTGGTGTGCACACCGGACTGATTCTGGCCTCGCAATCCGAATCCGAGCTGGCCTCCGTGCTGGCGCACGAGATTGGTCACGTATCGCAGCGGCATATCGCGCGCATGATCGGCAATCAGCGTCAGGATGCCCTGCTGCCACTGGCGGGTCTGCTGCTGGCCGTGCTGGCGGCGCGCACCAGCCCCGACTTGTCGGCGGCGGCGTTGATGGGGGGTACCGGGATGGCGGCGCAACGCCAGTTGAGCTTTGGCCGGGACGCCGAACGCGAGGCTGATCGTATTGGTCTGAACCTCTTGCGCAATTCGGGTTTCGAGGTCAATGGCATGGTGGCTTTTTTCGGGCGACTCGAGGCTGCGGGTCGCAGTCGCAGCAGCTCGGCGCCTTCCTACTTGCGTACGCACCCACTCACCACTGAGCGTATCGCCGACATCGAGGCGCGTATTCGCAATGTGCCTTATCGACAGCGCGTTGATAGTCTCGAATTTTCTCTGGTAAAGGCACGCGCGCGTATTTTGCAGGATGACACCGTGCAAGGATGGCGCGATGCGACGGCATTTTTTACCGAGCAGCTGCAGCAAGGTGTGCGCGGACAGGTAACGGGTGCGCGCTATGGCTTGGCGATGATTGCCTTGCGGCAGAAGGATGCGGCACGGGCCGGGCCATTGCTTGAGGCCTTGCATGTTGATGTGGCGCGCGAGACATTGACGCCGTCATCGCCTGCCTTGCTGAGCATGGATATTGAGTATCGACTGGTGAGTGGTCGGGCTGAGCAGGCATTGGCGCTGGCGACCGAGGGACGCAATCGATTTCCATTGTCGCGTGCGCTGACGATGCAGTATGCGGAGAGTTTGCTGGCGGCGGGCAAGAAAGATGCAGCTGTCGCTTTTCTGCGCGATCAGGCCCAACTGTATCGCCAGGATGCGGGCGTACAGCGCGCGCTGGCGCGAGTGTATGCAGAGCAGGGCAAGCAGGCCTTGCAGCATCTGGCGCTGGCCGAGTATTACTTTCTGTCGGGTGCCTTGCCCTCTGCGCTGGAACAACTCAGGATTGCACGTACCTCATCCGATGCATCGTTTTACGATCAGGCGATCATTGATGCGCGCGAACGTGAATTGCAGGCGGCCTGGCAGGAGATGATGGCGCAGACCAAGAAGCGCTGAGCGCGGGGGGATCCAGCGCCTTCCGTTGCATAACAGCGGCCCACATCACGCTCTTCCGCTAGGTTTGCTCAGGTCTTCTGATAAATCCAAAACTCGACGCCAGCCTGTCGCTCCTCATCCAACGCACGGGTATATCCCCGGTGAGCGTACTCAGACTGAGATCATCCGTCGGCGACGCCAGCCAGTCCAACAACTGGTCGTCATTGATGACCTTGCCTTGTCGCTTCAAAAGCGTCAGACATTGCGCGAGATCGCGATCATCCAGCATGGCGATTTGCCGGCTATTACGGAGCACCAGCTGACCTTGTTCCGTCAGGCAGACCTCATTCATATCCGTCATTAGCTTGCCATCATGCAGAACAAACTGATGCACGGGATCGGTTCGCGCAACAAAGGGCGTGGTCTCAAGATCCACATACACACGTTGTGGCCCATTTTGAAAAAACCACGCACCGCGTTCGTCGTGCGTGTAGTTGCGATAAATGAAGGCCAGTAGCGCGGTGTGGCGAATGATGTCGCCGGGCAGGTTGGCTTGTTGCGTGGCTTCGTCGCGCATGCGGAATGCGCCGCGTGCATCCAGTGCCAGCCATCCGTAGCAGTGCGGCACGGACGGCCATTTTGCTAACGCTTGTTTGACGATCTCATCCATCGCGGGTCAGCTTGCATAGCGCAGCGCGTCTGGCTCGCTCGGCTGCAGCAGGACCTGATCCGACAGAAAACGCACCAGCCGTTTTGGCAGCCACGCCAGAGAGCCCGGCAGATAGCCGCTTGCAAATCCCACATGCCCACCCTGCGCCGGATATTCCAGAATGACGGATGAAGCGGCCTTGCGTGGCAGATGTCGCGCTGGCAGAAAAGGATCATTGCGGGCATTCATCACCAGCGTGGGCACGGTGATATTGTTGAGAACATGTTTCGCGCTGGCTCTGTCCCAATAATCATTGGTATCACGGTAGCCATGCAACGGCGCCGTAACCACATTATCGAACGCATACAGATCACGCGCAGCCAGCATGCGTTCTTTGTCAAAGAGTTTGGGGAATTGTTCGAGCTTTTGCAGGCATTTGGGTTTCAGTGTCTGAAGAAATGCGCGCGTGTAAATCATGTTCACGCCGCGCGACAGTGCAGCACCGCCTGCAGCAAGATCAAGCGGTGCCGAGATCGCGCAGGCAGCATCTACAAAGGCGGTGTCCTCTGCGAATTCACCCAGCCAACGCAAGAGGGCATTGCCTCCCAGCGAAATGCCGACGGCAAAAAAATCCGATGCATTGCGTACCTGCGGATGAACCGTCAGGCGGCGCAGGATCCAGTCGATTTCATTGGCATCGCCGGAGTGATAAAAACGCGGCGCGCGATTGAGTTCGCCAGAGCAGCCACGAAAGTGCGGCACTGCACCCGACCAGCCCAGCGACTCGATGTAATGCAAAATCGCGCGTGCATAATGACTTGATGATGAACCTTCGAGCCCATGAAAGAGGGTGATGAAAGGTTTACCCGGCAGACCTTCGACGAAATCCACATCGATGAAATCACCATCGGTGCTGTCCCAGCGTTCACGATGCAGTGTGACTTCAGGTGGGCTGATACATTTGGCTGGATAGATGGTTTGCAGATGTCCACCCGGCAGCCAGAAGGGTGCACGATAATCCATCAGTGCAGTACGCCCGAGCCACTGGCTTGATCATCCGCGGGCGCACCGGATGCGATTGAGGCGTGGTGTACCACCATACGCCAGCCCTGCGGTGTTTTGAGATACACATTGGTGGCGACGATATGCGCTTGCTGCCAGTCGGGATCGTCGGGTGTTTTTACTACTTCGATGAGACTGTGAACGGCGCTGCTCATGTTCTGGTTCACGTGCAGGTGACGCGGCCGGATATGGACCGGTCCACGCTGGAAAATCATTTCCCATGATTCGCGTATCGCCGCGTGACCCTGCAAGCGAGGCGCGCCGGGGTGGATACAGCTGATTTCATCCTCATCTGCCCACAAAGCCATCAGACTTTCCAGATCTGCACGTGCGATGGCGTCGTAGAACGCGTGTTCTACGTCGTCGGCGGTGGCAAAAATTCGAATCGGATTGGGCATAAGCAGCGCATCTTTTTTTATACAGGGCAGTGTGGCCACCCATGCCACGACTGCCAGGTCTCGTCGGTATCAGTGCCCGGAAGCGTGAGCGCCGGGCTTGAGCTGATACTGGGTGCTGCAATAAGGGCATTTCGCGTGACCCTGGTCGTTGAAATCCAGCGATACGCGCGGATGAGAAGACCAGACCGGCATGGCCTTGTTCGGGCAATACGCCGGCAGATCCTGACTATCAAGCTCTACAACTGAGGAGGGCTGTGTCATTCGTTCATCCTTGGCTCAGACAGGCGTCAGCCAGTGCTTGTATTTTGCTGCCTTGCCGCTTGCGACGTCAAAGAACAGCGACTGCAGTTGTTCTGTCACGGGTCCCCGGCTGCCCGCCCCAATCTGACGGCCGTCGAGCTCGCGAATGGGTGTCACCTCGGCGGCAGTGCCCGTGAAGAAGGCTTCGTCAGCACAGTAAATTTCATCCCGTGTGATGCGCTTTTCTATGACCTCGATGCCCTGATCGCGCGCCATGGTGAGCACGGAGTCGCGGGTAATGCCATCGAGGCAGCTGGCCAGATCTGGCGTGTAAATCTTGCCGGCTTTGACGATAAAGATATTTTCGCCCGCACCCTCGGAGACATAACCCTCGGTGTCCAGCAGCAGTGCTTCGTCATAGCCATCGGCGGTCACTTCCTGATTGGCCAGAATGGAGTTGATGTAATACCCACTGGCCTTCGCGCGCACCATGGACGCGTTCACATGATGGCGGGTGAAGGATGACGTTTTAACCCGTATACCTTTGGCAAGTCCTTCTTCGCCAAGGTAAGCACCCCAGGGCCAGGCGGCGACCGAGACGTGAATGGTATTGCCACGCGCGGAAACGCCCATTTTTTCCGAACCTATCCAGGCGAGCGGACGGATGTAGCAAGATTCCAACTGGTTGGCGCGCACCACATCGCGTTGCGCGGTCATCAGCGTTTCCATATCAAAGGGCAGCTTCATCTGGAAAATCTTCGCTGAATTGAACAGGCGCTGCGTGTGTTCTTTCAGACGGAAAATCGCGGTGCCATCGACGGTTTTGTAGGCGCGCACACCCTCGAAAATCGCCATGCCATAGTGCAGGCTGTGGGTCAGCATATGCAAAGTGGCGTCACGCCACTCGATCATGTGGCCGTCTTTCCAGATCTTGCCGTCGCGGTCAGCCATGGACATGAAACATTCTCCCGTCAATATTGCAAAACGACGATTTTAACGGATTCAGGGCCCGTCTCGTTAGCCTGATGGTGGTTTGGCAGGTAGGCGCTGATGAAAAACCCCTAATATTTTTTGGCAAAGGGAAGCCAGCCAAACCCGTGGTTGGCGAACACCCGGCGTTGGCGCGTGCCGCTGGCTGCATCTGAAAAAGGATTTGCTCGGGCGGCTTGTCGTCAAAGTCTGTTTTCAGGCCGGTCGCGACAATTTACAAACAGACACTTAGAATGTCGGATTGCCGGTTGACCACGGCTGTCGAATTTTTACACCATTCCATGAATCCCACCCCCGCCGAAGCAGCAGAGCGCGAGCGCGCCGCGTTCTGGGATGGGGTGCGCGTCAGCACGCAAACCATGCCGGGCCTTTTTGCGTGGGGCACGGTCACTGGCATGGCGATGGTGCAGGCGGGTCTGACGATCTGGCAGGCCTTGCTGATGACCATCACCGTTTACGCAGGATCGGCGCAGCTGGCGGTTTTGCCGCTGATTACAGCAAGTGTGCCGCTGGGCGTCATCGTGTTTACGGGGTTCATGGTGAATTTGCGGTTCGTCATATTCAGTGCCGTCATTGGTCCTCATTTTGCCCATCTGCCTTGGTATCAGCGGCTTTGGTACGGCTATTTCAATGTGGACGTGATCATGGCCTTCTTCCCTCAGCGCTATCCCGCGCACACCGTGGGCAAGACCAGCGGCAAGGTCGCCTATTTCAAAGGGCTGGCGATGCCCAACTGGACCGCCTGGCAGGCCGGTACCGTGACCGGCATTCTGCTGGCCAGCCAGATTCCGGCCACTTGGGGCATTGGTTTTGCAGGCACGCTGGCATTGCTGGCGATTACCGTGCCCCTGGTTGCCAACCGCCCCACGTTGATAGGCGTGGTGGTGGCCAGCTTGGTGTCAATCATGAGCGTTGGGCTACCGTACCGGCTGGGCTTGCTGGTGGCAATGGTGCTCGGTATTGCCGCAGCAGTGGTCGCTGACCGGTTGATCTCGCAGCGTGCCTCTGTGGCCAGACCGGATCCCCCGCATGAGTAATAACGAATTCCTGCTGCTGATTGGGCTCATGACCATTGGCACCGTGGTGGGGCGCGGATTTTTCTTCCTGTTCGCTCAGTCGGTGCGCATGCCCGAGTGGCTCCAGCATGCGCTCAGTTTTGTGCCGGCCGTGGCGCTGGCGGCGATTCTGGCGCCTGATCTGCTGCTGTCGGGCGGCGTGGTGGTCGAGCCGTGGAAAAACATCCGGCTGCTGGCGGCCATCGCAGCCGTGCTTTTCTTCCTCAAAACGCGTCATTTGCTGGGGACACTCGTCTTTGGCATGGCCTGTTTTACGCTGCTGCGCTTGTTCAGCTGAGCTTCGCGCCCGCCATAGCGTCATGCCGGTCTGGCAACGGTCTTGGCGCGTATGGGCTGCGGTAAAATAGCGGGCTTTTCCAAAGCCACTCTCACCGAAAAAATCCGACATGCGATTCAACCGACTCAGTGATCTCATCGAACAGAATCAGCTCCAGGGTAAACGCGTTTTTATTCGGGCTGATCTGAATGTGCCTCAGGATGAGACCGGCCAGATCACTGAGGACACCCGCATACGCGCATCGGTTCCCGCCATACAGGCGGCACTGCAGGCGGGCGCTGCTGTTATGGTCACTTCGCATCTGGGTCGTCCGACCGAGGGTGAACTCAAGGCCGAGGACACACTCGCGCCCGTTGCTCGGCGTCTGTCTGAATTACTGGGCAAGCCCGTCGCGCTCAAACAGCACTGGGTGGATGGCGTCTCGGTAGCGCCCGGCGAGGTGGTGATGCTGGAAAATTGCCGTGTCAACGCCGGCGAAAAGAAAAACAGTGATGAGCTCGCCAGAAAAATGGCGGCGCTCTGTGATGTGTATGTCAACGATGCGTTTGGGACTGCGCACCGGGCTGAAGCCACCACGCACGGCATGGCGAAGTTCGCGCCCATCGCTTGCGCCGGCCCACTGCTCGCGGCCGAGTTGGACGCGCTGGGCAAGGCGCTGGGGCAACCGGCCAAGCCACTCGCTGCGATCGTCGCCGGCTCCAAGGTGTCGACCAAGCTCACCATTCTCAAATCGCTGGCCAGCAAAGTGGATCGACTGATTGTCGGCGGTGGTATCGCCAACACCTTCATGCTTGCGGCAGGTCTGCCGATTGGCAAATCGCTCGCCGAACCCGATCTGGTCGGCGAAGCCAAAGCCATCATCGACATCATGGCCGCGCGCGGTGCGACGGTGCCTATCCCGACGGATGTGGTGTGCGCGAAAGAGTTTTCGCCGACCGCCGTGGCCACGATCAAGTCCGTGCATGATGTCGCAGCCGATGACCTGATCCTCGATATTGGCCCCAAGACCGCCGATCTGCTGGCAGCGCAATTGCTGGATGCCGGCACCATTGTCTGGAATGGCCCGGTCGGAGTATTCGAATTCGATCAGTTCGGTAACGGCACGCAAACACTTGCGGCGGCGATTGCCCGGTCCAGCGGTTTTTCGATCGCGGGCGGTGGTGACACACTGGCGGCGATTGCCAAATACGGTATTGCCGACAAGGTCGGCTATATCTCTACCGGCGGTGGGGCTTTCCTCGAATTCCTCGAGGGTAAGGTACTCCCAGCCGTCGACATACTCGAGCAACGCGCACAATAAAGACCCCCTGATGAAAACTCGCGCCACCAAGATCGTTGCCACTATCGGCCCTGCCTCCAATACGCCGGACATTCTCAAACGCATGATCGAAGCGGGCGTGGATGTTGTGCGCCTCAACTTCTCGCACGGCACCGCAGAAGATCATGTCGCACGGGCGCAGATGGTGCGTGATGCTGCGGCCGCTTGCGGTCGTGAGATCGCGATCATGGCAGATTTGCAGGGGCCGAAAATCCGGGTCGGTAAGTTCAAGGACGGCAAGATTGAGCTCGTCAAAGGCGAAAAATTCATTCTTGATGCCCAGTGCGAAATGGGCGACCAGCATCGCGCCGGTCTTGATTACAAAGAATTGCCGAACGATCTCAAGCCTGACGATGTGCTGCTGCTTAATGATGGGTTGATCGTGCTGGTCGTTTCCCATGTAAAGGGTAGCGAAATCCATACGACCGTGAAAATCGGTGGCGAGCTGTCCAACAACAAGGGCATCAACCGCCAAGGCGGCGGCTTATCTGCACCCGCATTGACCGCGAAAGACATGGAAGACATCAAGACTGCCATGCGTCTGGGGGCTGATTTCGTCGCGGTGTCGTTTCCCAAAAATGCCACCGACATGGAAATGGCGCGGCAACTGGCCAATATCGCTGGTGAGGCGTACGGCATCAAGCCACAGATGATTGCAAAGATCGAGCGCGCCGAGGCGATTCCGCGCTTGCAGGAAATCCTTGATGCATCCGACGGCATCATGGTCGCGCGCGGTGACTTGGCCGTGGAAGTTGGCAACGCAGCCGTGCCCGCGCTGCAGAAACGCATGATTCGCATGGCACGCGCAAGCAACAAGCTGGCGATCACGGCCACGCAAATGATGGAGTCCATGATTCAGAATGCCATCCCCACACGTGCTGAAGTCTCTGATGTGGCGAATGCGGTGCTCGATGGCACGGACGCCGTGATGACCTCGGCGGAAACAGCCGCGGGCAAGTATCCGGTAGAAACTGTGGAAACCATGGTGGCGGTCTGTGCCGAGGCCGAGAAATCAGAGCTTCTGTCGCTTGATGCAGATTTTTTGAATGTGACCTTCACCCGCATTGATCAATCGATTGCGTACGGTGCCTTGTTTACCGCCTATCACCTGCAGGCCGCCGCGATTGTTGCGCTCACTGAATCTGGCTCGACGCCGCTGTGGATGAGCCGGCACAATATCGGCATGCCGATTTATGCGATGACGCCGAGTCTCGCAACCCAGCGCAAGCTTGCGCTCTACCGCAATGTGCACACACTCCAACTCAAGCCGTCATCGGCTGACCGTGAAAAGGTACTCGCCGATGTCGAGGCCTTGCTGGTCGCCAAAAAGCTGGCCGTCAAAAATGACATGATCGTCGTGACCTGGGGCGAGCCCATGGGTCAGGTCGGTGGTACCAACGCCCTGAAGATCACAAAGATCGGCGAACGATAATTTTTACTTCCGGAGATTTTGAACATGCCTCTCGTTTCAATGCGCCAGCTACTGGATCATGCTGCAGAAAATACGTATGGTTTACCCGCATTCAATGTCAATAATCTTGAGCAGGTGTCGGCGATCATGGCCGCTGCCGATGAAGTGGGTGCACCTGTCATCATGCAAGCCTCGGCCGGGGCGCGCAAATATGCCGGTGAAGCTTTTTTGCGTCATCTGATTTCTGCAGCGGTTGAAGCGTATCCGCATATTCCTATTGTCATGCATCAGGATCACGGCCAGTCGCCGGCGGTGTGCATGGCAGCGATACGTTCCGGTTTTTCATCGGTGATGATGGATGGCTCGTTGGAAGAAGACGGCAAATCAGTGGCCAGCTATGAATACAACGTGGAAGTTTCGCGTCGTGTGGTGGATTTTTCTCATGCGATTGGCGTGACAGTGGAAGCCGAACTCGGCGTGCTGGGTTCGCTGGAAACCATGAAGGGCGATAAAGAAGATGGTCATGGTGCCGAGGGTACGATGACCCGCGAGCAGTTGCTGACCGATGCCAGTCAGGCCGCTGACTTCGTCCGTCAGACCCGGTGTGATGCGCTGGCCATTGCGATCGGAACCAGTCATGGTGCCTACAAATTTTCGCGCAAACCGACAGGCGACATTCTGGCGATTGACCGTATCAAGGAAATCCACGCACGCATTCCGAACACCCATCTGGTCATGCATGGCTCATCCAGCGTGCCGCAGGAATTGCTGGCCGAGATACGTCAGTTCGGTGGCGACATGAAGGAGACCTATGGTGTGCCGGTAGAAGAAATTCAGGAAGGCATACGTCACGGGGTTCGCAAGATCAATATCGATACCGACATTCGCCTGGCCATGACGGCTGCGGTGCGCCGCTACCTGTTTGAAAATCCGTCGAAATTCGATCCGCGCGATTATCTGAAACCAGCGCGGGACGCGGCGATGAAGATTGTGAAGGCGCGTTATTTGTCATTTGGTTGTGAAGGTCAGGCTGCAAAAATCAAGCCCTTGTCGCTGGAGAAAATGGCGGAGAAGTACAAGAAGGGTGAGTTGTCGCAGGTGGTTAACTGATCGCTGCTGTGACTGGCGACTAAAGACACTGGATCCCGGCTTTCGCCCACTACTGTCCGGAACATTCGAAGTCATGCACCACTGAACACTGATGAGCAGTTTTTCTGACTAGATTGCATAGGATTTTTGCGGGCATTTCAGTCTTCTTGCTTGGCTGGATTTTCGACGGATTGATGATGGACTCCAGCTTTCGCTGGGGTGACGGAATTTAGAACCATCAGCCTGAAAATCGGCACCCCGGCGAAAGCTGGGGTCCATGATCGTTAACGGTAAGAGACTGATCAGTTGGAATTCGTGTCAGGGCGGATGTTCCGGACAGCGGTGGGCTTTCGCCGAGATAACAATGTTGAGGGTAACAGTTCTAAAAACGTCATTCCGACTCAGACCGGGATTGCGATGTTGAGGGCAACTGCTCCAAAACGTCATCCCGGCGAAAGCCGGGATCCAGTGTCGTTAATTTTATAAAAAGTATCTTCATACCCTGTGACCTGCATCAGCACCGCAATCCAGCATCCCGAAAGCATCACCCAAACATAAACCATGAACAGTCTCTACCAATCCACCATCACCTCACTACCGCTACTGGGTCGCGGCAAAGTCCGTGACAACTACGCCGTGGGTGATGACAAAATATTGATCGTCACTTCCGATCGCCTGTCTGCTTTCGATGTCGTGATGAACGAGCCCATTCCTGCCAAAGGCCGAGTGCTCAATCAGATGTCCGACTTCTGGTTCGACAAGCTCGCGCATGTCGTGCCGAATCATCTGACAGGTATTGCACCGGAATCGGTGGTCTCTGCGGATGAGGCAGAGCAGGTGCGTGGACGCGCCGTTGTGGCCAAGCGCCTGAAACCAATTCTGGTCGAGGCCGTCGTACGCGGCTATCTGATCGGATCGGGGTGGAAAGATTATCAGGCGACCGGTGCTGTCTGCGGCATTCCTTTGCCTGCCGGTTTGCAGATGGCAGCAAAACTTCCCGAGCCGCTCTTCACACCCGCAGCGAAGGCAGATATGGGTGAGCATGACGAAAACATCAGCTTTGATGAGATGGAAAAGCGCATTGGCCCCGTGCTGGCTGCGCACATGCGCGAGATCAGCATACAGCTGTATCAGACAGCGGCTGATTATGCGGCGACACGCGGCATCATCATCGCCGATACCAAGTTCGAATTTGGTTTGGACGAAAACGGCGTGCTGCATCTGATGGATGAGGTGCTGACTGCCGATTCATCACGTTTCTGGCCGGCAGATTCCTATGCGCCGGGAGGATCGCCGCCTTCATTTGACAAGCAATTCGTGCGTGATTATCTCGAGACGCTGAAAGACTGGAACAAGACCGCACCAGCGCCGGCGCTGCCTGCGGACGTTATTGAAAAAACCGGTGCCAAATATCGTGAGGCTTTGTATCGCCTCACCGGTCATCATCTGAAGGATTGATATGAGCACAGCAAACAAGCCGCTGGTCGGTGTGGTGATGGGTTCCTCATCCGACTGGGATGTGATGCAGCATGCGGTCGCCATACTGAAAGAATTCGGTGTCGCGCATGAAGCGCAGGTATTGTCCGCGCACCGCATGCCGGATCAGATGTTCGACTACGCAAAGGCGGCACGCGAACGCGGACTGCGCGCCATCATCGCCGGTGCCGGCGGCGCTGCGCATCTGCCCGGCATGATCGCGTCGCAAACCATCGTGCCCGTGCTTGGCGTACCGGTGCCTTCCAAATATCTGCGCGGTGAAGATTCGCTGCTGTCCATTGTGCAAATGCCCAAAGGCATACCGGTGGCGACGTTTGCGATTGGCGAAGCGGGTGCGGCGAATGCAGCGCTGGCAGCGGTCGCGATGCTGGCAGCCGATGATTCCTCGCTTGCTGAAAAGCTGCTGCAATTCCGCGCGCAGCAAACCAAGGCCGCGATGGCCATGAAACTGCCTGAATGAACAAAGTTACTCTGTCTGCGACCTCCTTCAAACCGCAAGCCTCACCCGCCACCTGGCTGGGTGTGATGGGGGGTGGCCAGCTCGGTCGCATGTTTGCGCATGCAGCACAGGCGATGGGCTACAAAGTCGCGGTGCTGGAGCCGTCAAGTGATTGTCCGGCCGGTCATGCAGCCGATCATTTGCTGTGCGCCCATTTGCTGTGCGCCAGCTACACCGACGCCGCAGCGCTCGCCGAATTGGGCGAGCAGTGCGTTGCGGTGACAACGGAATTTGAAAACGTACCGGCACAAAGTCTTGCCACACTGGCGGTACACAGCTTCGTCGCACCGAGTGCGGATTGTGTGTCCGTTGCTCAGGACCGACTGATTGAAAAAAAATTCTTTGCTGACTGCGCACAGAAGTCCGGTGTGATGCCGGCACCCCATCATGCGATTAGCTCGCTTGCCGATATTGACAGCATTGATGAGGCGCTTTTGCCCGGCATACTGAAAACAGCGCGTCTGGGTTATGACGGCAAGGGTCAGGTCAGAGTGACTTCGCGTAGCGAGGCAAAAACTGCATTTGAAAATCTGCAGGGCGTGGTCTGTGTGCTGGAAAAAATGCTGCCCTTGGCCTATGAAATTTCGGTACTCGCGGCGCGTGGTGCCGATGGCGAGGCAGTGGTGTATCCGATCGCGGAAAATGTGCATCGTGATGGTATTTTGTTTACCACGACTGTGCCCGGTCCGAATGTGACAGCCGATTGCGCCGCTCGCGCGCAGGCAGCGGCACTGGAAATCATCGGGCGCCTGAATTATGTGGGCGTACTTTGCATCGAGTTTTTTGTATTGAGGGATGGCACGCTGGTCGTCAATGAAATGGCACCTCGGCCGCACAACAGCGGTCATTACACCATTGACGCTTGCATCACCAGTCAGTTTGCGCAGCAGGTGCGTGCGATGGCGCGACTGCCTTTGGGTGATCCGCGTCAGCATTCCCCGGTGGTGATGCTCAACATCCTGGGCGATCTGTGGTTTGCCAACGGCAGCAGCACGGCAGTGGAACCTGCATGGGATCAGCTACTGGCCCTGCCCGGTGCTAACTTGCATTTGTACGGCAAAGATGATCCGCGCCCCGGACGTAAAATGGGTCATGTGAGTTTTGTTGCGCCCACACTCGCGCAGGCACAAGACAACTTGCAAGCGGCCTGCAGGCTGCTTGGTCTGTCGGCCTGATTTGTTTCTCATGGATCCTGATTTGTCTCCCGATCTGTTTCCTGATTCAGAACGCATACGCACTGCTGCAGCCTTGCTGGAAGCAGGCAAACTCGTCGCGTTTCCTACCGAAACAGTTTATGGACTGGGTGCCGATGCAGAAAACCCCGACGCAGTACGGGCGATTTTTGCAGCGAAAGGTCGGCCAGCCGATCACCCGCTGATTGTGCATGTGGCGCGCAACGGGGATCTTCAGCGCTGGGCGCGTGAAGTACCCTCGCAGGCACAGCAATTGATCGCCGCATTCTGGCCGGGTCCGCTCACCTTGATTCTTCCGCGTGCTTCGCAGGTACCTGCAGTGGTGGCCGGTGGACAGGATTCGATTGGGTTGCGTTGTCCTTCGCATCCGGTCGCGCAGGCATTGCTTGCCGCTTTCAAGCACGGGCAGGGTGGTATCGCAGGCCCCTCGGCCAATCGTTTCGGTCACGTGAGTCCCACCACCGCGCAGCATGTCATTGATGAGTTTGGTACGCCTGGCTTGGCCAGTGAAAGTCCGCTGGCTTGCGTGCTCGATGGCGGACAGAGCGACGTTGGTATTGAATCGACCATCATCGATCTCTCTCGGCTGGGTACTCAGGGTCCGGTGTTGTTGCGGCCCGGTCGTATCAGTGCCGCGCAGATCGCTGAAATTCTGGGTGATATGCCGTCCATGCCGGATCGCGCGGCGCCGCGCGTATCAGGCAGTCTGGATGCACACTATGCGCCGAACACACCGCTGGCGCTGGTTACCGCCGCACAGCTGCCAGAACTCATGCAACGGCTGTCCGTGCGGGGGCGACGTTTTGCGCTGATGTATCACACGCCCGGTGCGACGAATTCACATGCGGCAGTGTGTTTGCCATTGAGCGCAGAGCCGCAGGCTTATGCGCATGCGCTGTATGCCACGCTTCGCATGCTGGATAGGAAATCTTGCGAACTGATTCTGGTCGAACAGCCACCGCAAGACGAACGCTGGCAGGGCGTCAATGATCGCTTGCGACGCGCGGCGTTTGATTCAGCGGGCGTGCTGGAGCGGCTGCTGTATGTCTGAATTCAGTCTATTTCAGCAATCCGCGAAAAGCGGCTGCCATGAAACACCAGACTCGGCTTGGTTTCATAGGCACAGCGCTCGACTTGACCCACCAAAATAAAATGATCGCCTTCCGGATGCTGGCTGCGATTGTGGCATTCGAACCAGGCCGCGACGCCATGCAGCACCGGCAGGCCGGTCGATGATAAATCGAATCCCACGCCTTCAAATCGATCCTCGACCCGGCTGGCAAATCGTTCAGCGAGATCGGCCTGATCGCTGGCCAATACGTTGATTACATAGTGGGCATTGGCCTGAAACAGCCGTGCACCCCGCGATTGTGCCGACAGGCTCCACAGCACCAGGGGCGGATTCAGCGACACCGAATTGAAGGAGCTGGCGGTCATGCCGAAAAATCTGCCGTTGTCGTCGCGCGTGGTGATGACGGTCACGCCGGTCGCAAACTGCGAAAGCGCACTGCGGAAATGGCGTTCGTCGAATTCGGGCAGGGCGGCGGTCGTGGCTTGGGTGGCCATAGCAGGTTGGGTCATGAGCGCAAGTTCTGTTGGGATGGCAGATTATGCCTAAAAAGTGGAAAACGGGTTTTCTGTAGAGAAAATCTCCGGGTTTTTACTTACAATGCACTTTCCAGCCGACAATTCCACCAAGATGCTCGCTTTACTTCAGCACCTGGCAGAGGTGCATTCCGATGCCGTTGCCTATGTCTTGCCCGATCGCGTGATCACTTACCGGCGTTTTTGGTCACGCGTCGAGCGCGCCTGCGCTCGGCTGCAGGGCGAGTGGGGTGTGCGGCAGGGCGATGTCGTGGCCTACGTGGGTCATGGTCATCCCGATGCGTTGATACTGTATTTCGCGCTTCTGCGTCTGGGCGCTTCGCTTTTTCCTCTAGAGGCGCTTGCGCCCGACCTTGTGCAGACCGGTTTGATCAGCCAGCCGGTGTCACTGATTCTCCATGATGACGACATGCCGTTCGACACGGCAAAAGCCCGGCCATTGCAGCTTTTGCTGGAGAACTGGTGTCACTATGAGCCGCTCTGCGTGGAAGAAGTTTCATCCAACGGGCGGCTGCTGGTCAGAGCCGACAACGGTCATACGCAGTCACTGACGATGGATCATTTGCTCAGCGCCATGGCACCCCAAGCCCGATCCTTGTTTGTGAGCGAGCAGATTTTTTCGCAGGATATACTGACGAGCGTTATTTTCCCCGCCTTGCATGCGGCGCGGGAGCTGATTTTTTCTGCTACCAATACAGCAGGCACGCGCCAGCGAACTGGCTCTTGAACAGGTGACGACGATGACGATGGAAATGGCGACGGTAGGTGGCGGCTGTTTTTGGTGTACGGAAGCCGTATATCAGCAGCTCATCGGTGTGGACAAGGTTGAGTCAGGTTACAGCGGTGGCCGTATCCTCAACCCGACCTATGAACAAATCTGTGAGGGCAATACCGGCCATGCAGAGGTGATACGCATACACTTTGACAACACGGTCGTCAGCTATCGCGACATCCTCGAGATTCTTTTCACCATACATGATCCGACCACACTCAATCGTCAGGGGAATGACGTGGGGACACAGTATCGGTCTGTAATTTACACGCATTCGGCAGAGCAAATGGCAACGGCCAGAGAAGTCATTGCTGCCATGGCGCATGTGTGGGATGCGCCGATTGTCACCGAACTAGAGGAAGCGCCCGTCTTCTATCCGGCCGAGGCATATCACCAAAATTATTTCCTTGATCATCCTATGCAGTCCTATTGTGCTTTTGTGGTGGCGCCGAAAGTCACGAAGTTCAGACAAGTGTTTGCCTCTCGTGCCAAAAAAAGCTGAATCACTGGGTTGGATACATGTATTGCCTTGACCATTCGAGTCGGTTCGCGTCTCGACCCGATCGGCCGCAAACTACCTGATACAAACTGATCCAGTCATGCTGAAACGCATGAGCACAACCCGCCAGATAAATACGCCAGATACGATAACGCCGCTCATCCACCAGTGAACGTATGTGCACAGCATTGCGTTCGAAATTTTCTGCCCACAAGCTGCAGGTGCGCGCATAGTGACGGCGCAGATTTTCGATATCCAGTGTTTCCAGCCCGCCTTCCTGCATCGTTTTGAGTACCGTACTTATATGCGGTAACTCCCCGTGAGGAAATACGTAGCTGTTGATGAAATCACCTGCACCATAGCGCGCGTTTCCTTCCAGGACATCCGTGGTGGTAATGCCGTGATTCATCACCAGACCGTCATCATTCAGAAGTTTGCGAATACTTGAGAAATAAAGCGACAGATTTTTCAAGCCCACATGCTCGAACATGCCGACGCTGGTAATGCGGTCGTATCGTCCGCTGACATCACGATAGTCTTCCAGTCGTATGCTGATTCTGTCCGACAATCCCGCCGCACGAATACGTTCGGTTGCCAGCTCATATTGATTCTTTGAGAGGGTAATGCCGGTGCAGTGCGCACCGAATTTTTCTGCTGCGCGCATCACCAGCGAGCCCCAGCCACAGCCAATATCCAGCAGCCTGTCCCCGGGCCGCACGCGAATCTTGGTCAGTATGTGATCTATTTTTTTTAGTTGGGCTGTTGCGAGATCTTGTTCGCCCGTGTCGAAATAGGCGCAGGAATACACCATACCGGTATCAAGGAAAGCAGCGTAGAACGCATTCGACACATCATAGTGATAAGCAATCGCAGCAGCATCCTCGTGCCGGGTGTGAGACAGCGACCCCAGCCATCGAGTGAAAGACTGCGGCTTAGTAATGAGCGCCTGATGCGCAAGCGCATTGGCCACATCAATGATCGCTTTGAGATGACCTTCGACCTCGAGCTTGCCTTCTACATAAGCACGCCCCAAGTTGGCTAATGAAGGATTGAGCAGATAGGCCAGCGCCGACGCGCGCGGCACACGGATGGTCACTTCCGGCGTTCGCGACGACAGATCAAAATGCCGGCCATTCCACAATTGCACACGCAAAGGCAGCGCAGGTTGGCTGCGCATGCTGCTGATCCACGACGCGAGTCTCTTTTCCCAAAACATCATGCCTCCGGTAGAGAGACATCATGGTTTGCTTTTTCCCGGGTCAGGTTGATGCTGATCCAAGTAGCAATGACTTTTAAGCAAAGGCACTGGATCGCTCTTGGCGGGTGCCCGCTGACTTGCAAGCCAGAGCCGTATCGCGGGCAGACCGCACGCGATATACCCCTATTGATTTTGATTCGATCGACCTTGGTGCTGATGATTTCGCTTGCTCTGGGTAGCAGGACTATGCTTTTCCAACAAAAGTCTGACGCCTACCAAGGTGTACCTTGTATCTGCAGTGTTCCAGTTTCGAAATTGGCAGCGAGAATAAAACGCCCAGGTATGCCATGAGCCACCACGACGGACGCGAAGATCTCCACTGGGTGGGCCCCTGGGATTGGTGCGGGCGTCTGGTGGATACTTATCTGAATAAAAATCCGACACCCATTCCCACACGTTCCCATTCATGTCATGAAGCCCGAAGGCATTTGGCTTGAAGCTGCCAACGGGTGCAGTAAAAGGATATCCATCTGAATATTTCTGCGCAAAGTTATTCCACTTGTCCCAATATTTCAATGCACTTTGATCATACAGGTTGGCGAACAAGCGCAAGGACTGTGGGTCATCACCGACACCAAACCTCGATTGTGTTTTGGCCAGGCAGGCGTACTCCCACTCAGCTTCGGTGGGCAAGCGATATCTCTTCCCTTCTTTTTTTGACAGCCACTTAGCCAAATTGACGGCGTCATTCCACGTTATGTTAATCACCGGATCGCGGTCGGTTTGTGCGAAGCCAGGATTTTTCCAGGAGTACTTTAGGTCGCGTCCCTCAAAGGCGTCTTTTTTTATCGTTGTGCTGGCATTGTATTTTTCATCGAATCCGTAACCACCCGTTTTATCTTTGATTGACTCCGGTAGGTAACCAGACCTTGTAATAAATTTTTTAAAATCTCCGACCGTAACTTCATGCTTTCCCAAAAAGAAGGGTCGACTGATGTTGACCTCGTGTGCAGGCAGTTCATCACCTAAATCATGAAATCGAGATGCCTCGAATTCCGGGAATACTTTCCGCATCGATTCAATTGATTCTGTTCTCCCCATCACAAATGAACCTGCAGGAATTAAAACGAATGCCATGCCAAGTGAATTGATAAATTCTTCAGCGTAGGCAGGTAATGGACTGGAAAAAGCCAATATAAAAAAAACTATTTTTGATTTAACTCCAACCACGTTCGGTATTCCTATTGTGTTTGAATGTTATAGGATTTTTATCTATGGCTGCAGTCGCTGGAGTGTCCAGTGCTCATCGTCGCCGCGCGTGTAGACCACCCGATCATGCAGACGCGAGCGTCGGCCTTGCCAGAACTCCATCCAGTCGGGCGTCAATCGATAACCTCCCCAGTGCGCGGGCCGCGGCGGGTTATCGCCGAATTCTTCGCTCGCCTCATCGAATTGTTTTTCCAGTGATTCCCGGCTATCGATCGGTTTGCTTTGCATTGAGGCGATTGCACCCAGTCGGCTCTTGATCGGCCGAATCTGGAAATAGGCATCGCTTTCGGTCGGGTCAACCTGTTCGACACGGCCTTCGATGCGTACCTGACGTTCAAGTTCGACCCAATGAAAGGTCAGTGCTGCGTGCGGATTCTGCAGCAGATCTCCCCCCTTGCGACTCTGATAATTGGTGTACCAGGTAAAGCCGCGCGCATCGAAATCCTTGAGAAGAACGATACGCAGCGATGGTCTGCCGTTGCTGCCGACAGTCGCCAGACTCATGGCGTTCGGTTCGGGTAGCTCTGCTGACAACGCGTCCTGAAACCAGTGACCGAACTGGATGATGGGATCAGGATCAACCTCGTGTTCCGAGAGCGTGGCCTGGCTATAGTCGCGGCGAAGATCAGCGATGGACATGGTAGTGAGTGATTGGATTGATGAAGTGAACGAGCAAAAGGTGTCTGTGAATTCGAATCAAAGCGTTTGAAAACGCTTGAAAGCCTTGCGGGCTGCCAGCGGTATACCGCACGCAATGATCGCACCCAGCCCCCAGAATACGGCAAATTGTCCCAAGGCTGTGCCGGCCGCGCCAAAGGCAATCGGCAACATGACAGCGCTGGCATTGCCGATGGTGGCGCGTATGCCAATCGCCTCTGCACCCCGACCCGCCGGTGCATTGTGATGCAGTAGCGCCAGTACATTCGGTTGGCTCGTTCCCAGTGCAAGACCCAGACCCGCAGCGGTAATGGCCATCGTGAGGGGTTGCTGCATGAATGGGAACAGGCAGTAACTGGCCGTTGCTGCGATCAGTGCGCCCGTGAGAATTTGCCATTCCTTGAAATGTCGGGCGATGCGCGGCATGGCCAGACGAACGATAAACGTCGCCGCCGAGAAGGTAGCCAGAATCATGCCGATGGTCGAGGCAGAAAAGCCCAGTTGCGAGCCGCGGATCGGTGTGACAAAGGTAAACAAATCCCAGGCGGCGGCCAGCAGAATGCCCACGATATAGATGCGGCGCATCTCGGGGTCGAGCAGCATCTGGAAAGCACTGCTTTTGCGTGTACTGACTGGCGCACTGTGTAGCGGCAGATCACGCAGGGCGCCGCTGGCGGCCAGAATCAATGCGGTCAGCGCAAACGCGCCGCAGATCAGATAGGCGACGGAGTAGTGCGCGTGATCAATCGCAAAACCGGCAATCAGCGGACCCGTGAAAGCCGAGACAGAAAACCCCAGCGACAGCCGACTGAAGTTAGCTGCCCGCTCATCCGGCACCGACAGCGTACCCACCGCATGCTGAGCACCGATGAAGATCGCCATGAAACCGGTGCCGATCAGTACAACAGCGACATACAAGATGCCCAGACCTTGCACCGTGGCTGCTAGCGTCACGCCCACCGTTGCAAGCGCGCAGCCGGCCATCAGCGGCCGACGTACGCCTATTCGGTCAATGAGACGCCCCATGGGCACGGCGAGGAACATCGGAACGAAGGCAAACAGGGCAATCAGCGTCCCGACCGTGAACTCGGAAGCCTGCAGCGACAGCGCATACAACGCCGTGGTGACGCGCGCGGCGGCCAGCGCCACGTGGGCAGTGACGGCGACACCAATCAGCAGCAACAAGGGGGAAGGGCGGAGCACAGATTCGCAGAGTCAGAAGCAAGGGGCTCTAGTTTAAGTGAGTGCGAGGCCTGCTGTCCGTTAAAATGCAGCGATGGCCCAAGTTCTTCCTCTTTCCGGCGCAATTACCGCTGATATCGACTTCGAGCGACGCTTTGGCGGCATTGCACGTTTGTACGGCGATACCGCGCTGGCGGCATTTCGCAACGCGCATGTTTGCGTGATTGGTGTGGGCGGCGTCGGCTCCTGGGCAGTGGAGGCGCTGGCACGCAGCGCAGTCGGGCAGATCACGCTGATTGACCTCGACCATCTCGCAGAATCGAATGTGAATCGTCAGATTCATGCGCTGACCGACACGCTGGGCAAAGCCAAGGTCGGTGCGCTTGCCGAGCGCATCGCGCAGATCAATCCCTTTTGTCGTGTCAGCGAGATTGAAGATTTTGTCACTGAAGATAATCTCGCCAGTCTGATCGTGCCGGGTCGTTTTGATTATGTGATTGATGCGATCGATAATGCGCGCGCAAAAACCGCCTTGGTGGTGCATTGTCGTGCGCATCAGATACCCGTGGTCATGATAGGCAGTGCCGGTGGCCAGATTGACCCCACACGCATCGCGATTGTGGATTTGTCCCGCACTGAACAGGAACCCTTGCTTGCGCGCGTTCGCAAGCGTTTGCGTGCGCATCATGGCTTCCCGCGTGGTACGAAAAATAAATTCGAGATTGATGCCGTGTACTCGACCGAGCCGCTGCGGCACCCTGAATTGTGTGCCACGGATGAGGATGCTCCCGGTATTACCGGACTGAATTGCGCCGGCTATGGCTCGGCGGTGGTCGTCACCGCCAGTTTTGGTTTTGTCGCTGCAGGGTTTGTACTGCGCAAGCTGGCCGAGAAAGCAGCAGAGGTCTGAGCGGCTTTCCCGTTCACACTCAGAGTACCGTTCGCCGCAGCCGCAGCGCATTGGCAATCACCGACACCGAAGACAAACTCATCGCCGCGCTGGCAATCATGGGCGAGAGCAGCAGGCCGAGCCAAGGGTACAAGACACCTGCGGCAATCGGTACACCCACGAAGTTGTAAACGAACGCGAAAAAGAGATTCTGCCGGATATTGCGCATGGTCGCGCGTGACAATTGCCTTGCCTTGACGATGCCGCGCAAATCACCTTTGACCAGCACAATGCGAGCGCTGTTCATCGCAATATCGGTGCCGGTACCCATCGCAATGCCCACGCTCGCTTCTGCCAATGCCGGTGCATCATTGATGCCATCACCCGCCATGGCAACAATCTTGCCTTGTTGTTGCAATGCCTGGACGTGACGGTATTTGTCTTGCGGTAGAACTTCCGCATGTACCGTATCGATCTCCAGTTCTGCGGCAACCGCACGTGCAGTGGTTGCATTATCGCCAGTCAGCATCACGATCTTCACGCCCTCTGCATGGAGCTGGCGTATGGCTTCGCGGGTTTCCGGTTTGATGGTGTCAGCGACGCTGATCATGCCGGCAAATTTCTGCTCAACCGCGACAAACATCACCGTGTGTCCCATGGCGCGCAATTCATCAGCTTTGGATGTGAATGCGGTGATATCAATGCCGGCTTCCTTCATCAGCAGTGCATTGCCTAGCAACACGGCGTTACCATCGATGCTGCCACGTATCCCTTTGCCGGTAATGGCGTTGAAGCCTGTGACAGGCAAGACAGGCAGGTTCTGCGCTTTCAAATGTACAAGGATGGCGTGCGCCAGCGGATGCTCGCTCATGCTCTCCAGCGCCGCCGACAGCACCAGCACATCGGCGCGTGCGAAACCTTCACTGGCAACGATTTGCTGCACCTTCGGTGCGCCTTCGGTGAGCGTACCTGTCTTGTCCACGATGAGGGTATCGACTTTTTCCATCAACTCCAGCGCTTCGGCATCCTTGATCAGCACGCCTTCCCGCGCACCGCGACCGATACCCACCATGATCGATATGGGCGTCGCCAGCCCGAGTGCGCAGGGACAAGCAATGATCAGTACGGATACCGCGGCTACCAGGCCGTTCGCCAGTCCCGGTGCTGGTCCCGCTATCGCCCACACGATGAAAGACAGCACGGCAGCGGCGATGACGGCGGGTACAAACCAGCCCGATACGCGGTCAGCGAGCTTCTGTATGGGGGCACGCGATCGTCCTGCCTGATTCACCAATTGCACAATTTGCGAGAGCAAGGTATCCGCACCGATTTTTTCAGCGCGCATCACGAAAGCACCTTGCTGATTGACCGAGCCTGCGATGGCTTTGCTGCCAGCGAGTTTTAGAACCGGCATGGCTTCACCCGTCAGCATGGATTCATCCACCGTGGACTCACCCTCGGTGACGAGGCCATCCACCGGTATGTTGCTGCCGGGTCGTACACGCAGCAGATCGCCGATCTGGACCTGATCCAGTGACACTTCGCGCTCGCCGCCCTCAGCGGTAATTTTGATGGCCGTTGCCGGTGCCAGTGCGAGCAGTGATCTCACGGCGGCATTCGTTCGGGATCGCGCCCGCAATTCCAGTACCTGACCCAGCAACACCAACGCCACGATGACAGCCGCCGCTTCGAAATACAGCGGTGCCATGCCGTTCATTCGAAATGCATCGGGCAGCGTTTGCGGGAAGAGCAGCCCGATCGCACTGAACAGCCAGGCCGCCAAGACACCCATGGCAATGAGACTGAACATATTCAGATGGCCGCTCTTGAAGGAGCGCGCGCCGCGCTCGAGAAATGGCCAGCCAAACCAGAATACGACGGGTGTCGCAAGCAGACCCTGCAGCCAGGCATGGGTGGCGTGACCGAGCAGTGCGGCACTGTCGATACCTATCCATTCACTCATATTCAAAAACAGTAATGGCAGCGACAGCGCAAGACTGGACCAGAAGCGGCGGGTCATGTCGTCAAGTTCCGTCGTGTCTTCTTCCATCGTCGCCTGCATGGGCTCGAGTGCCATGCCGCAGATCGGGCAGCTGCCGGGCCCCACCTGCTTGATCTCCGGATCCATCGGGCAGGTATAGATCGCATCGGCGGGACCCATGGGCTCATTTTTCCGATCGGGCGACAGATAGCGCATCGGATCGGCTGTGAATTTGCTCACGCAACCGGTGCTGCAGAAATAGTAGGTCTGACCCGCATGAACGGCCGACTTGTCCGGATTGGCGGCGGCTTTCATGCCGCAGACCGGATCCGTGTGGGGCTTGTCTTCCGGGGTCGGCGTGGTCGCGGGCGTGCCACCGCGACGCTTGACTTCACGTATCTGCGGCTCAGCCGCGGATGCTTGCGGACGGCGTAATTCGGTGGATTTCATAGCTCAGTCCCGGTTGCACAAGGCTGGATTGTCGCCCGAAATGTTATTGGGAAGGTCTCAAAAGATTGCAATAAATCAAATTTTGCGTGACTTGAAGCGCGAGGGTATCTGCGCTTTTCCCTCGCTGAGGCTGCTCAATGTTAATAAAAAATACATTTATTAGTGCATTTGCACTATATCGCTAGCGCTCCGATGCTACGTACACTGCCGCCAATGACAAATTTACAACATTTGTCAGAGGGCTGGATGATGACCTCGCGCCGTATCCCAAGAGGTCGGATTACCGGCTCACCCAAACGTTTCACTATTTTTTTTGGAGAGTCCTCATGCAATTCCTTGTAAATAAAACCAAAGCTTTTTTTGCAGATGAAAGTGGTGCCGTGGCAATTGAATACGGTTTGCTGGCAGCGCTGATTGCCATCGTTATTGCTGTGTCGGTGCAAGGCCTCGGTACCGAACTCAAAAGTGTATTCGAGAACGTTAAGACCAAACTGGGCGCTACTGGTGCCAGTGGTGCCACTGGCACCACTGGCACTGGCACGCAATAAATGACGTCCCGACATCACTTTGCGTGGAACAGGTAGGACACACCCTGCTTTTCTCCGAAACGTGTCGCTCGCCCGCTGCCCGAGATGCAGCGGGCCATCAATCGAACCACCACAGAGCTCTGACCCATGTCATTTTTTTCCGAATACGCACCACCGTCTCATGCGATTGCCGGCCTGCTGATTGTTGCAATCTTTGCGGCCTGGCATGACTGGTTTCAATGGCGCATACCCAATCGTTTGCTGGCAGCCGGCTGTGCCGCGGCACTGATGCTGGCAGCGTTTGCACCGGGTAGCCACGGGATGGCGCATGCCCTTGCAGGCGGTCTCGTGGGATTTGCGCTGATCTGGCCTTTCTATTGGCTGGGCGGCATGGCGGCCGGCGATGTGAAGCTGCTGGCCACACTGGGACTGTTCGCCGGTCCCGCGGCGGTCATCGATATTGCGCTGATCAGTTTTTTTATCGGGGGGTTGTGGTCAGTGGTCGTGCTGTTGAGCCAAACCACAACCGGCACCTTGATAGTCACCTGCATCAAATCGATGCCCTGGCACGCACTGAATTTTCCGCAACGCGCTGCACAGCCAGCGGCCTATGCGAGATCGCGAGGTGCCATTCCCTATGGCGTCGTGATCGGGCTCGGCGTGGTCGTGTCGATGGGTTTGACCTGGCTGCCTTGATCCATCAACGGTATCGATAAAGGGTATCGATAAAGGGTCGCGATAAAAGATCCCGATAAAGCGCCCGATAAGACATGAATCGTCAATTGCAGGAAAGGTGGGGAAGATACATGAAAAATACAAGAACCTGGGTCATGTTGGGAGTCGCTGTGGTGTGCGGATTACTGGCCGTCATACTCGCCGCACAGTGGTTAACGAATCAATCATCACGAGGTGTCGAACGTATTGCGGTTGCAGCGAGTGATATCAGTCTTGGGCAGCGCCTGACGCCTGATCTTGTGACACTCGTCGACTGGCCCGCCTCAAGTACACCACCGGGTGCCTTTAAAGACATTGCCGCATTGGAGGGGCGCGTGCTGCGCACCAGCTTGTTGCGAGGAGAAGCGGTGATCGATGCCAAGCTCGCGCCCTTGGGAACCACCGGTGGTTTGTCCGCCGTCATTGGCGAGGGCCGGCGTGCCATGACCGTCAGAGTCAATGACGTGATTGGCGTTGCCGGATTTGCGTTGCCGGGAAATTACGTCGACATCCTCGTCAGTACCCAGCGCGATAACGAAAACAATTCATCCCGCGACAAACAGATTTCCAAAATTGTCCTTGAGCGCATTCTGGTGCTGGCAGTTGCTCAGGACGTCGGGCGTGATGAAACCAAGCCACGTGTTGTCAATGCAGTCACCCTGGAGGTGACGCCGGCGCAGGCAGAAAAACTCGATCTCGCGCGCAGTGTTGGCAGCCTGTCGCTGGTGCTGCGCAATCAGATGGATCCTCAGGCAGCCAGTACGGAGGGTGCGATGAAATCGTCACTGCTTGATGAGCGCCTGATACCGCTGGAAAAACAAAAAATTGTGCAAAGTCCGCCAGTGGCTGCTTCGGCCAGGAAAAAAATCAAACAAGACATGAGTGCGACGACATCTGAAGTCATTGCTACAGAAAATAATTTGGTAT
This sequence comes from Oxalobacteraceae bacterium, assembly GCA_021298975.1. Taxonomy (GTDB): domain Bacteria; phylum Pseudomonadota; class Gammaproteobacteria; order Burkholderiales; family Burkholderiaceae_D; genus Pernthalerella. The sequence continues at coordinate 32,885 of JAJTGC010000003.1, forward strand.
CTGAAGTCATTCCTGCAGAAAAAAATCCGCTATCTGAAACAAAAACAGCGCCAGTCGCAACACCTGCTGTCAATAACGCTGCCGCGATGTCGGAAATTTTTTGTGTCGGCGTCATCAACGGAGTAAGAAATTCTACTGAGTGCTACTGAACTCCCAAACTTACGTGGAAAAGAGGAGAGACATCATGCTGCAATGCCGTACAGGACAAAGAATACTGCTAGCCCTGAGCCTGTTAGCGCTATCTACCGTCAGCTGGTCGGAAGATAGTGATCTGAATTCAAACGAACGTGCATCGCGTCCCAATCCTGGCAGGGCGACACCGGCCACGATGAGCAGCTTGTCCGGCTTGAGCTGCAATGGCGAAGCGGTATCGCCTGCAAAGATGACGCTGCCCATCGGGAAGTCAACGCTGCTTCGTCTGCCTGAAGAGATCAGTAATCGCACCCTCGCCAATCCTGCCGTTGCGCAGGCCATGCTGGTAGCACCCGCGACGCTGTATCTGCTGGGTGTTGAAGTGGGCACCACCAATATGATTTTGCAGGGAAAAAGTGGTAAATGCACCGCCATTGATGTGACCGTCACCATGGATCCTGGCGCGCTACAGGTGACGCTGTCAGAGCTGATGCCGGAGGAAAAAAATATACGCGTTACAGCGGCTGCCGACAGCTTGGTACTCAGTGGCACGGTCACGGATTCGATGGTCGCGGCCCGGGTCTACGATCTGGCACTGGCCTTTGTCCGGCGACCCGTCTCCATGAGCGCCGCCGCACAGCAGGAAGGTATGGCTAATAACAGCGGCAATAATATGCAAAATGCAATGTCGACAAATCCAGCGTTGCAGCAATTACGCATCGTCAATTTATTACAGGTGACCGCAGCCCAGCAGGTCATGCTCGAAGTGAAAGTCGCCGAGGTTTCAAAAATCCTGCTCGACAAATTGGGCGTGAACGTCACCGGCTCACCCACCAGCGGCTCGGTCACCTACAGCATTCTGTCGAACTTTCTGACGGGTTCGGCTGGCACGGTAGGTGTCAATCGTGCATCGGGCTCGCGATTGAATCTGGACGCAGAAAAAAAAGACAGTCTGGTAAAAATCCTTGCCGAGCCAAACGTCATGGCTATCAGCGGACAGGAGGGCAGTTTTCTGGCAGGTGGCCGTGTCCTGATTCCCGTCGGAGGGGATGTGGTGGGTGGATTGGGTCGTGTCACTCTGGAAGAAAAAGAATTCGGTGTCGGACTCAAGTTCACCCCAACGGTACTTTCCGGTGGTCGCATCAATTTACGTGTATCACCCGAAGTCTCCGAACTCGCGCGCGAGGGTATAGGTATCAGCGCCGTCAATGGTAGTCGCTCGGTACTCCCACTCATCACCACGCGACGCGCATCGACCACGGTGCAGTTAGCAGATGGACAAAGTTTTGCGATTGGCGGGCTGATCAAAAATAATGTCACCGCCAACATCAAGGCGTTTCCCATTCTTGGAGAAATACCGGTTCTGGGCGCGCTCTTCCGCAGTAGTGATTTTCAGCGAGATCGCACCGAACTGGTGTTCATCGTGACGCCGAGATTGGTGAAGCCGCTGCCAGCAGATTATCGACTGCCTACGGATGGCGTGCTCGATCCTTCACGCAAAGACCTTTTCATCGATGGAAAACTGGAGGGCGGGGATCAACCAAAATCCGATGATGGTGCAAGGGGATTTCAATTGAAGTAATCCATGTTTGAATAAAAATTACTTATCAAACCAATGAGAGAGACAGGATGAAATTCCATCAATATTTTTTGCAGATCATTCGTATTCATCTACTACCCGCGATTTTTTTTGGCACTCTCTGCGCCTGCGCGCCGACTACCCCGCAATGGGATAAACAATTCGGCGATTCGGTGCGGCAGACACGGGCACAGCAAATCATGAATCCACAGGCGGGGGGTGATGCGCCGGTCAATGGTGTCGACGGCGTAGTGGCACGCGAATCCATAGGGCGTTATCGCGGCAGTTTTCGGGAGCCACTCCCGGCGCCTGCGCCGCTGTCGGTCGGCACGGGACGCTGAAGATCATGCGTTCAGCCAGTTTCACGCCGGTGCGATCCGCTTGTCGAGTGCAGCTTGCAAGACAAGGCAGACAGGGGGGCGCGGTAGCGATCGTGGTGGCAATTGCAATGATCGCGATGATAGGTATCGTGGGCCTGGCGCTTGATCTTGGAAAACTGTATGTCGCACGCGCTGAATTACAGAATGCTGCAGATGCCTGCGCGCTCGCTGCCGTGCACTCACTCAATGGTGCAACGACGCGGCAACTCGAGATTGCTGAAGCGGCAGGTCTGACCACAGGCCTTCGTAACAAGGTGCAGTTTCAAAACAATACGGTCAACCTGCGTCAGAATGCCAGCATCGAGTTTGCCGAGAGTGCCGAGAGTGCCGAGGAGGAGTGGCTATCGAAAAATGAGCTTAACTCCGGAGATGACAGGATTTTACGCATGCGTCGTGCGCGATGCACGATTAATGAGACAGGGATAGAAACCTGGTTCATCCAGGTACTCAATGTACTGCCGGGCGTTGCCATCGGAAGCCAGCAAGTCGCTGCCAGTGCGGTGGCTTCTTTGCTCAGCGCGCAAACGACCTGCGCCATGCCGCTAGCTATCTGTACCGAGCAACTGGCAGTCAATAGTCAAATCGGCCAATGGATCAAGGGGGGAGATTCTCCTTCGGCTGATGGCAGCAGCAATTTCCGGTGGGTCGATCTGAATCTTGACAGCAAGAACTCCAGCACGCGCGACATCGCTGATATGTTGTCCGGAAACGGCGCGTGCGAATTGCCAGTCAAGGGCACGCAGGTCGGTAGCGCAGGTGTACGTGCTGGTTTATCCAATGAGTGGAATACGCGCTTTGGCATTTATCAGGGAGGCGCTTATTCAGCTGAGAGCAATCCTCCTGATTTTTCCGGTTATGCGTACACCACAAAGACTTGGCCAGCTGGTCCGGATGGCAATCGATCAAACGCCTTTGAGGATTTCATCAGCAAGCGCTCATCCTATGCACCCTACCAGGGAGATTCTCTGGCGGGACTGGTCACGGGCAGTGGGCCAGGCATACAGGCAGCGCATGTAAATTACGGCCGCTTGCGCCGCGTATTGCCGGCACCAGTGATTAACTGCAGTGAGCTTGACAAGGGAACCAAAAAAACCCTGATACAGGACTGGGCCTGCCTATTCATGCTGCATCCGATTAGCCGGGGTGCGGGTGGGGGGAATGACGGCTACTTGTACCTTGAATATCGTGGCAAGGCGAGTGCGTTGGGCAGTCCGTGCGCGTCTACGGGTTTGCCCGGTGATATTGCGGGCAACGGCCCGCTCGTGCCAACGCTGAGTCGATAAGTTCATGCGTCATTCATCATCCATCCCGTATCGTCGCCAGCGTGGTGTGGCATCCGTTGAATTTGCTCTTTTGCTGGTGCCCTTGCTCATCATCGGCTTTGGCGTGATTGAATATGGTCGTCTGCTGTATCACTACGATACGGTGGTGAAGTCCGTGCGTTCTGCCGCAAGGCTGATTGCGCAGGCAAATCCCGACGACCTGTACAGATACCCCATCGCCTTGTCCGAAGCGCGTTGTCTCGCGGTCTATGGCGTACTTCAATGCAACCAAAATCAAGACCCTCTTGTGCCGGGACTGAAACTCTCACACATCAAAATTTGTGATCGCAGCTCTGTTGCTGAATGTGACGGCTGGACTTTACGGGACGTCAAAAACGTCGTGACCGGAAATGATACAGGCACCCTGAATCTGGTGGTAGTTCGCATCACGGGCTATGAGTTCAGCTTTCTTGGACTGCCCTTTACAGGTGCCGACAGCAGTCTGGTATTTCAGCCCATCCAATCCGTCATGAGGCAGGGTCTGTGAAAACGGTGCCATTGCGATCGAAACAGCAGGGAGTCACTACGGTCGAATTTGCACTCGTCACTGCATTTGGCGGATTTTTTATTGTACTGATTGGCATATTCGAATTGGGACGTATCTTGTATACCTTTAATACAGCGAGTGAAGTGACCCGTCTGGGGGCTCGTACCGCCATTGTGTGTGATGCCGGCGACGAACGTATCAAATCAAGGATGATCGCGCTGCTGCCATCACTCAGTGCAGAACATATCGATATCAGCTATCAACCTGCTGGCTGCGCCAGTTCCGCAGCTGCCGCACGTGCAGCCTGTATCTCGGTCACGGTCTCCCTGAATTCGAGCGCACAACTGCCGACAGTGATTCCCTTTGTGCCAGTGTCGGTGAGTATTCCTCCCTTTGCCACAACGATGACCAGGGAATCGATGGACAGCCACAACTGCGATGGAGGTAATTTCCAGTGAATGCCATTATTGTCACCAAGGATGTTGAGCTTCGAAAAGCGGTCGCGCAGTGCTGTGCCAGTCATCAGCCAATCATTCACGTCGTGAGCGAATTTCCGGGAATGAATCCGAATGTCGGTGTGATCGCCACAGTGCAACCCAGCCTTGTATTCTTTGATGCGCAAGGGGATGAAAAAGAAATCTTGCCGTTGCTGAAAAATACGGCGGCCAAGTATCCACAGGCGGCCATTTTTCTGCTTGCGTCTGTGCAGTCATCAACCTTGCTGTTGGCGGCGATGAGAAACGGTGTGCGCGAGGTGATCGAATTACCCCTCTCTGCGAGCAATGTGCATGAAGCTATTGATCGTACGATTTCTCAGCATCATGAATCTTTTTGGAAGCAGGGAAAAATCCTGTCTTTTATTTCATGCAAAGGCGGGAGTGGTACGACATTCATTGCAGATAATCTCGCCTACGCTCTGGCTTCCGCATCGAACAAGAAAGTGCTGCTGATTGATCTGAACCTTCAATTTGGCGATGCTGCACTTTTTTTATCCGATGCTCAGCCATCCATGACACTGGCCGATTTGTGCCGTCAGATTCATCGGCTCGATGCGGCCTTGCTTGATTCCAGCCTGATTCAGGTGGCGCCGGGTTTTGGCATCCTGCCGGCTTCAGCAGAGCCTGATCCCTATGACACCATTCGCCCGGAGCAGATTGACGCCATATTGCATGTCGCACGACAGGAATATGATTTTATTTTCATTGATCTTGGGCGGCAGATCGACGGTGTCGTTATTCGAGCGTTGGATCAGAGTGATCACATTTTTCCAATCATTCAACAATCCTTGCCCTATTTGCGTAATGGACTGCGTCTGCTGAATTTTTTCAAAATACTGGGCTACCGAAAGGAAAAAATTCATGTCATTGTGAATCGTCATGAAGCCAGCACTATCAGCGTTGAAGCAATACAGCGTTCACTGGGCCAGCCGGTGGCTTACATGGTTCCGAATAACTTTGATGTGGTCAGTGAATCCATCAATCAGGGCGTGCCTTTATTGAAGCTGGCACGAAGCAGCAATGTAAGCAAGGCACTGGTAGACATCATCACTGCTTTTTCCGATGTTAGAAAACCAGATAATCCCGGCATTATTCGACGACTTTTTGTTCGCAATCAATCCGCCTGAATTTCATGTACATCGAAAAATCAAACGACAGCCTTGTTCCCATGCCTTCGGAGAGATTTGCATTGTTGTCGGAGACATCGTCGCCGGTGAGTGACGAAAGGGACAATCACTTCAATGAGGCGTTCACGTCATTGCAAAAGCGTGTGTATCAGCGCGTTTTCGAAAAAATTGATCTGGAGCGAATACAAAATCTCAATCCAGATCAGTTGGGTCGCGAGATGTCGTTGCTGGTTAACCGTATTCTCGAAGAGGATCATCTCGCAGTCAATCATGCAGAGCGGCTGCATTTGGTTCAGGACATACAGGACGAAATGCTGGGTTTAGGGCCGCTTGAAGCCTTGGTACAAGATGCAACCGTGTCAGATATTCTGGTGAACTCACCCGGTAAAGTGTACGTGGAGCGGCATGGAAAGCTGGAGCTGACCCAGATTCGGTTTCATGATGGCGAGCATGTCATGAAAATCATCGCGCGTATCGTGTCACGAGTAGGGCGTCGCATCGATGAGTCCAGTCCCATGGTCGATGCACGCTTGCCCGATGGATCTCGCGTCAATGCCATTATTGCGCCGCTTGCGCTGGATGGGCCGGTGCTGTCGATACGGCGCTTCTCCCGGCAGCCGCTGACGATTGATGATTTACTTAAACTAGACACCCTGACGCTACCGATGGCCCAGTTGCTGGAAGCGCTGGTCAAGGCACGTATCAATGTATTGATCTCTGGTGGTACCGGTAGTGGCAAGACCACGCTGCTCAACGTCATGTCCGGTTTCATACCGGTTCAGGAGCGTATTTTGACGATTGAGGATGCGGCAGAACTGCAGTTGCAGCAGCCGCATGTCGTCAGACTGGAAACTCGACCTCCCAATATCGAGGGTAGGGGCGAAGTCAATCAGAGAGCTCTGGTCAGGAATGCACTGCGTATGCGACCGGATCGCATTATTCTCGGCGAGGTGCGGGGTGATGAAGCATTGGACATGCTCCAGGCGATGAATACCGGACACGAAGGCTCATTTGCCACCATTCACGCCAACAATCCCAGAGATGCGGTAATGCGACTGGAAAATATGGTCGGTATGGCAGGACCCCAACTGGGGGTACGCGCAGCGCGTCAGCAGATCGCCTCTGCGATTACGGTGGTACTTCAGTTGAATCGCCTTACTGACGGTACGCGACGTCTGGTCAGTGTGCAGGAGATAACGGGTATGGAAGGTGACATTATCACCATGCAGGAAATCTTCGGTTTACGGCGGCTTGGCGTCGCTCATGATGGCAAGGTCCGGACCCAGTTTTTTGCAACGGGCATTTGTCCGCAATTCGATCATCGATTGAAGGAATTCGGCGTGGGCGTGCCAGATTCCATTTATGACCCTATGCAAGTATTCGAATGAGGTGGTGTGATGGCAGATAAAATTTTTATCGGCCTTGCGCTGATGATATTTGTTGCTGCAGCAATCTTTGTGGAAGTGACGTGGCAGTGGTGGATTTCTTCGCGAAGCAAGGCAGCACGGCGAATCAAACAGAGACTACAAGCGTCAATACCTTCTTCTCACAAAGATGAAGCATCCGGATCATTGTGGTTAGAGCGTCCGCTGGCTGCTTCGGTATTTATCGGAGCATGGTTGAAGAGGATGCCGGGTACTGCCTGGCTTGACCGGTTTCTCCGGCAATCAGGTAGTCCGTTACGCGTTGATCAATGGCTGGTGCGCTCATTGGCGTTCATGCTCATCGGCTGCTTGTCAGGTCTGGTATTTCTGCAGTCATTCAAGCTGGCGCTGGCTGTTGGTCTTGCATGCAGTGGTCTTCCCTTGCTTTGGCTGATACGCCTGCGGGACAAGCGGCTAAGCCTGCTCGAGCGACAGTTGCCGGAAGCAGCTGATTTGATTGCGCGCAGTTTACGTGCCGGGCATGCGTTACCGTCAACATTGCAGATGGTCGCTGATGAAATGCCGGCACCCATCAGTGACGAGTTTCGCCTTTTGTCGAGCGAGATCAATTACGGACCCGGATTGCAGCCGGCCTTGCAGCATCTTGCCGAACGTGTTCCGCTGGACGATTTACGATTTTTTGTTATTTCGATATTGATACAGCGAGAGACAGGCGGCAATCTCGCAGAACTGATGGGCAATATCGCCGCGCTGGTGCGGCAGCGATTGAAATTCGTCAGGCAGATACGGGCGCTGTCGGCGCAAGGCAAGCTCTCCGCCTGGATTTTGTTTGGTTTGCCAATTGTCGTGAGCGTGCTGCTGTCAATTACGAACCCGGATTACATGGGCAAGTTGACCAACGATCCCACCGGGATAAAGCTAATTTTTGCCAGTGGGGTAATGCAAATCCTGGGTGCACTCTGGATGGTTCGCATTATTCGCATAAGGGTCTGATTGCCATGCTCGAATCCTCCATCTATTTTCTGGTGCTGGTCTTTTTCATTGCTGCCGGAATTGCGGCTGTCGCGATCAAGTTGTTGGTACCCGACCGCTTGCAGCAGCGGCTGGCAGTGTTGTCGAATCAATCCGTGGCAAAAGAAGAGCCGGCAGCAACGGAGCCGGCAAATCAACCATGGCTGCGATTCATGCAACCACTGGCCCAACTTGCCTTGCCGGCCGAGGGCTGGGATGAGTCGCCGATGCGACTACGCTTCATCCGTGCTGGCTGGCGCAGCGCCATGGTACCCACGCTGTTTTTTGGTTCGAAAACCCTGTTTGCGCTGGGTTTGCCGGTGCTGATGGTTTTGTTTGCCAATGGGATGGTGTTGCTCCTCGAGGGTCCGCGCTTGATGCTGCTGCTTATTTTGCTCGCAGCGACAGGTTTCTACTTGCCCAATCTAGTTCTCAATCGCGCTGTGCGGCAGCGGCAGCAGGAAATTTTCGAGAATTTTCCCGATGTTCTGGATTTACTCACCATCTGTATCGAAGCCGGTCTGAGTCTGGATCAGGCTTTTCTGAAGGTTACCGGAGAAATCGAGCTCAAGAGTCAAGTGCTCGCACAAGAGCTGCAGTTGATTCTGCTCGAATTGCGCACTGGTTTTTCGAAGGAAGCGGCACTCAGGCATCTGGCGCTTCGAACGGGCGTTGAGGATATTGATCTGCTGGTCGCCATGCTGATACAGACCGATCGTTTTGGCACCAATGTCGGTGATGCCTTGCGAGTGCATTCGGATAATCTGCGCACCCAACGACGGCAGCGTGCTGAGGAATCCGCAGCAACCGTTGCTGTGAAACTGCTGATGCCGTTGATTTTTTTTATTTTTCCCACGCTCATGCTGGTCTTGCTTGGGCCGGCGGTGATTCAGATACAGCGCGTTTTAATGCCTGCCATGAGCCAATGACAAGCCCCAAAGGAGAGAACAATGAATAAAGCATCATCGCTGTGGCTGGCGCTGCTGAGCAGCTGTCTTCCGGCCTGTGTCAGCACGCCTCATGATCCTGTTCAGCCTTTGGTCTCAATGAATGTGGGAATTCAGATCAATCCGGACAGTGAATACCTTCGGGGAAAATTACTTCATCTGCAAGCGCGCTACGACGAGGCTCAGCAAGCTTATCTGAGCGCACTGACGATGGACAAGCATCATGCGGAAGCGCGCAACGGTTTGGCTGCGCTGTTCGGTGCACGAGGTGATCTCGATCGATCGATTGCGCTACTAAGCAATATGGTGCAGTCGGATAGCCGGCTGCCGCACGTCTATATCAACCTGAGCCACGCCTGGGTGAAAAAAGGACAGCTGGTTCAAGCACGTGCAGCACTGGAGCGTGCGCTGGCGCTTGATCCGGAGAATCTGGTTGCCCAGGAAAAAATGGCAGAACTACTTTTGCTGGAAAAGCCTTCATTGACTCAGGTAAATCAAACCACCGTGGCTGCTGACTCCGATGTCTCGGTCATATCCGTGAATCCTGTTGAACGCCTGAGTGACGGCATGTATGTGTTGCGTTACAGCGTTCCCGTGTCTGAGCCTGCACCGGTATCTGAATCTGCACCGCAAACGGTGCAGATGCCCGCGGAGGCGGTACTGAACACTGCAGCCAGTCATGTGACCGAGCCTGCCATCGGTATCGGAGCGCCGGTGGTGCGGTCTGATTTTCATGAAGACAGTGAACCACAGCGCACAATCCCGACACTCGCTATTGAAGTAGCGAACGGTAACGGTGTGCAGGGGCTGGCCAGATCCTTGCGCGGATTATTGGACGGACAAAGCTGGCGAGTGGTAAGAACGGTGAATCATGAACAGTTTGGTGTGCGTTTTACCCGTATCGAGTACGCAGCCAACTTGGCTCAGGAGGCTAAAACTCTGGCCGATACACTGGGCATTGATGCCAAACTTCGCGTGAATAATCAGCAGACCGGTACCCAAATGCGCATCATTCTTGGCCATGACCTGAAGGATCTCAGTGCAATACGACAACGTCTTGCAGCCGCTGCTCAAAGCACGCGTACCTCCAGCGCAATCCCTGCAAAATCGTATAGACCTAAATCGCTGAATTGATCATTGGGCTGTTGCGAAGAGAGCGCCACTGTTTTCCGTGACGCGCCACACCACATCCTGATCCACTGAGTACAACTTGCAGGGCAGCTTGCTGTTTTTCTGGCAGGCTGCGAGGGCGCGTGATGGTGGGTCGTCACCGTCTTCAGCCCAGCTCCAGGCACCTGATGCAGACAGGGCAAAGGCACGTGGTAATGACTGGCTCAGATAATGCCGATAGGCCGCGCGTCCCGTTTCCGTCAGGTGGGGAACGGCATCGGCATTGTCATTCGCTGCAAATCCACTTGCCGGAAGGCGTTCTGTTTCACCAATCAGCGTGTTGATATCGGTTGGCAGGCCTATGCGCTGCAGAAAGCGTTCAGTTGCCGGCCACCAGACCGGAATGCCATCGCGGCTGCTGACCAGGCCGTGTGCATCTGATTTGAAGCGACCAAAGGCGATGAGTTGTGACGATCCGCCGGCTGACTGGTAAGCGGTCTGCAAGCGTTGTGCCAGCGAAGGGTCAAAGTAGCTGTCATTCTCGCCATAGAACCAGAGGCTGGGCAGTGATGTTCTGCTGCCATAACTGCGAAAAGCCGTAACCAGGGCGGATTGCCAGTCGCAGTAATGACCGTCGATACGCAGTCCACCTGCAAAATTGAGCAAGCCGCGCACGCCGGGAAACTGCCGTGTACCGAAGGCCATGGTAGCCAGCCCGCCATAGGATTGACCGGCAACGATGACTCGGTCATGGTCTACCCAGGATAGTTTTGTCAGTGCGCGCAGGGCGGCTTCGATATCATCGGCCTGCACCATGCCGTTGTCATGCATGTTGCAACCGTAGTCGCTGTAGATGCCTTCGGATTTCGAAAAACCCTTGCGCATCGGGACGGCTACGGCATACCCCCGTCTGACAAATTCCCGGCCCATGGCGAGAAAGCGATCTCTCTTTTGTGCTGAAGGTTTGCCACGCTCCTTGCCATGGTTCATCAGCAGCAAAGGGAAGGGACCTTGGCCCGGCGGTTTGTAGAGCGTGGTTTCAAATTGCAGCTTCTTGCCATTTTCGGTGACTGGCAACATGAGCACATGCTCGTTGATGGACGCATCAAGGGTCTGCGCGTGTGATTGTTGTGTGAACCAGGCGAGGATGGTGAGGACGAATAGAAATTGAACAAAGACAAGATACGGACGACGGTTCATGAGATCTTCTCGATGAGCAAATAAGGCTCATTCTAAAGATCGCGTTGCCAGCACTCAATGACTTAAAGAATAACTTCCGTGACTGATTGTGGAAATTGAAATTCTGTCACATGAGCGCTGGCCCATCGTCATGCGGGTGCTTCAGGATCAGGTAGGTATCTTGACCTGCAATGCAATCACTCGACCATCTCCAGTTGCGTTGCCTTCATGCGCGATGCCAAGAGCTTGCCCTTGCGGGCGCGCTTGCCGAAGTGATGCGCCAGATCGGTACCACTGAGCGTGCTTTCCTGCGGCTTGCCACTGCGCGCATTGATGCCGAGAATACGCACTCCTTTTTTCGAGATCGGTTGCGCTGCCAGTAGCTTTTCATTGTCATCGAGATCCATCAACGTCACACCGCGCCCACCGCTGGCTTGTGTCTTGATCTCATCCATGCCAAAAACCAGCAGACGTCCTTTTTCGGACAGGCAGGCCAGCGCGCTGGCTTGTTTACCTATGATGACGGGCATGACGGGTTCGTCGCCTTGGTCCATGCTCATGAAGGATTTACCGCCTTTTTGGCGGCTGATCATGTCGCCGACTTTGGCAGCAAATCCAAAGCCCCCGGTTGATGCCAGCAGCAGCGGTGTTTCCGGTGTGCCGGCGAAGTAATGGACAAGGCGCGTGCCGGCTTCTATTTCCACCAGCGTTGTCATGGGTACCCCATCCCCCCGCGCTCCGGGCAATTGTGCTACCGAGACGGAATACACGCGGCCATTGGAACCAAACGCGAGTACATGATCGGTGGTGCGGCATTCAAAGGTCGAATACAGGCTGTCGCCGGCCTTGAAGCTGAACTGTTGGGCATCATGTCCGTGACTCTGACGGGCGCGTACCCAGCCTTTCTGCGAAATGATGACAGTCACCGGTTCATCAATGATCTTGATTTCTGCAACGGCTTTCTCCGCTGCTTTGATCAGAGTGCGGCGTGCATCACCGTATTGTTTTGCATCGGCCTCGATTTCCTTGACGATGAGTTTTTTCATCGAGGCGGGGTTATCGAGGAGCTCCTGGAGTGTGGATTTTTCCTTGCGCAGCTCAGCCAGTTCTTGCTGTACCTTGATGGCTTCCAGTCGAGCGAGCTGGCGCAGACGAATTTCCAGAATGTCTTCGGCCTGTCGCTCGGACAGCTTGAAGGCCGCCATGAGCGCAGACTTGGGCTCATCGGACTCGCGAATGATCTTGATGACCTTGTCGATATTGAGTAGTACCGCTTCACGGCCTTCCAAAATATGAATGCGATCATTTACTTTGGCGAGCCGGTGCTGGGTACGACGAGTGACGGTACCAAAGCGGAACGCGATCCATTCGCGCAGAATGTCACCCAGACCTTTCTGACGTGGCTTGCCATCGTTACCGATCATCACCAGATTCACACCGACGTTGTTCTCCAGCGAGGTGTGCGCCAGCAGCAGATTGCTGAACTCTTCCTGATCCTGATTCTTGGATTTCGGCTCGAATACCAAACGCACCGGCGCATCGCGGCCGGATTCGTCGCGCACCGTATCAAGCACGGCAAGAATGGCTTGTTTGTTGGCCATCTGGTCGGGTGACAGGCTTTTTTTACCCAGTTTGATTTTGGGATTGGTGAGCTCTTCGATTTCTTCCAGAATTTTTTGTGATGAGGCGCCAGGCGGCAGCTCGGTGACCACCAACTGCCACTGACCTCGGGCGAGTTCTTCAATTTTCCAGCGCGCGCGTACTTTGATGCTGCCGCGTCCATTCTGATAAATCTCGCTGACCGTGTCGTCGAGCGTGATGATCTGGCCACCACCGGGGAAATCCGGGCCGGGGATCAGCGCCATCAGTTCATCATGCGAGAGCTTGGGATTTTTGATGAGTGCCACGGCAGCTTGTGCGACTTCGTGCAGATTGTGCGAGGGTATTTCAGTCGCCAGACCCACTGCGATGCCGGAGGCGCCGTTGAGCAGTACGAAAGGCAGACGTGCCGGCAGCAGCTTGGGTTCTTCGGTCGAGCCATCATAGTTGGGCTGAAAGTCCACCGTACCCATGTCGATTTCATCAAGCAGCAGGCGCGAGATGGGTGTCAGGCGCGCCTCGGTGTAGCGCATGGCGGCAGCACCATCGCCATCGCGCGAACCGAAATTACCGTGACCATCTACCAGCGGATAGCGCAGCGAAAAATTTTGTGCCATGCGCACCATGGCGTCATAGACTGACTGATCGCCATGCGGATGCAGTTTGCCCAGCACATCACCGACAACGGCGGCTGATTTGCGCGGTTTGGCAGCAGGATCAAGTCTGAGCTGATCCATGGCGTAGAGAATGCGCCGTTGTACCGGCTTCTGACCATCGCACACATCCGGCAGTGCACGGCCTTTTACGACAGAGATGGCATAGTCAAGATAGGCGCGCTCGGCAAAGGTCGCCAGTGTCAGTGTTTCGCCACCATCATCAGCGGCGGCTTCGAAGAGATTTGTTTGATCGCTCATGGGTACGTACTTATTTCAATGATCTTTGTCTTGCAGCGATGGATCCCAGCTTGCGCTGGGATGACGGTGTTAAGAATGGCTGTCTGGGGTCCATGATCGATCCGTCGAAAATCCAGCCAAGCAAGAAGACTTAAATGTTCGCAAAAATCCTGTGCAATCCAGTCAGAAAAACCGCTCATCAGTGTTCGGTGGCGCATGACTTCCAATGTTCCGGACAGTAGTGAGCGCAAGCTGGGATCCATGACCGTTATGCTTTTACAGGATCTTTTCCTCAGATATCCGCCTCAACTTCATTACCGTGCTCTTCCAGCCAGGAACGGCGCGCTGCGGCTTCGCCTTTGCCCATCAACATGGTAAAGCGGTCTTCCGAAGCTTTCAGGTCCAGCTCGCCGAGCGACACGGGGAGCAGGCGTCGGGTATCGGGGTTCATGGTGGTTTCCCATAACTGTTCCGCGTTCATTTCACCCAGACCCTTGAAGCGCGCAATACTCCATGCACCGTCTTTCACGCCGTCCTTGCGCAGTTTGTCTTCGATCGCTTCCAGTTCACCGCTGTCGAGCGCGTAGATTTTTTGCGCCGGTTTTTTTCCACGTGCCGGTGCATCAACGCGATACAGGGGCGGGCGGGCGATATGGATGTGTCCGTGCTCAATCAGCTTGGGGAAATGGCGGAAGAAGAGGGTGAGCAGCAGGACCTGAATATGCGAGCCATCCACATCGGCATCCGAGAGTATGCAGACACGTCCGTAGCGCAGTCCGGATAAATCTGGATGGTCATTTTTCCCATGTGGGTCGACACCGATCGCAACGGCGATGTCGTGAATTTCGTTGTTGGCAAACAGGCGGTCTCGTTCAGTTTCCCATGAATTGAGTACCTTGCCGCGCAGCGGGAGGATGGCCTGGAATTCCTTGTCGCGCCCCATCTTGGCCGAGCCACCCGCAGAATCACCTTCGACCAGAAAGATTTCGTTACGCGTCAAATCGGTAGATTCGCAATCGGTGAGCTTGCCAGGTAAAACCGCAACCCCTGACGATTTTTTCTTTTCTACTTTTTGGGCTGAGCGTAAACGGCTTTGTGCCTGCCGTATGACCAGTTCGGCGAGCTTTTTGCCGTAATCGACATGCTGATTCAGCCACAGATCAAGCGAGGTGCGCGAATAGCCGCCGACCAGCCGGACGGCATCGCGCGAGTTGAGACGTTCCTTGATCTGCCCCTGAAATTGCGGATCCAGTACTTTTGCCGACAACACAAACGACGCCCGAGCAAACACATCTTCGGGCAATAACTTGACGCCCTTGGGCAGCAGCGAATGCATTTCAACAAAGCTTTTGACGGCGCCGAACAAACCTTCGCGCAAGCCGGATTCATGGGTGCCGCCGGCCGGTGTCGGAATCAGGTTCACATAGGATTCACGCACGACATTGCCATCTTCTGTCCAGGCGACGACCCAGGCCGCGCCTTCGCCTTCGGCGAAACCCTCAGCATCAGGGCTTGCATATTGTTCGCCTTCGAACAGAGGAATCAATGTTGCGCCACTGCCGGACTGCGACAGAGCCTCTGTCAAATAGCCGCGCAGGCCTTGCTCATATCGCCAGGTTTGCGTTTCCCCTGATTTTTCCTGCGTGAAGGTGACTTTGACGCCGGGCAGCAGCACCGCTTTGGAGCGCAGCAGTCGTTGCAGCTCGGCGACCGGAATGATGGGCGAGTCGAAGTATTTTGGATCGGGCCAGACGGTGACCCGGGTGCCGGATTTCTTGTCTTCTTTGCCAGCGGCGCGTGATTTCAGTTTTGAGGTGAGTTCGCCACCGGAGAAGGCAATCGTGTGTACGCCATTGCCTTTGTCATCCTTGCGCCAGACGGTGATGTCGAGTCGGGAAGACAGCGCATTGGTGACGGAGACGCCAACCCCATGCAGGCCGCCGGAGAAGGCATAAGCGCCACCAGCGCCTTTGTCGAATTTGCCGCCGGCATGCAGACGGGTGAAGACGATTTCTACCGTCGGCACTTTTTCTTCCGGATGCAGGCCGACCGGGATGCCGCGACCATCGTCTTCAACGCTGACGCTGCCATCCTTGTGCAGGGTGACGAAGATATTTTTGCCGTGATCGCCGAGCGCTTCGTCGGAGGCATTGTCAATGACCTCCTGAATGATGTGCAGCGGGTTCTCGGTGCGGGTGTACATACCCGGCCGTTGCCGGACCGGTTCGAGTCCTTTCAGGACGCGGATGGATGATTCGCTGTAATCGGATTTTTTGCTGGCCATGCGACGCGTGTGTGTGATTGAAGGCGGTGAGTCTGGAGGGCGTCACGCGTGACGCTCCCGAAGACAAAGTGGGTGCATTCTAATGAAATTTCCGACAGAGGGGCGTACGGCGGCAGAAAAATCTATTTCGACAGCATCTGCATCGCGCGTTCCAGACCATCCATGGTGATCGGGTACATGCGATCGCTCATCAGCTGCCGAATGATGGCGATCGACTGCCGGTACTGCCACAAGGCCTCGGGTTCCGGATTGAGCCATACGCATTTCGGAAATTGCTGGGCGAAGCGCTGCAGCCAGACGGCGCCGGCTTCTTCATTGTGATATTCGACCGAACCACCGGCCTGGACGATCTCGTAGGGGCTCATGGTGGCGTCGCCGACGAAGATGACTTTGGTATCCGGTGGATACTTGCGCAGTACGTCCCAGCTGGCAAAACGTTCTGCATGCCGGCGCCGGTTGTTTTTCCACAGTGTCTCGTACAGGCAGTTGTGGAAGTAGAAAAACTCCATGTTCTTGAATTCGGTTTTCGCAGCAGAGAACAATTCCTCGACACGCGCGATATGGTCATCCATCGTACCGCCCACGTCCATGAGCATCAGCACTTTGACTTTGTTTTTGCGCTCGGGCTGCATTTTGATATCCAGCCAGCCGGCGTTGTTGGCAGTGGCGCGGATGGTGTCATCGAGCGCCAGTTCATCCTGTGCGCCTTCACGCGCGAACTTGCGCAGGCGACGCAGGGCGACCTTGATGTTGCGTGTACCCAGTTCGCGTTCGCTGTCATAGTCGCGATAGGTGCGCGCTTCCCACACCTTGACAGCACTGCGATTGCCACCTTCGCCACCGATGCGGATGCCCTCGGGATTCTGTCCGCCATGGCCAAAGGGTGATGTACCCCCGGTACCGATCCATTTGTTACCACCTTCATGGCGGCCTTTTTGTTCGTCCAGTAGTTCTTTCAGTCTGTCCATCAGCTTGTCGTAGCCGAATTTTTCGAGCGCGGCTTTTTGCTCTGGTGTGAGCTCGCGCTCCAGGCGTTTTATCAGCCAATCGAGCGGAATGTCCGGGTTCTTTTCGAACAGGGTTTCGATGCCGTGAAAATAGGCGCCAAAAGCTTTGTCGAATTTATCGAAATTGGTCTCGTCCTTGACCAGCGTGATGCGCGACAGGTAGTAGAAATCATCCAGCGAGGGCGCGATCACCTGCTTCTCCAGCGCTTCAAGAAGCACCAGAAACTCATTGATGGAGACCGGGATTTTCGCGCGCTTGAGCGTGAAAAAAAAGTCGATCAGCATGCGGTGGTTTAGCGGTTATTGCGCGACATGAAGACCAGTCGCTCAAAGAGATGCACATCCTGCTCATTTTTCAGCAGGGCGCCATGCAGTGGCGGCACGATGGCTTTCTGATCCTGGCTGCGCAAGGCTTCTGGTGGTATGTCTTCCGCCAGCAGCAGCTTGAGCCAGTCCAGCAACTCGGAGGTGGATGGTTTTTTCTTCAGACCCGGTACTTCACGCAGCTGATAGAAAGTTTCCAGCGCCTGCGCCAGCAGATCTTTCTTGAGTGTGGGGAAATGCACATCAACGATCTGCTGCATCGTCTCTGCATCGGGGAATTTGATGTAGTGGAAGAAGCATCGACGCAGGAAAGCATCCGGCAGTTCTTTTTCATTATTTGACGTGATGATCACCAGCGGTCGGTGCTTGGCGCGCACCATTTCGCGGGTTTCATAGACATAGAACTCCATCCGGTCGATCTCGCGCAGCAGATCGTTGGGAAATTCAATGTCGGCCTTGTCGATCTCGTCGATCAGCAGCACCACGGGCTCATCCGCGGTGAAGGCCTGCCAGAGTACGCCGCGCACGATGTAGTTCTGAATATCCCGTACCCGCTCGTCGCCGAGCTGGGAATCACGCAGTCGGGAGACGGCATCGTACTCATACAAACCCTGCTGGGCTTTGGTCGTCGATTTAATGTGCCATTGCAAAAGTGGCATCTTTAGCGCGGCGGCCACTTCCTCGGCCAGCATGGTCTTGCCAGTACCGGGTTCACCCTTGATGAGCAGGGGACGTTGCAGGGTCAGAGCGGCATTGACCGCCAGTTTCAGGTCGCTGGTGGCGACATATTGCTCGGAACCTTCGAAGCGCAGGGGTTTGTTCATTGGACTGATCAGTCATGGAAAATAAGCTTGAGTATAAACGACTGAAAGTGCGGAGGTCGTTCGTCCTGGTCGATTAATCTGGCCCAATGTTAGACTCGACTGTCCTGAATCGGTTAAAATTGCGTGCGATTTTTAGTGACAGACAGGCACCATTTTATGCAGCAGCGCAGCCTGTATCTGTCCGCAACGGTTCTGTTTTTGAATAACCCCACCCCGCTATCATGAAAAAACTTTTTGTTCTTATCGCGCTGGCCTCGCTCGCTCAGGTGTCGGCCGCCGCCGATGTCAAAGGCGACGTATCTGCAGCCAAAAACAAGGTGGCTATGTGTATCGGCTGCCACGGCATTCCCGGCTACAAAGCCTCTTTTCCCGAAGTCTACCGCGTGCCCATGTTGGGCGGTCAGTCGGAGAAGTACATCGCTGCCGCACTGATTGCTTATAAAAAAGGCGAGCGCAAGCACCCGACGATGGCAGGCATTGCCGCCGGTCTGTCCGATCAGGACATCGCCGATCTCGCTGCCTATTACGCCCAGCAGAAATAACCGGAGCCCCTCATGAAAAAGCTATTTGCATTCCTGGCCCTGGCGCTGTCGATGAACGCGTTTGCGGGCAATGTTGAAGCGGGCAAGGTCGCCGCCCAAAAATACAATTGCGCTTCCTGCCACGGCGCTGATTTCAACAGCCCGATTGATCCCAGCTATCCCAAGCTGGCCGGCCAACACGCCGACTACATTGAGCATGCGCTCGTCGCTTATCAGCGCGGCGGTAATGGCGCCAATGGCCGCGGTAACGCGATCATGGGCGGTATGGCCAAGCCGCTGTCGAAAAAAGAAATCAGCGACATTTCAGCGTATCTGGCAAGCCTGCCCGGCTCGCTGATCGTTCGTAAATAAGCGTTTGACAGGTTGTACAGGAAGCCGCGTACCGCGCGGCTTTTTTATTGGCCGGCGCGTTGCCGTATGCAGTGAATATAGGCCTCGCCATCGGGCGGTGTGCCGTTGCGCTGAGCGCTCCACAGCATTTCACCCAGACATTCCATGATCTGATGATGCGCCTCATGCGCTGAACCGAGTCGCCGGATCAGCGTGTCGCAGGCGTCACGTATGCCCGGTGGCTGATCGACCGAAATCTGTTCGTGTATGGAGAGGTGCATGGACAAATGCAGGAAGGGGTTGCTGCGTCCCTGATCGATGCTGTAGTCCTTCTCCAGAGCGCGCTCGGTATCGGCCAGATCGTTTTCGTATTCCGGATGTTGCAGTATCCAGTCGTGTGCGATCGCTTCGAGCGGCGTCAGTACCTCGCCACTTGTGGATTTTTTCCAGGTGTTGCAGAAGAACTGACGGACTTCGTCTTTGCTGGGGTTGAACATGCTTTGTGTATTGGATCCAGTGGCGTTCGTGGTTCAACAGCTGACTTTCATATCGGGAAATACGGTGCTAATCAGACCGCTTTCTCCGGTTGGGGCGTTTTCTGTCTGAACTCGCACAAATCGGCAATCAGGCAATTCCAGCACTGCGGGCTGCGCGCGGTACAAGTATAGCGACCATGCAGTATCAGCCAGTGATGGGCATCCATCAGGTACTCTGATGGCACGAACTTCATGAGTTTTTGCTCGACAATGTCAACGTTCTTGCCGGGTGCAATGCCGGTACGATTGGAAACGCGGAAGATATGCGTGTCGACTGCCATCGCTGGTACGCCGAATGCCGTGTTGAGTACAACATTCGCCGTCTTGCGACCCACGCCGGGCAGGGCTTGCAGTGCCTCGCGATCACGCGGCACTTCACCGCCATGCTGCTCGAGCAGCATGCGGCAGGTTTCGATCACGTTCTTTGCTTTGTTGCGATACAAGCCTATGGTTTGCACATACGGGATCAAACCTTCGACGCCCAGCGCATGAATGGCCGCCGGTGTGCTCGCCACCGGATAAAGCTGTCGCGTTGCCTTGTTGACTGAAACGTCCGTGGCTTGTGCCGACAGGATCACGGCGATCAGCAACTCGAAAGGTGTGGTGTATTCCAGCTCGGTTGTGGGATGCGGATTCGCTGCTTTGAGTCGCGCAAAAATCTCGCGGCGTTTTTCAGGGTTCATGAGGTTTCCCCGGAAGATGCGTCTTTTTGCTGGCGTGCTCTATCCAGTGCCGCTTGAATGATGGCGCGCTTGCGCTCTTTTTCGGCGAGGGCCTCAGGATTTTGCGCAGATTCAGCGTCGACTTCGCGCAATTTGGCAGCGGCCTTTGCCGCCAGTCGTGCCTCGTTCTCGGCTTTTTCACGGATCAGTCGTTCATTGCGAAGGTGAAAGCGTTCTCGCGCTGCATCTGCGGCGGACGCTGACCACGCATCCCATCCGGTTTTGCCCGGCGTGACCGAGACCATCGCAATGCAATCGACCGGACAAGGGGCAACACAGAGATCGCAGCCGGTGCAAAGCTCCGGTATTACCGTGTGCATTTGTTTGGCTGCGCCGACGATTGCATCGACCGGGCAAGCCTGTATGCACAGGGTGCAGCCTATGCACGCGCGTTCGTCGATCACGGCAACGGGTCGCTCGCGCTCTGCACCATGGACGGGGTTTAAGGGTATGACAGGTTTGCCCAGTGCTGCGGCCAGACGCGCTATGCCTTGTGCGCCGCCGGGTGGGCACTGGTTGTAATTTGCCTCGCCGCTGGCCATGGCTTCAGCGTAGGGACGGCAGGCGGGATAGCCGCATTTCGTGCATTGCGTCTGCGGTAGCAGGTCCTCAAGACGATCAGCGAGGGTGAGTGTGCGATCTGACATAGACCATCATTATCCGGTATTTGCGTTGCGCGTCACGGCCATGAAAAAAGCCGCCCGAAGGCGGCTGATCTGAGACGCTGCCGTATCAGGCATGTGCGCGGATGAATTCACCGATGCGGGGCGCAATCATTTCGCGCCAGCGACGACCCGAGAAAATGCCGTAGTGGCCGCACTTCGGTGCTTCGAAATGCTGCTTCATGTTCGCGGGAATGCCAGAGCACAGGTCTTGCGCGGCTTGTGTCTGGCCCGAACCGGAAATGTCATCAAGTTCGCCCTCGATGGTGAACAAAGCCACGGACTTGATGTCCTGCGGTCTGACCAGCTTGCCTTCGACTTCCCAGGTACCCAGAGGCAGCGCGTGATCCTGAAACACGGTCTTGATCGTTTCAAGGTAGTACTCGGCGGGCATGTCTAGCACGGCATTGTATTCATCGTAGAACTTGCGGTGTTCTTCTGCCGATTCATTGTCGCCTTCGCGCAGATGCAGATAGAACTCCCAGTGACTTTGGGCATGCCGGCGTGGATTCATCGCGACGAAGCCGGCATGCTGCAGAAATCCCGGATAAACACGGCGACCGTAGCCGGGGTAATTCGGTGGCACGCTGTAGATCACATTGTTTTCAAACCAGGCGTAGGGCTTGTTCATCGCCAGATCATTGACTTCGGTCGGCGATTTGCGTGAGTCAATAGGACCACCCATCATCACCATGGTCTTGGGAAGTGCGGGGTCGCCCGCACTGGCCATGAGCGAGATGGCCGCCAGCACAGGCACGGTGGGCTGACAGACCGAGATGACGTTCAGGTTCGGCCCGAGGAAACGTATGAATTCCTGCACGTAGTAGATGTAATCATGCAGATGGAACGCGCCTTTTTCCATGGGCACCATGCGCGCATCGACCCAGTCGGTGATGTACACATCATGCTCAGGCAGCAGGGTGCGAACAGTATCTCGCAACAGGGTCGAGTGATGGCCGGAGAGCGGCGCTACCAGCAATATCTTGGGTTGAATCAGCTTTTCGGGAGCCAGGAAATGAGCGTCCTTGCGGAAATGCAGTAGCTTGCAGAAGGGCTTTTCGAGCACCGTATCTTCAATGATCGCGGTGCGAGTGCCGGCCACCTCGGTATGCATGATGCCAAAGGCGGGCTTCTCGTAATCTTTGCCCAAGCGGAACATCAGTTCATAGCCTGCAGCGATGCGCTGGGCAAATGGCGTGTGCGCAAAGGGCGAGACGGGGTTCGTAAACAGCTTGGACGATGCCTCAGCCCACTGGATCAGCGGACTAAGCAAGGTGCGATTCATTTCGTGAAGTTGATAGAGCATGATGACCCCTCATTCAAGACGCTCAAATTGTGTCCCCAATTCCATATTTCTGCAATGCAGCAAACACAATAAGCAGAAATTTGCGGAGATCAAAGAGCGTTGATCGCCCACCTACCCAAAATGGCTGAAAAGCCTTGAAAACACTCATCTCAGTGGCGTGTCGCCAACCAATTTCTTGAATGTAACACATCTTTTTCAGGACATTTTTGCCAGTTTGTTATTCATTAAGTTTCCATTAAGATACTTTTTCGGGCTGGTTCGCGCGTCATTTGTCCGAAAAAATCCCTCCAGCTGCCTGATCGATTGGACAGCAAATTGTCCGGATCGCGCCCGGACAGGCCGCTGATCAAACAGGCAGTGTCCCGCTGGCGGGCTGGGGAAGGCCTTGCATCATCGGAAATTGGCATGGACTGCATGATAAAATCTTGTCCCATGTTTTCTCGTCTGGTCTCCCGCAAAGCGCTGTCGTGCTGGTTAGTAGCAGCGCTGCTGTTGCAATCGCTCATGCCGGCGATCGCCGGCGTGCGTGCAGGCGATGGCACGCGGTGGACCGAGGTCTGCGTCAGTTCGGGCGTCAAGTGGGTGCCGATGTCCGATGCCGGCGAGCCCCAGTTCTCGCATGCCGCAGCGGATCATTGCGTACTCTGTGCCGCCACCGGCGCCGCGCCCGAGTTCGATGTACGTGCTTACCTCTCGGATTCAGCGACTGACGATTTTTCTACCCGGCGCGATCGCACGCCGGTTCTGACCTTCTTCGCACTCCAGCGGCAATCCCGCGCCCCTCCCAGCTTTTCCTGATCACAGTCTGATATCGCAGGCGGTTCACGAACCTGTTCCGCCGCGATTCCTTTCTCTGTATTTCAGGAGTTCTCATGTCTGTTGCTGTTACCAGAGCGTTCATCGCGAGCGCTCTTTGTGTCGCGCAAACCGGGTTTGCCGACACGCTCTTGCCTGCCGTGACCGTGACCGGTACGCGCGAGCAAACGCTGTTGTCCGAAACCCCTTCATCGGTGGGCGTAATTGATCGCAGCGCGATCGATTTCACCCGACCCTCCCATCCTCAGCAATTACTGGGACAGATTCCCGGCGTGGCCATCGCGGTTACCAATGGCGAGGGACACACGACAGCCATTCGTCAGGGCTTTACCACCGGCCCGATGTATCTGTTTCTGGAGGACGGCATTCCAGTGCGCGCTACTGGTAATTTCAATCACAACGCATTGTATGAACTCAATCTGCCTTCAGCGGGTGGGGTCGAGGTCGTGCGCGGCATTGGCTCGGCCTTGTACGGGTCGGATGCGATCGGTGGTTTGGTGAATGTGTTGTCGCGCACGCCGCGCGAGACCGCCGGTGCGGATATCTCCGTTGAAGGAGGAAGTTTTGGCTGGGGGCGTGTGTTGGGTGGTATCGATAGTGGTCGGCGCGGGTCCAATGCCTTGCGTGCCGATCTGAATCTGACGCATACCGATGGCTGGCGTGACAGCACGGCCTATGACCGGCAAAGCGTGAATCTGCGCTGGGATCATGAATACGATTCACGAACTCTGGTGAAAACTATTTTTGGGGGTACGCACATCGATCAGCAGACCGGTGCGAACTCGGCATTACCGCTGGATCTTTATTTGAATAATCCGACAGTGAATCTGCGCTCGGCCGCGTATCGCAAGGTGGATGCACTGCGTTTGTCATCGGCCATAGAGAAGGATTTGGGGCAGGGCATGCAACTGAGCTTTACGCCGTATTTTCGCGATAACCGCATGGATCTGAATGGCTCGTACAATTTCCCCACTAATGCACGCATAGAAAATACGCAGGTGCAGTCCTATGGTTTGATGACTAAATTCCGCCAGAATTTCGATGACAAAATGCGCACTCGTTTGATTGCCGGTCTCGATCTCGATTACAGCCCCAGCCAGCGGCAAGAAGATAAACTCACGCTGTTAACCGATACGGTGGCCGGGCAGACTCGCTACCATGGCTACACTTTAGGAGCGCGCATCTACGACTATCAGGTGACCTACAAGAGCGCAGCCCCCTATTTGCATCTTGAGTTGTCGCCGACGGATGTTTTGCGTCTGACTGCAGGGCTGCGCTATGACTACGCAAATATGTCGATGCAAAATAATCTCGGTCAGAACGCCACGGTGAACAGCTTCTATCAATTGGCAGATACTTCCGTGAATTTTTCGAGGCTATCGCCAAAGCTGGGATTGACGTGGGCAGTGAGCGAGTCCTCGCATGCGTTTGCTTCTTATAATCAGGGTTTTCGCACGCCTTCTGAAAATCAGCTGTTTCGTTCCGGTGCTACAGCGCTTACCGCAGCAGCAGCGGCAGCAGCACTCCGTCCGATACTGGCCGAGCAATTCGAGATCGGCATGCGGGGTGAAGTACAACGCTGGTCGTATGAACTGGTCGCGTATCACTTGAAAAAGCAGGATGATCTGCTCGCGCAGCGTGACAGCAGTGGTGTCGCAGTACAAACGAATAATGGCAGTACCGAGCATCAGGGTGTGGAATTGGGGCTGGGAACAGAGATCGCTCCCAAGCTGCGGCTCGATCTGGCCGCATCGTATGCGAAGCATCGCTACCGACAGTGGACTACCAGTACCGCAGATTACTCGGGTAACGAGATAGAGAATTCTCCTCGACTGCTAGCCAACCTGCGCCTGACATGGCGACCCGTCAAGGGTACGCAGGCGCAGCTCGAATGGGTGGAGCTCGGTTCGTATTATCTGGAAGCGACCAATCTTCAGGGTAAGTATGATGGTCATCGTTTATTCAATGCGCGCATCAGCACGCAGCTGGATCAGCACTGGTCGTGCTTTGCCCGCCTCACGAATCTGACTGATGAGCGTTATGCAGACAGCGCATCGTATTCATCAAGCATGGCCATGTATTCACCCGGTCTGCCGCGTGCTGTTTATTTGGGAGTGCAAAGAACGTGGTGAAGAAGCTGATTCAAAATGCGCTGTTACTCCTCCTGTGGCTGCCATTGGCAGTCATAGCCCAGCAGCACAAGCATCAGTCGACGCTGGCCACGGGTGCTGCTTTCGCGCCAGATGGCAGCGTCGTTGTTGTGGGTGTAGACACAGGAAAACTATTCATACAGCGCCGAATGGCAAACGGTGAGTGGTCTGAGCGCAGACTGCTGGATATAAGTGACGATAGCGTAGCAACGAATGGTGACAATCGACCCAAGATCGCTTTTGGTCCATCCTCAGAAGTCGTGATCAGCTATACCCGACCGTTAGAGAAACCCTACACCGGTGAGATACGCATGCTGCGCTCGGCGGATGGCGGCCAGAATTTTTCACTGCCTTTCACCGTTCACCAAGACCGACAGATCATTACTCATCGCTTTGATGCAATACAGTTTGATGCGAGAGGCGATTTGTACACCTTCTGGATCGATAAGCGCGATGCAGAGCAGGCGCGGCAGGCTGCAAAAGACAAACCATCTGCCTATGATGGTGCGGCAATTTATTACAACATTGCTTCCGATGGGGGACGGATTGTCAGTGAAGATCGCAAGCTGGCAGATTACAGTTGCGAGTGTTGTCGTATTTCGCTGATCGCCGAGCCTGTGGAGGGCGTGGCTGCGCTCTGGCGCCATGTGTTTGCAGGGAGTGTGCGCGATCATGCATTTGCGCGTGTCTCCCGTACGCAAGCATCGGCACTGGTTCGCGCCAGTCATGATGATTGGGTGATACGCGCCTGTCCCCATCATGGACCCGGCGTCGCGCGTGCTGCCGAAGGTGGCTATCACGCCGTCTGGTTTGGTGATCGAAAGGGTCAGCAACGGGTGCGTTACGGCAGACTGAATGCCGAGGGGCGTGCTATCGGCACAGTGCTGGAGTTGCCTGATGCGCACGCAGAGCATCCTGATATCGTCAGCAGTGGTCAGCGGGTGGTGATTGCATGGCGCAGCTTTGATGGTACGAACACACAGATCAGTGCCTGGATCTCCGAGGATGATGGACGTCATTTCACGCTGCGACGGCTGCAGGCGTCAACCTTGGATAATGACTATCCCAGATTGATCGAGCGTAGCGGCAAAATAGCGCTGGTATGGCGTACTGAAAGAGAAATTCATGTCACCTATTTTTAACTATGCCATTGGCTTGTTGGTGCTGCTGTGTACGCAGGTCTTTGCCGCGCCAACGGAAGTGGAGACCTTCGACAAGTCAACCTGGCCCGGGCTGATCAGCGATAAGCGACAGCCAGCGATGATCGTGTTTTCGTCAGTCAGCTGTACCCATTGTCCCGGTGCGATAGAGCGACTCGCTGCGCATCGTGCCGCAAGCCAGTCGGCAACGCGTTTGTATGTGGTGCTGATGGACAGTGAAGATGACATGGCGGCGCTGAGCAGTTCGCATCATCGTCTTGCGGATCGCTTGTTTGCGTTTCAAGGTCGAGCGCAGTCACTGCAATATGTGGTGAATCCGGATTGGCGCGGGATGACGCCCTATATTGCTTATGTCGATGGCAAGGGTGGAGTGCGCTTTGTGCTGGGCGAGCCGGATGAGCGAACACTGGCGATCTGGCTAAAAGGCAAACGATGAACCTCAATAAAAAACGGACACCCGTCAGGTGTCCGTTGTTAGCCACGCATTACACGGGGATTAATCGAAGACAGGCGACTCCACACCCAAAATCTTGTGCAGCTTCGGCGACGTCGTCGTGTACTGCATGTGAATTTTCTTATCGGGGAAGATGTACGGTGCAGCACCAAAAGCGGCCAGCGCTGCTTCATGAAAGCCCGAGAGGATCAGTTTCTTCTTGCCGGGGTAGACATTGATGTCACCCACCGCAAAAATACCGGGCACATTGGTTTCGAATTTTTCTGTGTCGACTTTGAGCTGCTTGCGCTCGATGTCCAGACCCCATTCAGCGATGGGCCCAAGCTTGGGCGAGAGACCAAAGAACACCAGCAAATCATCGAGTGGCAAACGGCGCGTGACCCCGTCCGACCCGGTGACTTTGATCTCTGTGAGCTTGTCGTCGCTGGATTCGAAGCCGGTCACCTGACCGATGATCAGCTGCATTTCGAACTGCTCGCAGAGCTCTTTCATTTTCGCGACGGAGGCTGGCGCGGCACGGAAATCATCGCGACGATGCAGCAGGATCACGGATTCCGCCTTGCCCTGCAGATTGAGTGCCCAATCGAGCGCCGAATCGCCGCCGCCACAAATGACGATATTGCGGCCAGCAAAGCGCGCCGGCTCTTTCACACGGTAAAACAACTGCGTGCCCTCGAACGCTTCAATACCATCGACCTTGATCGTGCGTGGCTGAAATGAACCCACGCCAGCGGCGATGAAAATTGTTTTGGTGATGAAGCAGGTACCCATCGAGGTTTCGAGATCGAAGCGGCCGTCATCGCGCTTTTGCACGAGGGTGACTTCCTGACCCAGGTGAAAGGTGGGCTCGAACGGTTCGATCTGTTTGAGCAGATTGTCGGTGAGTTCTTGTCCGGTGCACACGGGTACGGCTGGAATGTCATAAATCGGTTTGTCCGGATAGAGTTCAACGCACTGACCGCCGACGGCGGCGAGCGAGTCGATCACGTGGGCCTTTATTTCCAGAAGGCCCAGCTCGAAGACCTGAAACAGGCCAACGGGACCGGCGCCGACAATCACGGCATCCGTTTCAATGGGAGTTTTTACAGAGGTTTTCATTCGAGTCAGAGAAGTTGGAGGCTGTCGAGCCGGATAACGTACCAACCCCGGCCTGGGCCGGGGCTGAAGAAGCAGTGCACGGCACCCCAGTCGGGTACCCCATAAAATCAGCGTTCGAGGTACTGTAATTTTTCCTTGGTTTCTTTCCATTCTTCAGCATCGGCAAGCGGCGCTTTGGACTTGGTGATCGATGGCCATTTGCGGGCCAGTTCCACGTTGAGTTTGATGAACTGCTGCTGATCAGCCGGCACATCCTCTTCTGCGTAGATCGCATTGACGGGGCACTCAGCCACGCAAACCGCACAGTCGATGCACTCATCGGGATCGATGGTGAGGAAATTGGGTCCCTCGCGGAAGCAATCCACAGGGCATACATCGACGCAATCCGTATAACGGCAGCGGATACAGGATTCGGTCACAACGTGGGTCATACAACTGTCCTATCTGTGAATATTTTTGAAACTAAACGCCGGAAAACACCAAAAGCTACTGCATAACCGTGGACTGGGTGGCCACAAAGACCCACGCCAGGCCACCGGATTTCCATGCCCACCCAGCGTCGATGGATAGGCTGGCTCCGCAAAGCGTTGTATTTTAAGACAAATTGTGTACCCTCACACGGATGGCTTAGATGATTTTTGAATATGCAAATGCTCGCTCCGCGCCGGACCGTGAATATTTTGGCATCACGCTCTGAAATAAAATCAAGTTGGTGGCCCGGCGTGGTTTTCCCTGCCGGGATAAAATCCGGCAGTCACAAGAGGGGAAACCATGGACACATCCGCCGCACGCCAGGCGATTTTCAGCCGCATCCGCACCGCGCAGAACCGACCAACCGAGCCGACGCAGGCGGAGCTGGCTCAGGTCAAGGACTATCTGGACCATCATCAGGCGGGCCCCAAGCCGGATCTCGGCGATGATCTGGTTGCGCGTTTTTGTGCTCAGGCGCTGCGGACGTCGCAGACTGTGGACGAGGTAGCGCATCTGGACGAAGTGCCGATGGCGGCTGCAAGTTACATCGACAGTATTGGCGTCCCCAAATCGGCGATCGCCTGGCAGTCACTCACCGGACTGCCCTGGCAGGACTCGGGTATACGAGTGGAGTTCCGACCGCCAGTCGACAAAGATCTGATCGGTATTACCGGCTGTTTTTGTGCTGTGGCAGAGACGGGTACCCTGATGCTGCTGTCCGGTGCGGAGACCTTTGCATCGGCGGCGCTGCTGCCTGAAACGCATATCGCTATCGTCCCGGTGTCACGGGTTGTGGGCGCCATCGAAGATGCGTTTGCGCTGGCGAAAAAAGAGCGCGGCGAATTACCGCGCGCGACCAATTTCATATCAGGACCTTCACGTACCGGGGATATCGAGCAGACGATTGTGCTGGGTGCGCACGGCCCCTACCGGGTGCACGTGATTCTGGTGCGTGATATCTGATGCAACGTGAGCCCGAATGAAGCCGAAAATTCTCATTACGCGCGCGGTGTTTCAGGAAGTAATCGATCGCCTCTCTCAGCATGTCGATGTCGATGCAAATCAATCGGACGAGACGTTTTCCGAGGACGAGTTGATAAGGCGGCTGCAAGGCAAGGCAGCTGTCTATGCCAATCCCACCACCCTCATGTCTTCTAAAGTCATACGCAGTGCGCCAGAGCTGCGCGCGATCTGCAATGTGGCGGTGGGCTATAACAATATCGATGTCGCTGCTGCCACGGCCGCTGGCATCATGGTCACCAACACACCCGATGTGCTCAATGAGACAACGGCTGATTTTGGCTGGACCCTGCTGATGGCCACGGCGCGCCGCGTGACGGAATCCGAGCATTATCTGCGCGCCGGTCTCTGGAAAAAATGGACCTTTGACGCTTTCATGGGTGTGGATGTGCACGGCAGCACGCTGGGCATCATTGGCATGGGCCGCATCGGCCAGGCGGTTGCGCGCCGTTCGATGGGGTTCAATATGAAAGTCATCTACAACAACCGTTCGCGTCTGGCGCCCGAGCTGGAAGCCGAGGCGAACAACGCGCGGCACGTGAGCCGCGAAGAGCTCTTGCGCAGTGCCGACCATGTGGTGCTGGTGCTGCCTTATTCGAAAGAGACGCATCATCTGATCGGTGCGGACGAGTTGGCGCTGATGAAGCCGACGGCAACGCTGGTCAATATTGCGCGCGGTGGTATCGTCGACGACGCCGCACTGATTGATGCGCTTGGTGCCGGCAAAATCGCGGCAGCGGGTCTGGACGTGTTCGAGAATGAGCCCGCATTCAATCCCGGCTTTCTGAAGCTGAGCAATGTGGTATTGACGCCTCATATTGGCAGCGCCACTGGTCCGACGCGCCGTGCAATGGTGGACTGCGCTGCGGACAATTTGATTGCTGCCCTCTCGGGTCATCGCCCACCGAATTTGGTAAACCCCGAAACATTCAAATAACTACGCTCGAGAGAGCAGGAGACCCGCATGGCCAACTTTACGATTGTTCAGCCGCACAGCCTGTCCATGGAGAGCGCTCGCGCTGCCGCACAAAAAGTGGCTGACCAGATGGCGGTTGATTATGAAATGTCGCACCAGTGGGTGGGTGATGTACTTGAATTCAAGCGGAGCGGATTTTCCGGTACGCTCGCGCTGGTAGAGGGCAGTGTTCAGCTTGACGTTTTGCTTGGCTTCATGCTCCGCGGTTTCGCAAAGAAGATTGAAGAGCAGGTGACCAAGAACATGCACAAAATCTTCTGCGGCGATGCCGATCAGGACGCCGCCTGAAAAATGCGCAGTCGGGCCTGCCGGCCCGAGCCTGTGCTGGTCAGACTTCCAGTAATTCCACATCGAAAATCAGGGTCGCGTGGGGAGGAATCACACCACCCGCGCCACGCGCTCCGTAGCCCAGTGCTGATGGAATCACCAATCTGCGCTTGCCGCCTACCTTCATGCCTTGCACACCCTGATCCCAGCCCTGAATGACTTGCCCGGCGCCTAGCGAAAACTCGAAAGGTTCATCACGATCCACGCTGGAATCGAATTTCTCGCCGGGACTGCCGTCGTCGTTCCGCAGCCAGCCGGTGTAGTGAACTGAGACAAACTGGCCCGCTGCGGCCTCGGCACCATCGCCGACGGTCAGTTCTTCGTATTGCAGGCCAGAGGCCGTCATGATCAGGGACATACGCTTTCCTTCATGGGTGGTCAACAAGAATCCGGCATTCTAGCAGCCGTGACGCTCTTATAATGGGCGTCAGACATGATGCCTTTCTTCACTTCCCTTTTGCGCGCCATCGCTACGCAGCTGCATCTCCGCATGCTGCTGCTGACGCTATTGCCGTTGCTGACAGGTCTCTTGCTGTGGGGCTTGCTGCTGTGGCAGGGACTGCAGCCCCTGATGGATCAGCTACACCATTGGTTTTTGCAGTATTCCCTGTTCGAGAGCGTGGGCGAGCGGCTGGATGCCTGGGGCCTGTCAGCGATCAGAACGCTGATGGTGCCCTTGCTGGCGATGTGGCTGTTACTGCCGCTGATGATTCTGAGCGCACTGCTGCTCGTGGTTTTGTTGTCCATGCCCGCTATCACGCGTCATGTCGCCCCAATGTATTACCCTCAACTGGTCATGCGTCACGGTGGCTCGTTTGCAGGCAGCTGGTGGGTTTCCTTATCCTCGTTTCTGGCATTCCTGATCATCTGGCTGATCACGCTGCCGCTGAATCTGGTGCCGCTGTTCGCGTTGTGTATTCAGCCGGTGCTCTGGGGTTGGCTCACGAGTCGGGTGATGGCCTATGATGCGCTGGCCGATTTTGCAGATCCGGATGAACGCCGCGCGATACTGTCTCGACAGCGCTGGCCGCTGCTGGCTATCGGCGTGGTGACCGGCAGCCTTGGTGCCATACCCAGCTTGCTTTGGCTGGGTGGTGTGGTGTCGGTGATTTTGTTTCCGCTACTGGCAGCGCTGGCGATTTGGCTCTACCTGCTGGTGTTTGTCTTCAGTGGTTTGTGGTTTCAGCATTACTGCCTTGATGCGCTGACTCGCCTGCGCAGCACACCCATGGATGCTGATCATCCCGGCAGTATCATCGATATCAACTAATTTCTTTTAACGGGCAATCCATGAGTTTTGGCATCATCATCATTGGCGATGAAATCCTGTCGGGCAAGCGCACCGACAAGCATCTGGCGAAGCTGATCGAACTACTGTCAGCGCGTGGTCTGAGCCTGTCGTGGGCAGAATATCTCGGTGACGATCCGGCGCGCATTACGGAAACGCTCAGACGCACCATGGCCACCAAGGATATTGTTTTTTCTTGCGGTGGCATAGGTGCAACTCCTGATGATCACACCCGGCAATGCGCTGCAGCCGCACGTGGCGTACCACTGGTACTGCATCCCGAGGCCAGGGAAAAAATTCGCGAACGTATCCGGGAAATGGCACAGGAATCCGGTGCCGAGCCTGACTTCGACAAGCCTGACAATCTGCATCGCCTGAAGATGGGCGAATTTCCGCAGGGCGCGGAAATCATTCCGAATGCCTTCAATAAAATTCCCGGATTTGCTTTACGAAACCCTCAGGGCGGCGTTCATTATTTTCTGCCGGGTTTTCCGGTCATGGCTGAGCCGATGATGAACTGGGCGCTCGATACGCATCATGCTGATTTGTTTCATCAATTCGCTTACATCGAAAAATCCGTGATCGTGCATGACGGTATCGAGTCCACATTGACACCCTTGATGGAGGCCCTCGAAGCCGAATTTTCGGGTATTCGTATTTTCAGTCTGCCCAGCGTCGGTGATGGGACGCGGCGGCGACACATCGAATTGGGTGTCAAGGGTGATCCCGAAATCGTCGAATTGGCTTATGCGCGCATGCTGGCTGGTCTGGATTCATTGAAGCAGACGTATGCAGTTAGCTGAGGCGGCTGCACTCGTTTCAAGTCGCTACAGCTTTTCCCTGATCGAGCAATCCCTGCGTGCGGATGAAAGCAATCACCGCATCAACACCATCGCCCTTGCGTAGATTGGTAAACACAAAGGGACGATCGCCGCGCATTTTTTTTGCATCACGGGCCATCACCTCCAGATTGGCACCCACATGCGGCGCCAGATCGGTTTTGTTAATGATCAGCAGATCCGAACGCGTAATACCGGGCCCACCTTTGCGCGGAATTTTTTCTCCGCCAGCCACATCAATCACATAAATCGTTAGATCCGACAATTCCGGACTGAAGGTCGCCGCCAGATTATCGCCTCCCGACTCGATGAGAATCAGATCCAGCTCAGGAAAATCAGCACTCATGCGCGCAATGGCTTCGAGATTGATTGACGCATCTTCACGTATGGCTGTGTGCGGACAACCGCCAGTTTCCACACCCATCAGACGTTCAGACGGCAGTGCATCGGCGCGTAGCAGAATTTCCATGTCTTCTTTGGTATAGATGTCGTTGGTAATCACGGCCATCTCAAAGGCATCACGCATTTTTTTGCACAGCATTTCGCACAGGGCCGTTTTTCCGGAGCCGACCGGGCCGCCGATACCGACGCGCAAAGGATTAGGGTTGGTCATGATGTTTTCCGTGTGAATTTTGGTGACGTATCAGGAGCGATACAAGCGGCTGTACTGTACTTCATGCTGCATCGATAAAAGAGAGAGTCCGGGTGACCAGTTCGACAGCTCATCATCGGCCAGCGTGCGCGCTGTCACCGCTGCTGCTTCGATGGCCTCAGTGAGAGAGAGCAGCAGTCGCTGACCCGATACCTGACCCAGTGGCACGGATTTCACGCAGACCAGTACTTGATTTTCTGACCAGGAGAACAGCATTCCCAGCAGCGCAGACTCGGCAGGCACCTGCAGTGCGACAGTCGCTGCGGCGAGTGCGGTCGGAAAGGGAATTTCCGCTTGCTGCTGTAGCAAGGTCTGCAGTGCCGTGTTTTCGGGAATGAGCGCGCTGATCAGTTTGGCCAGCGAATAACCCATTTGTACTGTCTCGGCGCGGAACTCGGCGCTATCGCGGGAGGCAATGAACATCGAGGTCCAACAGGCGACGGCATCGGCATCGCGTGCTTCGAAGGCTTGTATCAGACGCCAGGTGAGCGGTGCTTCGAAGCGTGCAACGACCTCCTCGAGCATACCCACGATCCATGCACGTGCGCTTTGCTCGTCATGTACAAACCCGCTGGCCATCGCAGTTTCAAGTCCTTGCGAATAGCTGTAGGCACCCACCGGTAGTGACGGACTGGCCAATTGCAGCAGATGGAGCAGGGAGGCAGATTGCATGCTCAGCTCTTGTCGCTGGGGCGATGAATTTTCTGTCGCAGGGGAATCGGTGCGAGGGGGTATTGCGCATGACCGTCGTGATGATGATGGCCGCCGTAAGCACCGGATTCCGGTTCAAAGGGCGCTTGCTCATCGGTGACGCTGGCACCCAAACCGGTCAGCATGTCTCTGAGCACCGGATCCCGGCGTATACGCAAAAAGCCATCGCCCACTTCGGCCTGCGTGTGGCGATTACCCAGATGGAAGGCGCAGCGCAGCAGCGCCTGGCTGCCATCGCAGGTGACCCGGCAGGTCGCTTCGGTGGCGGCAGTAATTTTGACGATGCGACCATCATCCCCCTTGAGCAAATCCCCGTCTCTGAGTACCGTGCCGCGTACGGTAAATACAGCGACTTCTTCGCCGGAGGCGAGGGCGGTACGCAGACGACTTTTTTCGCGCAACTCGTAAGGAAGCATGAGCTCGCCATCAATCTTGTCAGCGTGAGTAACTTTGGTGTGCAGAGTAAGCATGTATTTTTTCAGAGAGTGATTCGTGGATAGCGTCGCCGATCATCAAAACAGAAAATAGCGCTGTGCCATGGGCAAAATACGTGCCGGTTCACACACTAGTAACTGTCCATCAGCGCGTACTTCGTAGGTTTCCGAATCCACCTCCATGTGAGGCACATAGTCGTTATGAATCATGTCGGATTTTCTGAGCTTGCGCATATTTTTTACGGCCGCTACCGGCTTGTTCAGTTTGAGCGTGTCGCCAATGCCAGCATCGAAAGCTGCCTGCGACACAAAAGTGAACGATGTGCGCAGACCTCCGCCATAGGCACCGAACATCATGCGGTAATGCACCGGTTGTGGCGTGGGTATTGAGGCGTTCGGGTCACCCATTTGGGCAGCGGCGATCATGCCACTTTTCAGAATCATGGCGGGTTTCACGCCGAAGAAAGCTGGCTTCCACAGAACGATGTCGGCCAGCTTGCCCGCTTCCAGTGAACCCACCATGTGCGAGACACCATGGGTGATGGCCGGATTGATCGTGTACTTGGCCACGTAGCGCTTGGCGCGGAAGTTGTCGTTGCGCGCACTGTCTCCTTTCAAAGCGCCACGCTGTTCTTTCATCTTGTGCGCGGTTTGCCAGGTGCGCAGGATGACTTCCCCCACGCGCCCCATGGCCTGAGAATCGGAGGACATCATCGATATCGCCCCCAGATCATGCAAGATATCTTCCGCTGCGATGGTTTCGCGTCGGATGCGTGACTCGGCGAAGGCAATGTCTTCGGTAATCGCTGGATCCAGGTGGTGGCAGACCATCAGCATGTCGAGATGCTCATCCAGCGTATTGATGGTGTAGGGTCGGGTCGGATTGGTGGACGAGGGCAGGACATTCGATTGGCCAATCGCAGCGATGATGTCCGGTGCATGACCACCGCCTGCACCTTCAGTATGGAAGGTATGAATGGTGCGGTCTTTGAAGGCCGCCAATGTGTGTTCCAGAAAACCGGATTCATTCAGGGTGTCGGTGTGAATGGCGACTTGTATATCCATGTTGTCGGCGACCGTCAGGCAGTTGTCAATCGCGGCCGGTGTGGTACCCCAGTCTTCATGCAATTTGAGGCCGATGGCGCCGGCGCGAATCTGTTCTTCCAGCGGCAGGGGGACGCTGACATTGCCCTTGCCGAGAAATCCCAGGTTCATTGGAAACCCATCAGCCGCTGCCAGCATCGCGTGAATATGCCAGGGGCCGGGTGTGCATGTGGTGGCTGCGGTACCCACGGCGGGTCCGGTGCCACCACCGATCATGGTGGTCACGCCCGACATCAGTGCCTCTTCGATTTGCTGCGGGCAGATGAAGTGAATGTGCGAATCAATGCCACCCGCCGTCACGATCATGCCCTCGCCAGCGATGATTTCGGTTGCGCCGCCGATCGCCAGAGTGACATCGGGTTGTATGTCCGGATTGCCTGCCTTGCCAATACCGTAAATGCGACCTGATTGGATACCGATGTCCGCTTTCACAATACCCCAGTGATCGAGAATGACGGCGTTGGTGATGACGGTGTCCATGACCTCTGCATGCGGCCGCTGCGACTGACCCATGCCATCGCGGATGACTTTACCACCACCGAATTTCACTTCTTCACCGTAGGTGGTGTAATCCTTTTCAATTTCGATAAAGAGACCTGTATCGGCCAGACGAATGCGATCGCCCGTGGTTGGGCCAAACATTTCAGCATAGGCTTTTCGTGAAATTGTGCTCATGCGGCGTCCTCTTTCAGTTTACCCATCACTTTGCCGTTGAAGCCATACACCTCGCGCGCACCGGCCAGTGCGACCAGTCCGATCGTACGTTCCTGACCCGGCTCAAAACGCACAGCGGTGCCTGCGGCGATATGCAGTCGCATGCCATATGCAGCAGAGCGATCAAAATGCAATGCAGGATTGGTTTCGTAAAAATGAAAATGTGATCCAACCTGTATCGGCCGATCACCGCGGTTGGCGACTGTGAGCGTCATGGTTCGGCGGCCAACATTGAGCGCAATCTCGCCTTCTTCTATCAGCATTTCACCTGGGATCATGGTGTTCTCCGTTGTTTGCGCTGGTTTTTCAGGGGATAGGATGATGAACAGTGACCAGCTTGGTCCCATCGGGAAAGGTCGCTTCAATCTGAATATCGGGAATCATTTCAGCCACGCCTTCCATCACATCACCCCGTGTGAGTATTTTTGTTCCGGCTGACATGAGTTCTGCGACCGTCTGCCCATCGCGTGCGCCTTCCATGATGGCCGCCGTGATCAACGCGACCGCTTCGGGATGGTTGAGTTTGAGGCCGCGTGCGCGGCGACGCTCGGCCACCAGTGCCGCAGTAAAAATCAGGAGCTTGTCTTTTTCGCGGGGTGTCAGATCCATGGTCTTTTCTCGTCAGTGATGTACTGGTTTTACAGAGGTGTCAGGTATTCCAGATACGGGGTATGAGGGCGTCACGGTCAAGCAGGGCGGGACGCAGCACTTGCCATGCAGCGAGCATGACCCTGCGCGCGACTTCGCTGCGATTGCCGAGGTAACGCACGATGATGACGGATTTCATTTGCGTCACACCCGAGTGTCCTTGCTCATCGCTGCTGGCTTCGCACTGCTGCCGCACTGTGTTCAGTAAAGCAGGATTCGTTGTGCGGCCGACGGCAATCAAAGTGGCGCAGACGCAATGGCCGCCCAGACCCAGCGGGCTTTGCATGAGCGGACTGCCCGCTTTCAGTACGCCTTGTTCCAGCCAGAGTGGTTTGCCTTCTCTGCGTATCATCAAGGATTGTTGTAACTGGCCTTGCTCAAAATCTTCACCCGATGCCGTGCGCCCGAAGCACAGGATCTCGCAGCCGATATACGTCGCGTCAGCCTCGAGATCGATGAGGCTGTCCAACACGACATCGGCTGCATTAAACAAAATCGTTTCTTGTGGCAGCCATTCCAGCGCAGCGCCAGTACCAACGCGCACGCGTAATCGTTGCCGTGATCGATGACCGTTGGCGCGATACCATTTTGCTGCACCTGGTGTTGACAGTAAGGCGCGTGCATTCGGGCCCATATCGAATTGCATGCGCAATTCGTCGCCTCCCACGACGCCGCCCGGCGGATGAATGATGATGGCGTGGCAGGTGGAGGTATGTTCCGGATAGAGTGGTTTTTGTACGCGGAGCGGGCCAGTATGTTCCCGGCGCATCAGCCGGGTGGTATCACCATCGCACTCGAACCCGAGGTCAAGCGTCGCCAGCCAGTGGCTGCCCCCCGTCGCCAGGCTTTGGCTGTGTGCAGACGAGACGGGTAGGTCGGCTATATGTCGCATTGCTGGTCGCCGAATGGCTGGCGTTTCCGGTTGGTTGATTGTTTTGGGCGGGACGTCGTGTGGTCAGAGTTGACTGACCTCCTGATTTGATAGCAGCTTGTATGCCATCCTCTCGCTTGCGCTGACACGCATCTGGAGTGAAGAATGCCCTGATAAAGGGCGATACAGGCAAGGTGTGAGCGAATTTGGTGCAGGACGCACCAAGCGCAAGATCAAACGTGACCGCGAGTTCGACGGACGGTCGCCAAAATGATCTTCATTACGTAGAGAACGATCAATGTACCGAGTAAATCACCGATGAACATCGCCGTAAAGCCTGTCAGCATGTCGCTATGTACGGATCTCAGCAGGTACCAGAGTGAGTGCAGAAGGGCGGCCATGAAAGCATACACAAGGCAGAGCAGTACCAGTTTTGCTGCGCTGAGTTTCTCCAGCGTTGCGGGAAGGCCGTTGATTAACGCGAGTCGGTAAGCCAGATAAGGTGCGCCTGCCGAGATGCAGGCTGATACCAGATTGGTAACCAAACCCATGTCGCCATAGGTTTGGATGGAGATGATCAGGGAGGCAATCAACAAACCGATCGCGCCTTCCGCGCCGAGCAGCAAGGTGCAGAGCAAACGAATTCCAGCGGGAAGGAAAATCCAGTTGGCACCGCTGTGCAGTTCGAGCGCATCGAACAGCATCATGTTCAGGTGGAAGCACCCGAAATAAAGCACGGCCGAAGACACAACAGATAGCAGCTGCAATCTCAACATTTTCTGGACAGCTGACGCAGTTCGTGGTTAATCAAAGTTGCAAACAAGTATAACGAATACCTGAAAGAAACTTTGAAGAATCAACGTAAAGTTGTAACCAAGTGTTTCGCTGCTGTGTGCTGACTTCAGAATGTCAGCAGCGCATGAAAAAAAGGCCTGATGTGCTCAGGCCGTTTCTGCAGCCGGCTTGCTCCGGACTTATTTTTTTGCGCGCCCGTTCGATTTGCTTGTCATCGTTGTTGGCGCAGTACTTGCGGCGTTGATGCCTGATTCAAGCTGTTCGATCGCGTCCTGCGTGGTTTGCGTGATCTGGCTGTAGCCAGACGCTGCGTTATCGATCGCTGTCTTGAGAAGACTGATCGAGTTTTGCGAACCCTCGGGGGCGCCGCTGCCGAGCTTGTCAAGCATTGAAGCAATCTCGTGACTGCTTTCGTTGACCTGGTCTTGCGTGATGCGCGCCCACTGCCGGTGGGTGCCTGAGGCGATGCTGTACAGATGACGCACATAGGTCATGACGATGTCCGCATGGGGTTGTAACTGGTTGCTGCTGACTTGCATGAAATCATGGGGATCTTTCGTACCCATCAGTTGCTGCGCGCTGCCGAGGGTCATGTCCAGACTTGCTTTGGCGGCCTGCAAATTGAGCCCCATCAGTTTTTCCGCGGTCTCGATCATGGACTCCGTCATCGACGTGGCAAAGCCGAGTTGGGACGAGAGGCGGGTACGGGTAGCAGATGACAACAGGTCGGGCGAGATCATGAAAGAGACTCCTGAGGGTAAGATGAAACGGCGATAAATGGGGTACATTGGTGCTGCATTGCAGCAGCGCTTATTCTTCTTGGCGGACTGGAGTGTGTCAAGCAAATTTATTGCGCCGCATCAGATAAATTTGATTTGATGTGAAAACCTTATCGCTGTTTCCCATCCGGTCTGATGAAAGCCTCACGCATTGCCTGGAGCAGGTTGAATCCGAGCTGCATGCTAGACTCGCCGCTCTTGAGTGTTACCGCAGCGACCCGTGAGAGCTTTCTACAGCGACCGCTTTGTACTTCCTCTGCCGGACGGTCATCGCTTCCCCATGCAAAAATATCGGATGCTGCGGGACGCGGTTGCCAGCGGCATGCCCTCGGTTTGTCTCGAAGAGGCTCCGCACACCACGGATGGTGTGCTGGCATTGGCGCATCACCCGCATTACATTCATCGGGTCGAGAGTGGTGCACTGTCCATGGCTGAGCAAAAAGCCATTGGCTTTCCGTGGTCACCTGAAATGGTTGAGAGGTCAAGGCGTTCTGCAGGGGCGACGATTGCCGCCTGCCGCGCAGCGATCGTTGAGGGTACTGCAGTGAACCTTGCGGGCGGTACCCATCACGCACATGCCGATCGTGGCGAAGGATTTTGCGTTTTCAATGATGCGGCGATTGCCGCCCGGCTGATGCAGGCCGAGCGCCGGGTGTCACGCGTTGCGATTGTCGATCTCGATGTTCATCAGGGTAATGGTACCGCCGCCATTCTTGCGAAAGATGAGTCCGTATTCACCTTGTCGCTGCACGGAGAAAACAATTATCCGTTCGAGAAAGCCGTCAGTGATCTGGATGTCGCTCTGCCTGACGACACCAATGACGAAAGCTATCTTCAGCAGCTTGAATCGGCGCTGGCGCAGATGTTTGCGCGTTTTGCTCCGCAGCTGATCATTTATCTGGCTGGCGCAGATCCGCATGAAGGCGACCGGTTGGGCCGCCTGAAGCTGTCGATGGAAGGACTGGCTGCGCGCGATCACATGGTGCTTGAGGCGGCGCAGATGCGGCGTGTGCCGGTCGCTCTGGCAATGGCCGGTGGCTACGGAAGAAGCATTGATGACACGGTCGCGGTACATCGACAGACCGTCAGCATTGCGGCAAGTTATTGCAGCACCCGTCTGGAGACGGCATGAGTCTGAGCGGTGTTTCAGTGCGCAGACTGTGGCTGGAGGCTGGCATGCCGTTGCTGTTCGTGCTGATCTGGAGCACGGGATTTATTGTTGCCAAATTCGGCCTGCCTTATGCGCCCGTGATGACGTTTCTGTTGCTGCGTTATTTTTGTGTGCTGATGATTCTCATACCGGCATTGCTGCTGGTACGTGCCCCCTGGCCGGCCGGACAGGTGGTGCAGATCGCCATCGCGGGTGTGATGGTGCAAGCCGGTTATTTGTCGGGTGTGTGGTGCGCGATTAAATTGGGCATGCCGGCGGGTCTGGCTGCGCTGATTGTGGGATTGCAGCCTTTACTGACAGCTTTTGGTGCGCCGCTCATTGGCGAACCCGTGCGCGCGCGGCAGTGGCTGGGGCTGGTGCTTGGACTGGCGGGCGTGGCGCTGGTGGTGTCGAACAAGCTGACGGCGAACGGCAGCTCGCTGGTCAATGTGTCACTTTGTTTGTTTGCGCTGCTATCCATTACGGCAGGAACGCTTTATCAAAAGCGTTTTTGCCCGCGCTTTGATTTGCGCTCGGGAGCGGTGATTCAGTTCACCGCATCTGCAATACTGACCTTGCCGTTTGCGATTTTTCTTGAAAACCTGACG
The DNA here is from genome assembly GCA_021298975.1 of Oxalobacteraceae bacterium. Lineage (GTDB taxonomy): Bacteria > Pseudomonadota > Gammaproteobacteria > Burkholderiales > Burkholderiaceae_D > Pernthalerella. The sequence goes on from JAJTGC010000003.1 coordinate 74,135, forward strand.
CTTGATTTTGAATCAGTGCAATGGACAGCCGATTTTATCGGCGCGCTATGCTGGTCGGTGTTTGCTTTATCCATTGGCGCTATCTTCCTGCTGTTCGCGCTCATCAGAAAAAATGCAGCAACCCAAGTCTCCAGCCTGATGTACCTGACGCCGCCACTGACGGCATTGATTGCCTGGCTATTGTTTGGAGAGACGCTCTCGATCACGGGTGCGTTGGGTATGCTGCTGGCGGTGGTCGGAGTCGCTTTCGTCGTAAGGAAATAATGTAGGTGCTCGTTGGGAAACACCTGGAGAACGCTTTGAAAATAAAACCTGAAAATTCATGAGAAAAAATTATGAGAGACAGTGCTAAAGACAGAGCTTATTTTCGTCATTTTCATCCAATCACCACGCGCTGGAGTGATAACGATGCTTATGGTCATGTGAACAATGTCATTTATTACCACTGGTTTGATACCGTCGTAAATCAGTTCCTGATCGTCAACGGCACGCTCGATATTCATACCGGTGAGGCGATTGCGCTGGTGGTGGAAACGCACTGTAATTATTTTTCTTCCGTGTCGTTTCCAGACCCGGTGACTGCCGGTCTGTGCGTCACGCGCCTCGGCGAATCCAGTGTGCGCTATGAAGTCGGCATCTTCCGTGGTGGTGAGGATGTGGCATCGGCGCAAGGACATTTCGTCCATGTGTATGTCGACAGTGCGACGCGCAAGCCCACACCGATTCCTGGACCAGCCCGCACGCTTCTGCAATCGATTCAGATTGAAACAACGAAAGCCCAAGCATGAACCAGTTCAATCAACAACAGGCCGTCGATCAGGCGATTACCTCGCGCCGTTCAATACGCGCTTTTCTTCCCACTGCCGTGCCACGTGCCGATCTCGAGGCCTTGCTGGAAGTTGCCTCCCGCGCACCGTCAGGCTCGAATACCCAGCCCTGGAAAGTGTATGTGCTCACCGGCGCGATACGTCAGCAACTGTCGGATGCGATCCTGAAGGTGTATCTGAATCCGGATGAGGCAGCGTCGCACAAGGAAGAATACGACTACTACCCTCGTGAGTGGGTGGCACCTTATGTGGACCGACGCCGCAAGGTCGGCTGGGATCTGTATGCCTTGCTGGGTTTGACCCGTGAGAACAAGGCAGGCATGCAGGCGCAACATGCTCGCAACTATGGTTTTTTTGATGCGCCTGTGGGATTGATCTTCACCATTGATCGCGTGCTGGAGCAGGGGTCTTGGCTGGATTACGGCATGTTCCTGCAAAATATCATGATTGCTGCGCGTGCGCGGGGACTGGACACCTGTCCGCAGGCCGCCTTTACGCAATTTCACCGGGTGATTGCCGACACGCTGGGCTTGCCCGAGAACGAGCAACTCGTTTGTGGCATGGCACTTGGTTACGCCGATCACAGCAAGACTGAAAACACCTTGGTGACCGAGCGTGCATCACTCTCGGATTTTGCGAAATTCATGGAGTGAAGCATGAAAAAAATCGCCGTCATTGCCGGAGATGGTATCGGGACCGAGGTCATACCGGAAGGGTTGCGCGTGCTGGAGGCAGCCGCGCGTCGCTTTGATGTGCCGCTGTCGTTCGACCATTTTGATTTTGCGAGTTGTGATTATTTTGAGCGTCATGGGCAGATGATGCCTGATGATTGGAAGGCGCAAATTGGTCATCATGATGCGATTTATTTTGGTGCGGTGGGCTGGCCTGCCAAGGTGCCGGATCATGTCTCGCTCTGGGGGTCACTGCTGAAGTTTCGTCGCGAGTTTGATCAGTACGTAAATTTGCGTCCGTGTCGGCTGATGCCGGGCATTCCATCGCCACTGGCCAATCGCAAGCCGGGCGATATTGATTTTTATGTCGTGCGTGAAAATACCGAGGGCGAGTATTCATCGGTGGGCGGCCGCATGTATGAGGGTACACCACGCGAGACGGTTTATCAGCAGAGTGTGTTCTCCCGCCATGGCACAGATCGTATTCTCAAGTATGCGTTCGAGCTGGCGCAGCGCAGGCCAAAGAAGCACCTGACCTCGGCTACCAAATCAAATGGAATAGCGATCACCATGCCTTACTGGGATGAGCGCGTGGCGGCAATGGCGCAGCAATATCCCGATGTACGCTGCGACAAATTTCATATCGATATCTTGTGTGCGCATTTTGTTCAGCATCCTGATTGGTTCGATGTGGTGGTGGCCTCGAATTTGTTTGGTGACATACTCTCTGATCTGGGGCCTGCCTGTACCGGCACGATTGCGATTGCACCGTCGGCCAACATCAACCCTGAAGGTATTTATCCCTCGTTGTTCGAGCCGGTGCATGGCTCGGCGCCCGATATCGCTGGCAGAGGCATTGCCAATCCGATTGGGCAGATCTGGTGTGGCGCGATGATGCTCGAGCATTTCGGTTATGCAGAAGCGGGTAACGCTATGGTTCGCGCCATTGAGCGCGTGCTGGAAGCGGGGCCTGCACACGCGCCATTTACGCCCGACATGGGTGGAAGCGCCGGCACGGCTGACCTTGGTCGGGCCATCGCAGACGTCTTGTAGTATTTGAGATTAATAAAAAAATAACATCAAAAGATATCAATATGAACAGGCATGTCGATTGATAAACTTGATTAATTAGTGAGCCTAAGCCCTTAATTCTCTTGCAGATTTGCATTGATTTGCTACACTAGAGTCAAATTTTGCAACATGTAGGGAGTTGGGATGCGACGTTTTTTCCTGGGCAATCTGATTTTCACTCTGACAGCATTGCTGGCTTTTTCGGCAGCCTGGAGTGCACCGAGTCGTGGCGATCCGCGTCCGGTTGTCAAAAAAGCGCATCGTGTTGCGGATGTGGGCAAACGTTCGCGCAAGCTTGAGTCAAAGTCGCGCGCAATGAAACCTGTGGCGTTCGCCGGCAAGCGCAAGCCGGGTTTTCAACGCATTGCCTATGCGCCTTCCTTGGCTGCCCCGCACGCGACAACAGCGGGTGATCTCGCCGGTTTGGGTCTCACGCGTGATCCTCTGGATCTCAGCGCCAATGTTGCGTTGGTGATTGACCAGAGTTCGTTAGAGACGCTGTTTGAAAAAAATTCTCATATAGCTCTGCCTATCGCCTCCATTACCAAGCTGATGACCAGCCTTGTTGTGGTTGAGGCCAATCTGAATCTGGATGAAATTCTCACCGTGACCGAGGAGGATGTGGATCGCAAGCGCTACAGTCATTCTCGCTTGCGCATTGGTTCCCAGCTGTCGCGTGCGAACATGCTGCACATTGCGCTGATGAGTTCTGAAAATCGCGCAGCAGCAGCGCTTGGCAGGCATTATCCGGGCGGTTTGCCTGCCTTCATCACGGCGATGAATGTCAAAGCAGTCGAGTTGGGTATGACGAATTCCCGCTTCGCTGATCCGACAGGGCTCTCCAGTGCGAATGTGTCCAGTGCTCGCGATCTGGCGCGTTTGGTCGTCGCTGCGTACCAGCACCCACTGATCCGTGAATATTCGACGGATAGCCATTACGCGGTCGAGCCCGGCGGCCCTACGCTTGAATATCGTAATTCCAATGGATTGATCGAAAACCCGGAATGGGCGATTGGCCTGCAAAAGACAGGCTACATTGCCGAGGCCGGTCGTTGCATGGTGATGCAGGTAAATGTCGCCGGACGTCCGGTGGTGATGGTCTTTCTCGATTCAAAAACCAAGCAGTCACGACTGGCAGATGCTGATCGTATCCGCAAGTGGCTTGAAAACCGCGCTGCCTCAGCCATGACCCAGCGTCAGGCAAACCGGGGTTAATCGTTCAGCACGTAAAAAAAGCGAACTGCGGTTCGCTTTTTTTATGTCCTGTTTCTGGTAATGCCGAGGTTTGTATGGCGCTCAGGCAGTCTCCACTGCGTGAAAACCCAGTACGTTGGAAATATCATTGGCAGTAGCGATCAGGTCATCGAGCCACTCATCCTTGAGTCTATCGGCGGGTGCAGAAATGGACAGACCCGCGATCAATCGTCCTGCGTCATCACGAATGCCAGCAGCCATGCAGCGCACACCGAGTTCGAGCTCTTCATTGTCGCGCGCATAACCGCGTGATCGCACCAGTGATAATTCACGCTCCAGCTTGCTTAGTTCCGTAATTGAATTTTTGTTGTGACCCGCCAGCCCGGTGCGCGTCGCATAACTGCGCACCAGTTTCGGATCATCGACCGACAGAAACAGCTTGCCGGTGGAGGTCAGATGCAGAGGGCCCCGCCCACCGATGGCGCGAACCACTTGCATGCCTGAACGCTCGGAGAACGCTCGGTCGATATAGACAATTTCATCGCCCTGACGCACGGACAGGTTGACGGTTTGCTGCGTCTTGCGATGAAGTGACTGCATGTAGGGCAGGGCGGCTTCACGGACATTGAGCCGGCTTTTGACGATATTTCCCAGTTCAAGCAAGCGCATGCCCAAGCGGTATGCGCCCGGTTCGGTCCGATCAACGAAGCGCTTGGCCACCATATCGTTGAGAATGCGGTGCGCGGTGGATGGGTGCAGACCCGTAGCGAGCGCGAGTTCTTTGAGACTGACCGGGTCGGGATAGCCTGCCAGGGCATCCAGCAGGCTGATCATGCGCTCAATGACTTGGATAGAGGTTTTGTCGGAAGCGGGTGTGGCGTCAGGTTTCATGGGGGTTACAGGCGAAGCGTTGGTGCAATGCAATATTTAGGTTATACCACAATGCGAAACGCGATCACAAGCCGCTGGCGCAAAGATTTACCCGGTAGGCGCAAATTATTTTCATCCGGTGTGCATGGGACGTTTCGGGGGCAAACGCCGGATAATGCCTCAACTGAAAGTTCACGAATCGGGGAAAAAATGCGTGTTGGATTGATGGTGACCTGCCTGGTCGATGTCATGCGTCCGGAGATCGGTTTTTCTGCGCTTAAACTGCTCGAGAGTGCCGGTTGCGAGGTCGTTGTGCCAGACCAGCAGACCTGCTGCGGTCAGCCTGCCTACAGCTCGGGTAACCGCGAGGCGGCCCGCGAGCTGGCGAAAAAATTCATCGAAGATTTTGATAGCTTTGACTACATCGTCATTCCGTCTGGTTCGTGCGGTGGTACGGTCAAGACACATTACGACGACATTCTGAGCGATCAGCCTGCGTTACTGGCCCGATATCAGAAGATCAAGGCGCGTGTTTTCGAGCTGACTGATTTTCTGGTCAATGTCGTTCGTCTTGACAAGCTGCCAGCGCTCACGCAATCCAGCTTCAAGGGCAACATCACTTACCATGATTCCTGCTGCGGCTTGCGCGAACTGGGTGTTCAGGCGCAACCCCGCGAGCTGCTCGCCAAACGCGAGGGTGTGCAACTGACAGAAATGAATCAGGCACGCAACTGCTGCGGTTTTGGCGGCACCTTTGCAGTGAAGTATGGCGATATTTCCGCCGCAATTGTCGACGACAAATGCGACAACATCCATGCCAGTGGTGCCGATGCGGTTGTGCTCGGTGATCTCGGTTGCATGCTTAATATTGAAGGACGCTTGCGGCGCAAGGGGGATCACAAAACCCGCGTGCTGCACGTTGCTGAAGTTCTCTCGGGAGACGCATGATGGAAATCCAGTCGATGCATTTTAAAGCGCGTGCTGGTCAAAAGCTGGCTGATGAACGTCTGCAGCAGACGCTGAAAAAATTCGCCACCAAATTCGTCGGTGCTCGCGCCAGTGCGATCACTGAACTGGATGATTTCGAAGCCACGCGAGATGCGGCTGTCGAACGACGCATGCGGGCAATCGACAATCTGGATGTGTGGCTTGCCACCTTCGAGCGGGAAGCGACACGCCGCGGTGCGACCGTACTTTATGCGGAAACCGCCGAGCAGGCGGCAAAGCTGGTGGTCGAGATCGCTAAAAAGCATGACGTCAAAAAAGTCATCAAATCCAAGTCCATGGTGTCAGAAGAGATGGCGCTCAACAAGGCACTGGAAGCGGCGGGTGTGACGCCTGTCGAGACCGACCTTGGCGAGTACATTCTTCAGATTAATGACAACGAACCCCCGTCGCACATCATTGCGCCCGTGATTCACAAGGACAAGGAAGAAGTTGCCGACTTGTTCGCTAAAGTACACAACAAGCCGCGCTTGACGGATATTCACGAGATGACGCGCGAGGCGCGCGAAGTATTGCGGCCCCATTT
>JAJTGC010000026.1 GCA_021298975.1 Oxalobacteraceae bacterium
ATTTCGTGACGATCGTTCGGTCATCGGCGGCTTGATTCGAAAAAATATTGGCGTCTCTGCAGGGCACATTGTTCACAAAGATATCCACAGCTCTTGACCGGGTGAAACCTGAGGAAGCACGGATTAAATGAAACCGGAAACCTTTGTGGCTGAAAACAACCATGTCAGAACCATGATTTGTCAGCGCCCCGCGTCGCGCAGCTGCGCCGGGTCTTGAATAAGGAAAATACTGACGACATCCACAGGTTGTGGTGAGCCGCAGCGGCGCGCCCTGGTTCATACGCGGCGTTCGCCTTGGAGGCGCGGGTGAGCTTGCTCAGCACTTGTCACCAAAGGAAGCGAAACAAACCACGATCTCAGGTAAAAAACAAGTGCACCAGCCCTAGTTCACCCACACTTATTCACAAAAATACACTTGTCAAGATGACTTAAAAAAAAATCCAAAAATTTCTCATTGATGTAACACCGGCTGCTAAGCCTTTGATTTTTAAAGACCTTGTCAATTGCACCAGAACGAATCATTTTGTTGAACCCCGCATATACACTGCGTTTTGGCGTGTCAAGTCCCAGTTACACACAAAGTTATCCACAGAATTTGTGGATAGCGAAAAAAGGTCTTTTGCGACGGTGATTTAAATCAATTCTTAAAGTACTTTTTTAAGTTAGGGCGAGGCGAAGCCCATCTGCCGGGGGGTGAGCCGGCGTCAAGGTAGACCGCAGGCGTTGGGAAAATCATGGGTGAGACACGATTTTGTGGCCCAATCGGTATCCCGTTTCATTTAGTACTTCCATAGTCCAAACTTGCTGCTTATGCCGCCACTTTCCCCTTGCATTCTCAGATTGGCACTGGACACGCCTCTGGCCATCGAATTTGATTATCGATGGCAGCCACAATCGGGCGACGACCCGATGCCGCGCGTAGGCCAGCTTGCGCAAGTTCCTTTCGGGCGAAGAGAAGTCATCGGGCTGATTGTCGCGATACAAGCAGGGAGCGATTACGCGCCTGACAAGATTCGCGACATCACGGCAATACGCTATCAGCTGCCTCCCTTATCGGCGCACTGGATCGCATTGTCGCGCTTCGCGGCAGACTACTATCAGCGGCCTCTGGGAGAAGTGGTACTGCCGTGCCTCCCGAAGAATCTTCGAGCCCTTAAATCCACCGCACTCGACAGCGCACTGAAAAAAATCGACGCGCTGGGTATCCCGCCCCAAGCGGCCACCACAGCCGCTCCCGACCTCAACACGGATCAGCAAGCCGCCGTTGATGCCATCACAGCAGTGAGCGATTACCGCGTCAGCTTGCTCTTTGGCGTCACCGGCAGTGGAAAAACCGAAGTCTATCTTCGCAGTGCAGAAAAAATTCTCGAACGCGAACGACAGCAGGGCGGGCACGCACAGATATTGATACTGGTACCCGAAATTAATCTCACCCCGCAATTGGAAAACAGCGTCAGAGCGCGCTTTCCCGGATTGCACGTGGCATCACTCCACAGTCAGCTGTCTGAAGGCGAACGCACTCGCAGCTGGATTTCGGCGCACTTGGGACAGGCTTCCATCGTGCTTGGTACGCGGCTTGCCGTGCTCGCATCGATGCCCCATCTGAAGCTGATCGTTATCGATGAAGAGCATGACCCCTCATACAAGCAGCAGGAGGGCTTGCGATACTCCGCGCGTGACCTTGCCATATGGCGCGCGCGCGACCTGGATATTCCGGTGGTTCTTGGCTCGGCCACACCCTCCATGGAGAGCTGGCATCACGCAGACAGTGGTCGTTATCGAAAGCTGGTGCTCGCACAGCGCGCGGCGGCGCAGGCGGTGTTGCCAAAAATAGCGCTCATTGACATGGAGCGTATCAAGGCCTCCGACGGACTAGCCCCGCCGCTCATCGCCGCGATACGCGAGCGCTTGGCGCGAGGTGAGCAGTCCCTGCTATTTCTCAACCGTCGGGGCTACGCCCCCGTCGTCAATTGTGATGCCTGTGGATGGATCAGTAACTGCCAGCGATGCACCGCATTCATGGTGCTGCACAAACCCGAACGCCGCTTGCGCTGTCATCACTGCAGTCTGGAGCTTCGCATTCCCTCGTCCTGCCCTACCTGCGGCAATGTCGATTTACAACCACTCGGACGTGGTACACAACGTATCGAAGAGTATTTACATGTCTTGTTTCCAGAGGCGCGCGTGCTTCGAATTGATGCCGACTCTACCCGCAAAAAAGGGAGCGCCCAGGCGGCATTTGAAACGGTACATCGCGGCGAGGTTGACATCCTGCTCGGCACGCAAATGGTCGCCAAAGGGCACGACTTCCAGCGCCTTACGCTGGTCGGCGTCATCAATCCCGACACGGCGCTGTTTTCGCATGATTACCGCGCCGGAGAGCGTTTGTTTGCGCAGCTCATGCAGGTAGCGGGCCGGGCGGGCCGGGCGGCCAGCTCAGCCGAGATGTCGCAGAGTGAGGTGCTGGTTCAAACACGCTACGCGCAGCATCCACTTTATCGGGCCTTGCTGACGCATGACTTTCCAGGTTTTGCGTCAGCCACGCTGGAAGAGCGTCGCAGCGCGGGCTTGCCACCCTTTGTCTTTCAGGCGTTGCTCAGAGCAGAATCAAAAACCCTGGCCAAAGCACTGGAATTTTTGCAGCAGGCGCGCGACCTACTGCCTCATCAGGGTATCGTGATGAATGATCCGGTTCCCATGACCATGACACGGGTTGCTGGTGTTGAGCGGGCCCAATTATTGTTGGAATCAACTTCGCGCAGCGCATTACAAAGTTTTCTCAAGAGCTGGATGCAAGCACTGCGCAAACAACCCGGTCGTCTGCGCTGGACACTCGAGGTCGACCCTATCGATATCTGAGCAGGCAAAGTGTGCAAGGCATGGGGTATGTCGAGCAGATGACCCGACAAGAACGGTTTCAATCGACTCCAACTTTGACCAGTCCCGCGGCACACATAACACTTTATTGAATCGGCGAGTCCAACTGACCTTCGTCCGCCAACTGGCGAATCATCCGTATCGTATCGATATCGGATTCCTTGTAAGCCTTGCGCCGAAAGTCGTTGTAAAAAGATTCTTCCGCGGTTTCAGGTGCATCAAGATGGTCATCGTAAGTAAATCGGACAAACAGTGCCCCGGCTTGCGGCTCCTCTATCGTCATTGTCAAATCGGAGGCAGGAATATCATTTTGTTGCGGTACGTGATAATGAACCTGATCGAGCAGCCTGAAACGTACCTCGTCGATCACCTGCAATTTTCCGAAGTGTAGCGTGCGTGACAGGCCCTCTTCGAAACGCGCCGTAATTTCGCAACTGTCCAGACCAAGCAGAAACAACGTCGGGCGTTCAGCGCGGAACACAAGTCCGTGCCAAAGTTGGGCTCGACTGAGTGGGGTAATCAGCGGATTACCCAAATTGTTAATTTCGATGAGATGGGTGAATTTCATTGCGGCGTCCTCGTGATGCGCAGTTACTTTATCACGCCCGGCAGCAAGACTTTCGATACAATGTCGCGCTTGCCCACCTGCTTCGCGCCGACTCCCCCCATGCAGCACGGTCTCAACTCTCCGCAGCGAATCGCCGTCGACTACATCGATGGTCCTTGCCTTGTACTGGCAGGCGCCGGATCGGGCAAGACACGAGTCATCACCCAGAAAATTGTGCATCTGATTGAGTCTTGTAACTACGAGCCTCGCAATATCGCCGCGCTGACTTTCACGAACAAAGCCGCACTCGAAATGCGTGAGCGAGTTGGCAAACTGCTGCGCGAGCCCGGACAAGCCAAACAACTGACCGTCTCTACATTTCACTCGCTCGGCGTCCATATTTTGCGTCGTGAAGCACAGGCGCTTGGCCTCAAAGAACGCTTCTCTATCATGGACAGTGCCGATTGCTTCGCTATTGTGCAGGATCTCTCGGCCACCACGGACAAAGGTGCCATTCGCCGCATTCAAAATGCCATGTCCTTATGGAAGAACGCATTGCTTGCGCCCGAACAGGCACTGGCACAGGCAACTACCGACGATGAGGCTCAGGCAGCGCGTATTTACCGCAACTATGTTGCGACTTTATCGAGTTATCAGGCGGTTGATTTTGATGATCTGATTCGTTTGCCTGTTGAACTGTTTCGGCAGGATGAGGCCGCGCGGGATCGCTGGCAGCGCCGTCTTCGTTACCTGCTGCTGGATGAATATCAGGACACCAATACCTGCCAGTACGAGCTTGTGAAATTGTTGGTCACCGGGCTTGGCAAGAAGCCCATGTTCACCGCGGTCGGCGATGATGATCAGGCAATTTACGCATGGCGTGGCGCCACCATGGAAAACCTGCGCACGCTTCAGGAGGACTTCCCTGATCTGAAGCTCATCAAGCTTGAGCAAAATTATCGCTCCAGCACACGCATTCTGCAGGCGGCCAATGCAGTCATCGCCAACAACCCGAAGTTATTCGAGAAGTCACTCTGGTCCGAGCATGGTGCGGGCGATCCGGTCAAAGTACTGGCCATGGATGATGACGAAGCCGAAGCAGATCAGGTAGTCATCATGCTCTCGGCGCACAAATTCGAGCGGCGCGCAAAATTTTCGGATTATGCGATTCTGTACCGCGGCAATCACCAATCACGTGCACTGGAAAAGGTTTTGCGCCGGGAGCGTATTCCTTACGTCATGTCAGGCGGGCAGAGTTTTTTTGATCGCGCTGAAATCAAAGACATCATCAGTTATCTGAGACTCGTTGCCAACGCTGATGATGATCCAGCCTTTATCCGCGCGGTGACCACGCCACGCCGCGGTGTCGGTCAGGCCACGCTGGAAGCACTCGGCGAATTTTCACGTCAGTGGCAATGCTCATTGTTCGAGGCAGTTTTCAAGGGTGGCATTGAGGCGCGGCTGAATGATCGTCAGCTGGCGCCGCTGCGTGAATTCTGCGATTTCATCAATCAGCTCGAAGCTCGTGCAACGCGTGTCGGTGCAGCTGCCACCGGAGAAAATGCCGGCGCCGTATTGGATGACATGATGAAAGTCATCGACTATGAAGCGTATCTGTATGCGACATTCGATGACAAGCAGGCGCAAGAAAAATGGCAGAACGTGCTCGATTTCACAGGCTGGCTGAAAGAAAAGGGTCACGGCGGCCGCGAGGCCGACGGCCCTGAAAAATCGCTGCTCGAGCTCACTCAGATGGTGGCGTTGATGAGCATGCTCGAGGGCCGTGATCAGGATCCGGATGCCGTGCGGCTGTCCACCTTGCACGCCGCCAAAGGACTGGAGTTCGGTCATGTGTTCATGGTGGGGGTTGAAGAAGGCATCCTGCCGCACCGGGGCGATCCGGATGCGCCGGCTGAACTGCTGGCGCAACGCATTGAAGAGGAGCGCCGGCTGATGTATGTCGGCATCACGCGCGCACAACGCAGCCTGACGCTTACCTGGTGCAAGAAACGCAAGCGCGCACGCGACAGCATTCCTTGCGAGGTATCGCGCTTTATCAAGGAAATGCGCCTGGATGAAGGCGATGCCATGCCCGCAGAACACGAGGTGATGACCCCTCAGGACAGGCTGGCGGGCCTCAAAGCCTTGTTGCAAAAGCCCCGAGCGGCCTGAGCCCGTGCCTGATCACCGCAAATCAGGGGGAGGCTTCCGCAATCCCCACAACCTTCCCGTTAAAGTTTGCGTTCAATGCGCTCGGCCATTTACCTGGCGAAAAAAATGGGCGGCCAGTTGGCCTGAGCTAAAGTATTGCTCGGATGCCTGCCGCACACTGGCGGGGCGGGCTGCCAAGCCGGGCACATAATTCAATGAAGCTGCATGCCGACCGTAAACGTCTGCGTCGATGTACTTGGGGAAACACTGCATCAATTCCCATTGTGGGGTGAGCCAACGCGGCTGCGTGATGCGGGGTGCTGACAAATCATGAACATGGCGCAATTTTCAAGCCAAAGAAATTGCCCGTTTGATTGAATCAGCGCTTCCCCGGACGTGGCACAAAATTCCCTCAACAAGGGCTTTCTACTGAAAATAATTATGTTAATATTTTCTGAAGAAAGGATGACAAGATGCTCTCTTCTGCAGAAAAAACCCATGATGACGCCGACGCAGCTCAGGCAAGTGCTGTACTGACCAAGGCGGTGGCTCGTGCTGCCGGCAATCTCGGGTTACCTCGAAATCTGCTGGCTCGCGTGCTCGGCGTCAGCCCGGCGACTGTGACCCGTCTGTATGCCGGCGACTATCAGCTTGACCCGGGTCGCAAGGAATGGGAATTCGGATTGCTGCTGGTGCGCCTGTTTCGCTCCCTCGATGCACTGGTGGCTGACGAACCGGGAGCGCGCGCCTGGCTGGCCAGCGAGAATCGTGGCCTGCAGGCGCGTCCAATTGACCTGATAGACCAGACAGAAGGATTGGTACGTGTCGTTCACTACCTGGACGCCTCTCGCGCTGCAGTCTAGCGCCCGCCGCTGGCAGGGCGGCTTGTGGCGCGTTGTCGACGCGCAGTACACGGCCGGGGCGATGAAGCTGGTGGATAGTCGTGAAGAGCAGGATATTCTGGACCGATTGCTGCTGTCCCGGCAACCGGCGCTTCCCGAAATATTTTCCCGGCTTCATCCCCTGCTGGCGGCCCCGTTTCGTACTCACCCCCTGCGAACAGGAACGCGCTTTCGCGCGTCCACCGATCCGGCCGTGTTCTACGGTGCGCTTGCTGTCGATACGGCTTGTGCAGAACAAGGCTACTGGCGCTGGAAATTTCTCAATGATGCGATTGGGCTTGTCGAGCTAGCCCCCGTTGCGCATACCGCTTTCAAATGCGAGGTGGCCACACAAGCGATCGATTTGCGTGAACGGTTGTTTGCCCGTGATGTCGCCCAGTGGATGCACAAGACCAGTTACAGTGCCACCCAAGCCTTGGCGCGCAGTGCGCGCACTGCCAATCTGGGTGCGATTCGTTATGCTTCGGTGCGCGATCCCGCACAAGGTGAGTGCGTTGCGCTGCTGACACCGGCCGCGTTTGCGGCGCCCCAGCCGCACCCGGTGCGGGAAACCTGGTGGCTGCGCGTCAGGCGAGACGAAGTGGTCTGGCGCTGTGAGCAACGATCGCTGGTATTCTCTGCCGAACCTTGGCAGTCAAACCAATGAAAGCCTAATCATGGAAATGGATGAACGACTGGTGAATCTCGAGATCAAGCTCGCCAGTCAAGATGATCTCCTCGATACCCTGAATCAGACGATTTATCGTCAGCAGAAAAAAATTGATGCACTTGATGCGCTCTGCGCAGCGCTGGCCCGTCGCATCACAGAATTACCTACACAGGCAAGCGGGTCGCTACCGCATGACAAACCGCCGCATTACTGAACGGATGATGAACGAAAAAATTCTGGCGTCATTGCGCATGGAACTCAATTTGCAAACAGCGCAAATGCGATGGACCGAACTGGCGCGCTATTTCGCTGGCGGCACGCTGATCAGCGTGGCACCCGAACTTGATCTGGTGGATGTCGGCGCGCGTATCGCGGCGGATGACAAGGCGAGTGTGCAGAACTGGATGCAGGCCGAACGCGTGCACCGGGTCAGTGATGCACAGGCCATGCAGTGGCTGGCCGAGGACACGTTGTTATGGACGGTGGTTGTCAAGCCATGGATACTCGTACAGCATGAACCTCGCGTGCCGCCCGATGCTGCTCACTGATGGTTGAATACCAAAAAGCGCGCGTGACTTCATGAGCTTCAGCTGGTTCTTCACCAATCTGCTGGCGGCGTTTCTGCTGCCTCCGCTGTCGCTGGTCATGCTGGGCTGTCTGGGCTGGTGGCTGGCCAAGCGTTTCCGCGTTGCGGGAAACACCCTCATCATGACTTCAATTGCGCTATTGATGATCTTGTCCACCAGCGCCGGTTCGCGTTTGCTGGTGGTGCCGCTGGAACACCGCTCGCTGCCCGTACCGAACCCCAGGATGGTCGATGCACAGGCGATCGTGATTCTGGGTGGTGGCCGCTCGTTTGCGGCGCCTGAGGATGGCGATCGGGACCAACCCGGCGCACAGACCCTGGCGCGCTTGCGGCATGGCGCACGACTTCATCGCCTGACGGGATTACCCGTACTGGTCAGCGGTGGCGCGCCTGACCGCGGTGGCGAAAGTGAGGCGGCCGTGATGTCGAGGGCCTTGCGCGAGGATTTTCAAACCCCGGTGCGCTGGCTGGAAGATACCTCGGAGAACACCGCGCAAAATGCGGCACGTGCGGCGACGTTGTTGCGCGAGGCGGGCATCGATCGTGTGCTGCTCGTCACGGATGCGATTCATATGCCGCGCGCGATGCAGATATTTTCCAAAACGGGTCTGGTCATCATGCCTGCGGCGACTGATTTTCGTTCACGCAAACCGCTATCAGCGGCAGATTTCATTCCTTCTGCAGTATCGCTGCAAACCAGTCATTACGCGCTACACGAATGGATAGGGATGTTTTGGTATCGGCTCAGGCATTTGTAAGTTGACCCGATCAGGTGGTTCCGTGTGAGCAAAAGCCATTGGCTAGCTACCAACAAAAATCCCGGCTTGTAAATTACAAGCCGGGATTTCTTTGTTGGTGCCTTCGAGAAGCTACTTCGCTTTGACTTCCGGCTCCTTGAACTTCGCGCCGCTCGCGTTAGCCATGTGGACCACTGCCCGTGCAACTTCCACGTCATCCAGCGCTGGATTGCCGCCTTTGGCGGGCATGCCGCGTATACCCACGATGGCGTGAGATACCAGCGTGTCATAGCCTTGCGCGATGCGCTTGGACCATGCACCGCTGTCCCCCATTTTTGGTGCACCGGCAGCGCCACTGGCATGACAGGCGACGCACGCGGCGTTGTAGATTTCAGCGCCGGCCTTGAGCTGGCGAGGTGCGCTTGCATCGACCAGCGTGAAGCCCTCATCAGCGACTGGCTTGAGACGCGCTGCGATCGCTTCTGGCGAGAGTGCATTGGAGCCTGCGCCGATTTTGGGCGTGCCGCCCACGTAAAGCACCAGCAAAACAATAACAATAATCGGAATCGCAAAGCCGGCAACAATGGCTGCGATCAATTGCTTTGGTGTTTTAATAACGGATTCGTGCTCGTCGTGCGCGTCGCTCATGATGTCCTCGGGGTATGGTCAGCCTGCTGCACGGTCGTCTTCGGGCGCGTGACCAGCGGGCTTGGCTAGCTAAGAATAACAAGCCCGTGATTATAGACGAAGCGCCACCATTTGACCCTGCGCCGGCTGGCGCTTCATGGACTGCCCGACCGAAACCCGGTATCCTTGCCGCTCTTCAGACGTACCCAGACCGCGCGGCTGTAGCTCAGTGGATAGAGTATTGGCCTCCGAAGCCAAGGGTCGCTGGTTCGATTCCAGCCAGCCGCGCCAACTCTCAACGGGTGTGTTAGCGAGACGTCGTTTACATCTCATTCCAGCGTCATGCTGCGCCTTGGGGTTGAATCGGATGGTCTCTACACGGGCGCAGCGCTTGCCGGCTGTGTCAGCGGGGTTTACCGCCTTTCGGGATGATCCCTGGTTGCCTTCCCATGCCGCTTGCATTATCCGCCGCCGCCTGACCTGCCGGCTCAAACGGATCGCCAGCGGCTGCCAACCCCGCTACGGGTTATTTCTCAGCCCGCATCAATTTAAATTGGAAAGGCGTCGCTGTGTCAGCGGTATCGATGCTGATGAGTACCGCATCCGCCTGACTTTCTCCCGGTACCACCACACGCACCAATTGCCGCAGGGGCTTGCCACCGGCATCCTTGAGTGGATTGTCGATCAGGTATTGGTGCGTATCCCCCTGAATCAGCAGTACCGGCTTTCCCCACGCGGCGACTTCTTGCGCCAGTGCCGCATTCCAGCGCACGAATCCCGAGCCTTTTCGTGGTTCACCGAAAAACGTGTCAGCCTGCATAGCCAGCACCACTGCGCTATCCATGTGGGTTTTTGCTTCGGCAAAAGTCTCTCGCAGCCACGCGATGTTGGCCTGCTCGCGCGCTGCGAATTCGCTCGACGATGGCAGACCGGGCTGCAGGTTATTGTTCGAACCCACCAGATGCAAGCTTGCAAAGCGCACGTTGCCTTGCGACCAGCGACGATTTTCTACGAAGGAGGAAAAAGATTTTTGGCTCGACTGCGTCTGCAACGCCCGTTTTTGTTTGCCCAGACTGTCATTCGAAGAAAAAAACAGCTGACGAATTTTTGCCAGTCGCTCCAGCGGATCGTAGCGGCCGTTGTTGACTCGGTGGCAGTCTGTCCACTCGTTGTCCCCGGGCGTATAAATCAGCGCGTGATCAAATTGTTCGAACAGCTGTTGCACGCTCAGAAAAGTCTCATCCGAGCAGACAGTACTGCCGGATTTGATGTCCCCGACGTGTATCGTGAACGCGGGTGATTGCGCATTAATCTGGTCAATCAGCGCCGCAAATGCTTCGTGCGGTCCGTAGGGAACGTCGCCAATGGCCGCGAAGGTAAATGACTGGGCGATTCCTGAGCCAGGAATGATCAGCGCGCCTGTCAACGCCAGGGCGCTGATAATTCTGGAAACAAGCATGAGCGGGTCCGGTGATGACACCGGCATCGGAGTGATGCCGAAACGACCCGCTGATTTTACCGAAAATTTTAGAATCGATAGCCCACCATCACGCGGCCCACCGTCGATGTGGGATGCAAGCGCTCGCTGCTCAATGCAGTGATGTCAGCCGCATCTCCAGCGGTAGCCTTAAAAACGGTTGCACCGGATGCTTTCCACTTCAACCCTCAGGAACCAGATTTTTTCAAAGATGGTCTGCGTACCGAGTCCGATGCCTGTGCTGCTCAGGCTGCTTCCACCGGAAAATGGGAGCGGGGCGGCGTTGCCTGTCCCGCCGATGCAGTCAAGCGACAGATCGGACCGGCCACTGACAACCGCTTGATGATGCGACAAGAACAAATAGGCTAGCGTGGCGTCGCCAATGCCAAGCGCAAGTTCGAGTGCCACAAACCAGTTTCGCTTGAATCGCCACTCCCGGTCGATTTCGCTGGCGTAGCCGTTGCAAGCAATCAGCAGAGCATCCGTCGAAAATTGGGTGCTGCCCCCGACATCCTTGCCGGCCTCAATCATCACCACGTACGTGGGCACCAATGGGCAAAGATGCCGAACGCAATGGAACGCGTGCAAGCATTACGCGCACGCTACTTGGTGCGCATCAGGCCCGCCAGTCGCCCGAGATAATCCTGACACCGAACGTGGTCGCCCGGCATCACTGCCTGACAGTCCAGTCTGGCACGTGCAAAATCTACATCGCCGACGATAGCCACGGACCAGCCGATGTAACGATTGAGCAAGGCGTCCAGTTGCGCCGGATTGGTTTGGGCGCGCCATGCGGTTTCGCTGAGTTGCAGCAAGGCCTGCAGGGGTGCCGGGTCGCGGTACGGTATTTGAGCCAGCGTACGAAACAGGGTGGGTGGGTGCTGCCGGTTGTTGTCGACGATGCTGTCAATATCGGACAGGTGCAAGCGACACGATGTTTCGGTATGGGTGGTCTGGCAGGTGTCACGAATACCGCCAAATACTTTTGACATGGGATAAAGGTAATAATGATCCGGAAGAAAACGCTCGATTACCTGATGTATCCAACCCCAGTGCTCGGTGAGCGCCGACTGCAAGGTCCTTGCATCCAGCGTGGTGAGTGCATTGAGCACAGCGCTGTTGCCAGAGGGTAGTTGTGCCGGACGTAAAAGCACCGGTAGTTTCGTGCCCGACTTCACCGCACCTTCGAGCTTCTGTTTCATTTGAAACGAAAGAAAATCCATCGTCAGGCGACACGCGGCCGGTTCCTGCTGCTGTGCGCACCGCTGTCGCATCGTGTCGAAAAATACTGACGATGAGGTGACCTTTGCCCGCAATGGCACAAACCTCGCCAGCGTGCGTTCTATCCGCGGCCAGTCCTGTTGTATCGCTGCCTGAAAAGCCGCGTCGTCGCGCGATAGCAAGGCATCCAGTGGACGAGGGTCTCGATACGGAAGATCGGCCAGTGACAGGGTTTGTGCATCAGCCACAGGCAAGAGCCACGTCAGCCAGCCCAGCACCCCAATCAGCAGATATTGCCTTGCAGGCACGCGCATCGCTTTCACCCGTCCATGAGCATCCAGATCTCATGATCGCCGTAACGAGGCGCTGTGATCTTGAGAAACGTCTATCCGGGCGCTAGCGGATGCACCGCCAGATTTGGATACAAGTCGTCGATGATGGCAGCCCCATGTTCCAGCACAAAGTACCGGAATGCTTCTGCAGCGGACGAAAGGTTCCCCTGGTTGATCGCAACCACATGCCAGGCGCGCGAGATCGGTGTGTCATCGATATCGAGTATGGCGATCTTGCCGTAGGTTTTTTCCAGGCCAACGGTATGCAGCGAGACGAACGAAATCCCGAGGTTTGCCATGACGGCCTGTTTAATACTTTCCGTGGAAGACATCTCCATGGACACGCGCGGTGTCAGTCCACGCTCTTGTAAAAAGCGCTCCATGATGACGCGCGTACCCGACCCTTCTTCCCGCGAAATCAATTCGACTTGATTTAGCGCCTCGGCAGAAATACCCTGTTGTCGCGCCAGCGGGTGATCGGGGCTGGCGATAAAGGCATGCGGGTGTGGTGCAAAGGCTTCAATGCGCGTATCCAGATCAGCGGGCGTTCTGCCCATGATCGCAATATCGATATCGCCATCACGCAGCATCTCGATCATCTGATCGCGGTTGCGCACCTCGATTTTGATTTGCAGGCCGAAATGCTCTTCGCGAAAGCGTGACAGCAGCTGCGGCACAAAATATTTTGCGGTGCTGACCAGACCGATTTTCAGCGTGCCACCCTGCGAGCCGCGCAGCTTGGAAAGCATGACTTCGGCGTCACGCAGGTTTACAGCGACGCGCTTGACGTATACCAGAAAGTACTCGCCGGCTGTGGTGAGCTCCACCCGCCGGCCCACCCGCGAGAACAGCGCTACCTCCAGATCGGCCTCGAGTTCCTTGATTTGCATCGAAATGGCCGGCGCAGTCAGATTTAATTCTATTGCCGCTTTGCTAAAACTGGCATGGCGCGCCGCACTCAAAAAAATACGCAATTGGCGCATGCTCAGGTTTCTGAGTAGTTTTAGGCTTTTCATAAAGATAATAGATAAGGTTATCTGATTAATGTGCAAATCATAGATGAATATACCTTAACAGATGAAAACTATACATTCTAGTCACCGCTTGTTCTAATGCGTTCATTCTTGACCACTACTGTTCACTGTTGAACGGCCAAGAATAAGAACAACGAACGCACAGGCATGCGCCCCGCCCATCTGGCGCTTAACAGGAGACAGCAATGAACAAACCCGTCGAAGGTCGCATCACCGACATGAAAGAGCGCTACAAAGGTGGCGTTCTGAAGTACGCACAAATGGGCTACTGGCGCCCAGACTACACGCCGAAAGACACCGATTTCATCTGTGTCTTCCGCATCACACCCCAGGAGGGCGTGGATTCCATCGAGGCCGCCGCTGCAGTGGCCGGAGAATCATCAACCGCCACCTGGACCGTGGTGTGGACCGATATGCTGACCGCACATGAGGATTATCAGGCCAAGGCTTTTCGCGTTGATACCGTGCCCGGCACCGGTCCCGGTACTGACAAGGAGCAGCAGTATTTCGCCTACATCGCCTACGACATTGTTTTGTTCGAAGAGGGCTCCATCGCGAACGTGACCGCATCACTGATCGGCAATGTGTTTTCGTTCAAGCCGCTCAAAGCCGCGCGCCTGGAAGATATCCGCATACCGGTCGCCTACGTAAAAACATTCAAGGGCCCACCGACGGGCATCATCGTCGAGCGTGAGCGTCTTGATAAATTCGGCCGTCCTCTGTTGGGCGCGACAATGAAACCCAAGCTGGGACTCTCTGGCAAGAACTATGGCCGCGTGGTGTATGAAGGTCTGACCGGAGGACTCGATTTCACCAAGGACGATGAAAATATCAATAGCCAGCCTTTCATGCACTGGCGTGATCGTTTCCTGTTCTGCATGGAAGCCGTCAATCGCGCGCAGGCCAATACCGGCGAGATCAAGGGTCACTATCTCAACATCACGGCCGCAGACATGGAAGAGATGTATGCCCGTGCCGAGTTCGCCAAATCGCTGGGCTCCAACATCATCATGGTGGACTTGATTATTGGCTGGACCGCCATTCAGTCGATCTCGAATTGGTCGCGCAAGAACGACATGATTCTGCATATGCACCGCGCCGGTCATGGCACCTACACGCGTCAAAAAAATCATGGCGTCTCTTTCCGGGTGATGGCCAAGTGGCTGCGTCTGGCCGGTGTCGACCACCTGCACGCCGGTACAGCCGTCGGCAAACTCGAAGGCGATCCAATGACCGTGCAGGGCTACTACAACGTCTGCCGCGAAAGCTACAACAAGCAAGACCTCTCACGTGGCCTTTTCTTCGACCAGGACTGGTGCGACATGAAGAAAGTCATGCCAGTGGCCTCGGGCGGTATCCACGTCGGTCAGATGCACCAGCTCATCGACTTGTTCGGTGACGACGTCGTGTTGCAGTTTGGCGGTGGCACCATCGGTCACCCAGACGGCATTCAGGCGGGCGCGATCGCCAACCGGGTGGGCCTCGAGGTCATGATCAAGGCCCGCAACGAAGGCAAGGACATCATCAACGAAGGTCCCGCGATTCTGAAAAATGCCGCCAAGACCTGCCAGCCGCTCGAAAAAGCGCTGGAGACCTGGAAAGACGTGGCCTTCAATTACACCTCGACCGACACACCGGACTTCGCGGTAACACCGACCGCGTCGTAAATCAGAGACCTTACAAGGAGCATCACCATGCGCATCACACAAGGACAATTTTCCTTCCTGCCGGATCTGACCGACGACGAGATCCGCGCCCAAATTGATTACGCCATCGGCAAGGGCTGGGCGGTGTCCGTCGAATGGACCGACGATCCGCACCCGCGCAACTGCTACTGGAACATGTGGGGTATTCCCATGTTTCAGATCAAGGATGGCGCAGCAGCACTGTACGAAGTCAATGCCTGCCGCAAAGCGAATCCCGACGTGTACATCAAGGTCAATGCCTTCGATAACACGCGTGGCGTCGAGTCGATGGTCATGAGCTTCATCGTTCAGCGTCCGGCGCACGAGCCTGGCTTCGGGTTGCAGCGTACCGAAGCAGCAGGTCGCACCATTCGGTACACGACAGTGAGCTATGCCACGCAGCGCCCGAGTGGCGAACGTTACTCATCCTAAGACCGGAGCCCCCTCATGAATGCGCCCACATCGCCATCTTCGATCGACCTGCAGCAAATACTGCGCGACGCCGAGGTACAGCCCGTCATTGATCAGCTTGAAAATGAATTGATCGGATTGGCGCCGGTGAAGGCGCGCATTCGTGAAATCGCCGCCTTTCTTGTGGTCTCGCGCGCGCGCGCGGCCATGGGTCTGGAGGCGGCCACCCCCAGCCTGCATATGTGTTTTACCGGTAATCCCGGTACGGGAAAAACCACCGTTGCCTTGCGCATGGCGGAAATTCTTCATCGCCTCGGGTATGTACGCAAAGGCCATGTCATCTCGGTCACACGCGATGATCTGGTGGGTCAGTACATCGGTCACACGGCGCCCAAGACCAAGGAAATTCTCAAAAAAGCCATGGGTGGCGTGCTCTTCATTGATGAAGCCTACTATCTTTATCGCCCTGAAAATGAGCGTGATTATGGTCAGGAAGCCATCGAAATTCTTTTGCAAGTGATGGAAAATCATCGCGATGATCTGGTGGTGATTTTGGCGGGTTACAAAGACCGGATGGATACCTTCTTCCAGTCCAATCCGGGGATGTCGTCGCGCATTGCCCATCACATTGATTTTCCCGACTACGGTGAGCCCGAGCTTTTGCAAATCGCCGGAAAAATGGTCGGTGCAATGAACTATCGCCTTGATGACGATGCCCGAAAAGCGATGGATGAATATATCCATTTGCGGCGCCAGCAGCCTCATTTTGCGAACGCGCGATCGATACGCAACGCGCTTGATCGGGCGCGGCTGCGTCAGGCAAACCGCTTGTTTCAGCTGGCCACGCAGGGTTCGGTCAGCGTAACCGCCGATGATTTGTCGACCCTCAGTGGCGCCGATATTCGTGCATCCCGGGTCTTCACTGGCGGACTGGCAGAAAAAAAATAAACAGGAGGCACTATGCATCAAGGCCGCACGACGTTATCGAAGTTCCTGATCCAACAGCTCAAGGGTGCGCCCGAGCAAAGTGATCTGGCCGCGTTGCTGGTGGATATCGCCGCAGCCGTCAAGGCCATCTCGGCCATGACGGCCAAAGGTGAACTGGGCGGTGTGCTGGGTAGCTTGGACAGCACCAATGTGCAGGGCGAGACACAGAAAAAACTCGATGTCATGGCTGATCGGGCCTTCATCAACACCTTCTCGATGGGCGGTCTGGTGGCCGGCCTTGCGTCCGAAGAAAACGACGATCCTATCGAAATCGATCCGCAGGACGGCAGCGGCCGTTTTCTTGCGGTGTTCGATCCGCTGGACGGCTCTTCCAATATCGATGTGAATGTCTCCGTCGGTTCCATATTTTCAGTGCTGCGTGCGCCTGAAGGCCGCGCGCCTGTGATGGCTGACTATCTGCGTCCCGGCAGCCATCAACTCGCTGCGGGCTATGCGATCTACGGTCCTTCCACGATGTTTGTGTTGACGGTCGGTAAAGGCACGCACGGCTTCACACTGGACCGCGAAGTGGGTAATTTCATCCTCACCCATCCGCACATGCAGATTCCCGAAGACACCAGCGAGTTCGCGATCAATGCCAGCAACGAGCGCTTCTGGGAGCCGCCGGTGCAGCGCTATGTCCTCGAGTGCAAGAACGGCCGCACCGATGTGCGCGAGCGCGATTTCAACATGCGCTGGATCGCCAGCATGGTGGCAGATATTCATCGCATCCTCATGCGTGGTGGTGTCTTCATGTACCCGCGTGACACCAAAGACCCGTCCAAGGCGGGTCGCTTGCGTCTGATGTACGAGGCCAATCCAATGAGCTATGTGGTGGAGCAGGCGGGGGGCATTGGTTCAACCGGACGTGTGCGCATTCTCGATATCGAACCCGAGCAGATTCATCAGCGCGTGCCTGTCATCATCGGCTCGCGCAATGAAGTCGAGCGACTCGAGCGCTATCACCGCGACTACGACAGTGGGGTCGATGAAAAATACAGTTCGCCACTGTTTCAGGAACGCTCACTGTTTGCGAGCTGATCGCCGTGAGGCCGTGGCTGCCATGAAAATTCAATTCTCAGGAGACCTCTGTGTCGGTTAAACATCCCATCGTCGCCATCACCGGTTCCTCGGGTGCAGGCACGACCACGGTCATGAAAAGCTTTCAGCACATCTTCCGCCGCGAACAGATCAAGGCGCAGATTCTGGAAGGCGATTCCATGCATCGCTACAACCGCATGGAAATGCGCGAGGAAATGAAAAAGCAGCAGGCGGCGGGCAATTCGGCCTACAGCCACTTCAGTCCTGACGCCAACATTCTGGCTGAGCTCGCCAGTACGTTTCAGAAATTTGGCGAGACGGGATCAGGGCGCGTGCGCAAGTACATACACGACGACATCGAAGCGGCGCAATTCAATCAGCCGCCGGGCACCTTCACGCCCTGGCAGGAAATGGAAGCAGGCGCCGAGCTCTTGTTTTATGAAGGCCTGCATGGCGGTTACGTCGGCGATGATGCTGATGTGGCAAAGCATGTGGATTTGCTGGTGGGCGTTGTACCGATCATTAATCTCGAGTGGATACAAAAGCTGCACCGCGATCAGAACATGCGCGGCTATTCACAGGACGCGGTGATGGATACGATCTTGCGACGCATGCCGGATTACACCCGTCATATTTGCCCGCAATTCTCGCGCACGCATGTCAATTTTCAGCGCGTCCCGACCGTCGATACTTCCAACCCTTTTATCGCCAAAGATATTCCGAGTGCGGATGAAAGTATGGTGGTGATTCGGTTCACCAATCCCAAGGGCATTGATTTTCCCTACCTGATGTCCATGATCGAGCGTTCGTGGATGACGCGCCCGAACACCTTTGTTATTCCAGGCGGAAAAATGGGACTGGCGATGCAATTGATTTTCACGCCGATGATCTTGCGTTTGATGGACAGAAAGCGGCGGCTGTAAGCAGGGCTGCTTGTATTTCAACTACGGCATTTCAGCGCGCGCTGGGAGGCCGTCAGCGCCACAATCAATTCGGAACAAGGCCTCACTATGCAATCCACTCAAACCAGCGCCAGAGAACTCGCCAATGCCATTCGCTTTCTTGCGATTGATGCGGTCAACAAAGCCAAGTCGGGTCATCCGGGTGCGCCCATGGGCATGGCCGATATCGCTGAAGTTTTGTGGCGCCATCACCTCAGGCACAATCCAACCAACCCGCACTGGGTCAACCGCGATCGCTTTGTGCTTTCCAATGGTCACGGCTCCATGTTGATCTATGCGTTGCTGCATTTGACAGGTTACGAACTCAGCATCGACGATCTCAAGCAATTCCGTCAGCTGCACAGCAAGACACCCGGTCATCCGGAAGTCGACATCACCCCCGGCGTCGAAACCACCACCGGGCCACTGGGTCAGGGCTTGGCGAACGCCGTCGGCATGGCGCTCGCCGAAAAAATCCTCGCGCGTCGTTTCAATCGCAGCGGTCACACCATCGTGGACCACCGTACTTGGGTATTTCTCGGTGACGGCTGTTTGATGGAAGGTGTCAGCCATGAAGCCTGTTCATTGGCTGGCGTGTGGGGACTCGACAAGCTGGTCTGCTTCTACGACGACAATGGCATTTCCATCGATGGTCATGTCGCGGGTTGGTTCCGCGACGATACTGCCGCACGCTTTCGTGCGTATGGCTGGCATGTCATCGGTCCCATCGATGGCCATGATGCCAACGCTGTAGACAAAACCACTCAGGAAGCCAAGCAGGTCATCGGTAAACCGACACTCATCATTTGTCGCACCCAGATCGGTTGGGGCTCACCCAACATGGTGGGTACCCACGATGTGCATGGTGCGCCGCTCGGTGACAAAGAAACGGAAGCCACGCGCGCTGCGCTGCATTGGCCACACGGCCCCTTCGAGATACCCGACGCATCGCGCAGCGCATGGAATGCGCAAGCCACCGGCATCGCCCTTGAAGCCAAATGGCAGCATGATTTCAGCGCCTACGCCAAAGCGCATCCGGAGTTGGCGGCAGAATTTTTGCGCGTCACCCAACGTGAATTGCCCGGCGACTGGCCCGAACTGAAACAGTCGCTGCATGCGCTGGCCAAAAGCATTACCGCCGCCACAGCCAGCCGCAAATCCAGCCAGCAAATGCTGGACCTGCTGGTAGCCGGCATGCCGGAGCTGCTGGGCGGCTCGGCAGACCTGACGGGCTCCAACCTTACTGCGGGCAAAACCAGTCGCGCCTGGCATGATCACCAGGACGGTGATGCCAACTATATGTCGTATGGCGTGCGCGAATTTGGTATGGCCGCGATCATGAACGGTGTGGTGCTGCATGGCGGACTCGTCCCTTATGGCGGCACCTTTGCGGTATTTTCAGATTACATGCGCAATGGCATGCGCATGAGTGCGCTGATGAGACAGCGTGTGATTTATGTACTCACCCATGACTCGATTGGTCTTGGCGAAGACGGGCTACGTGCTGTCCGATTGCGACGGCGCGCCCGAGGCGGTGCTGATTGCTACCGGTTCGGAAGTGATGCTCGCGATGGAAGCGCAGCAAACACTCAAGGCCCAGGGCAGGCAGGTGCGCGTGGTTTCCATGCCGTGTACTGCGCGCTTTGATGCGCAATCGATCGGCTATCAGCAGCAGGTTTTGCCGGAGGGCGTGCGTCGCATCGCCATTGAAGCCGGTCATCCGGATTACTGGCGCAAGTATGTGGGCTTGTCGGGCGCGGTGATCGGCCTTGCACGTTTTGGTGAATCTGCACCCGCGGCACAGGTGTACGAGACCCTGGGTATCACCAGTGCGCAAATTGTTGCGGCTGTCTGAGGAGAAAAAATGGCACTCGTAATGTATGACCTTGATGGCACCCTGCTCGATACTGCAGGTGAAATCGGCGAGGCCGCTAATCTTACGCTCGCTGATTTCAATCATGGCCGTGTCAGTGACGACCAGGTGCGCAGCTGGATAGGGCATGGCACCGGCTGGCTGATGAAAACCGCCTGGCAGCACACCGAAGGCGCCGATGTCGATCCTTGGGACCAAGTGATGGCGCGTTTCACGCATCATTATGAAATCACAGCTGGCACCACCAGTACGGCGTTCCCGTATGTGCTCGAGACACTTCAAAAAGCGCGTGACTATGGCGTCAAGCAAGCCATTATTACCAACAAAGAGCGCCGTTTCACGGACCGCATATTGGAAATGCACGGTTTGCACAATGCGTTTGAGCTGGTCATTTGCGGCGACACGCTGGCCGTAAAAAAACCCAACCCCGGTGTCATTGATCACTGCCTTGCCACGCTGGGCGCAACGCATGGCGAGTCACTGTTCGTCGGCGACTCCGAGATCGATGTGGCGACTGCCAAAGCGGCTGGTGTCGTCTGCTGGGCTGTGCCTTATGGCTACAACATGGGCCGTCCGATTGCCGATGCGATGCCGGACCGCATCGTGCCCGACATTCGTGAAGTGCCGAATTACTTCCGGCATCTCTGACGTCCACTTTCAGCCACATTTAAAAAATATCTTCTGAGGAAATACCATGGCATTAATTTCTTTGCGCCAGCTGCTCGACCACGCAGCCGAGCATCATTACGGCCTGCCGGCCTTCAATGTCAACAACATGGAGCAGATCCACGCGATCATGCAGGCCGCTGCCGAATGCGACAGCCCGGTGATTCTTCAGGCATCTGCGGGTGCACGTAAATACGCCGGCGAGCCTTTTCTGCGCAAACTGGTCGAGGCCGCGCTCGAGCAATATCCCGATATACCAGTCTGCATGCACCAGGACCACGGCGCATCGCCGGCCGTGTGTCAGGGATCGATACGCAGCGGGTTTTCCAGCGTGATGATGGATGGCTCGCTCAAAGAAGATGCAAAAACACCGGCTGACTATGAGTACAACGTCAATGTCACACGCCGCGTGGTCGAAATGGCGCATGCGGTTGGCGTGTCTGTCGAAGGCGAATTGGGTTGTCTCGGCTCGCTGGAAACGGGCCAGGCTGGAGAAGAAGACGGTGTGGGTGCCGAAGGCACACTCGATCATTCGCAGCTGCTGACGGATCCGGATGAAGCAGCACAATTTGTCGCTGCCACCGATGTCGATGCGCTGGCGATTGCGATCGGTACCAGTCATGGCGCGTACAAATTCAGTCGTCCGCCGACCGGCGACATTCTGGCGATTGATCGCATCAAGGCGATCAATCAACGCATCCCGAACACTCACCTCGTCATGCACGGTTCATCAAGCGTACCGCAGGAATATCTGACCATGATTCGCCAGTATGGCGGCGACATCAAGGAAACCTACGGTGTGCCCGTGTCAGAAATCGTTGAAGGTATCAAGAATGGTGTGCGCAAGATCAACATCGATACCGACATCCGTCTGGCGATGACTGCGGCGATGCGCAAGGCCATGGCCGACAAGCCCGATGAATTCGATCCGCGCGCCTTCCTCAAGGCAGCAACCGCTGCCGCGAAGTCTGTTGTACGCGATCGCTTCGAAGCCTTTGGCTGCGCTGGCAAGGCCTCCAAAATCAAACCCATGACCATGGACCAGATGGCCAGCCTGTATCAGAAGGGTTCATTGCGGGCGCAGGTGCACTGAGCATGATCCGGGCAGATCAGCACCGCTGCGTGTTGTTCGATGTCGACGGCACCATTGCCGAGACCGAGGGGCATGCCCATCTACCTGCCTTCAATCAGGCGCTGGAAGAGGCCGGATTGGACTGGCGCTGGACGACCGCAGATTACAAGCGATTGCTAAAAACCACGGGCGGCTTCGAGCGTTTGTTGCGCTTTGCCGCCGAGAGTGGCCATGACGCAGAGGCTCTGCGTGAACAACTCGCGCAGGTGCACAAAAACAAGAATCGCCATTTCGCTGCCATCATGGCTTCCGGTGCTGTCGCGCCGCGTGCGGGTTTTCGTGAGCTGGTGATGCATCTGGCGCGCCAGAACATCGGCTGGGGTGTGGTGACCACGACCAGCCGCGGCAATTGGGATGCTTTGTGGACCTATTCATTGGCACCGCTCGGCTTGCCGTCGCCAGAGGTGATTGTGTGCGGTGAAGATGTCGCGGCTAAAAAACCCGATCCGGAAGCTTATCTGCTTGCCCTCAAGCGCCTCGATATGACGGCTACCGAATGCTGCGCGATTGAAGATTCACGCAATGGTTTGCTCGCCGCTCGCACCGCCGATCTAGAGGTTGCCATCGTGCGCAGTGAATTTTTTGCTGATGAGCGTTTCGACGAGGCAGCACGCGTTGTCGATGAGCTGTATTTTCTTCAGTAAGACGTTTTAGAAACGGTCATCCGCCGAATTTTTCCGGGGTTTGATCATGTGAAACCAACCAGGCGCTTCGAAGCGGATCGCTTGGTGAGGGGCGGGCGCACGCGCCCCCACCCGCGAAGAGGGCTGCGGATAAGGTAAAAAAAGCGGGTCAAAGGATAGGATTAAGCCGGACGATCGTCAGATTCAAATAGGCCGCCACGCTGACCCAGATAAGGTAGGGCAGCATCAGCAGACTGGATCGGGGTGAGTAACGCAAAGGCAGCAGTATCAGCGGCACGATGGACAGCCACAAGGCCACGACTTCGATCAGCGCCAGATCGGGGCGATGCATCTTGAAGAACAACAAACTCCATAGCACATTGAGCATACAGTTAATCAGCGCCAGGCGCGCACACCGGCAATGCCCGTGGTGATATAGATCAGGGTCCAGACCGGACCGAACGCCCAGTCGGGTGGTTGCCACGAGGGCTTGATCAGACTGGTGTACCACGGCCCGATTTCAGTGAGTGCGCCACCGATACCGCCGACAGCCAAGGCCAGCAGGAAGGCGATCAGTATCGGTTTTTTGCTGCCTTGCGCGAGTTGAATCACACTTTCGCCAATCCAAGTAGATGCGCCATGTCTTTGAAGAAGATTTTTACATGGGCCATCGGTTTCGAGCGCACCAGTTCTTTGTTCATGTACGAATCAAAGGTGAGTTTTTGCACATCCTTGTCTTTGCACATACTGACAAAGCGCTCGCGGCGTTTGTCGCTCGAGTACCAGAAATACTGCATGATGCCCAGCACCCAGAAAACTTTACCGTGATCTTTCATGAAGCGCTTGCGGGCCTTGGCCAGACAACGCGCGTCACCCGTGACCAGCAATTCTTCGGCCGCATCGGCCGCGAGCCGCCCGCCCAGCATCGCATAATAAATGCCTTCACCCGAGGCGGGTGCCACCACGCCCGCTGCATCACCCGCCAGCACCACATCGCGCCCATTGTCCCAGCGGGGCAGGGGTTTCATCGGTAGCGGTGCACCTTCACGACGTACCGTTTTCGCATGCTCAAGACCCGCTGCTGCGCGTAATGACGTGGTGGCGTTGCGTAACGAAAATCCTTTGTCAGCGCTTCCTGTGCCGATGGAAAGCGTACCACCGTGCGGAAAGACCCAGCCATAAAAATCAGGGGACAGATGGCCCTGATAAAACACATCACAGCGTGTGTCATCGTAGCCCGCTGGCTTGACTGCAGGTGCTTCGACGATCTCATGGTAGGCGAAGACATATTTGGTTTTTTCTGCGCCGGGCACGGTTTGCTGTGCCACGGCTGAACGTGCGCCATCGGCGCCGATGATGCTGCGCGCACGCACGGTATGACGCGCGCTTTCGGTTCCATCCTGAAAGATCACGGTGCTCATGCCGTCCTCATCCAGGCCGACCCGCTCGAATCGGCCATTGCGCCGGACAGCGCCGGCGGCAGCAGCCCGTTCGCGCAGCCATTCATCGAAATGTTCGCGATCGACCATGCCAACGTAACCGCCTTCGATGGGAATATCCACTTTGGTGTTCGATGGCGCGATCATGCGCGCCGAGCGCGCCTTGGCGACCAACATATGATCCGGAATATCAAAGTCGCGAATGGCGCGTGGCGGTATGGCGCCACCACAGGGTTTGATCCGGCCCGCACGATCCAGCAGCAGCACACGTCGTCCACGTCGTGCAAGATCATGGGCTGCCGTGGCACCCGCAGGGCCGCCGCCAACGATGACGACATCAAATTGTTCGTGGTTTGACATACGCTTCCCCTTTTGCGGAGTCGTTACTGCTTCATGAAAATGAAGGTTGCACGACACGGCCTGACTGCTGCGCGTGCTGCTGCTCCGTCATCGGAATGCGTGACGCCAACAGCGCCGACGCGATAAACAAGAGGGCTTCACCGGCGAACACAGTGCCATAGGCCATGCCGGAAGAAGGCAAAAGCCAATGCGCCAGATCACTGGCGGCCGTGCCCAGTAACCCGCCGATGCCAAAGGCAATCGCCTGAGCAGCGCCCCACAGACCCATGCGCACGCCTTCGCGCGCTGAACGACCTTCCGAGGCCAGTCGCATCATCTGACCGATTGCGGCAATCGAAAACGCGCCGTTCGCCAAGCCCATCAAAAACACATTCGCTTTTAGCGGCCAAGGCGGGCCCACATGACCGGCCACGGCAAGACCCGCAAGCGCCACCGCCGATGCAATGCAGCCACCCACACACCAGAGCCGCAGCGAGCCTGCGCGGCCGTGGGCAAATTTGCTGCCCACCAGCGCCACCAGCAACATGCCGATCAACACGCCGCCATGCTGCACACCCGAGAGGCTGGTGGATTCGCCGGGCGTGAACCCGAACACCGTGCCGGCGAAAGGCTCAAGAATCAGATCTTGTGCGCTGTAAGCCAGCATGGAAATAAAAATGAAAATGGTGAACTGACGCGCCGCGGATTCACGCCATACATCGGTCAGTGCAGTGCGGAAGGGCACAATTTGCGAGGGATCCGGTTCAACGATTTCGTCGCCCGGATCGTGCTCCAGCCGGAACAAGGCGATGAGCGTGACGATCATCGCGCCGGTGCATACGGTCAGCGTGACGCCGAGCAAGCGGGTTGGCGAGTAGGGATCCAGCAGCTGACCCGCGCAGCCGGCAGTGACTGCAAAGCCGACGATCATCATCAGCCATACCGTTGTCGCTGCGGCGGCGCGTCGCTCGCTCTGCACGCGCATGGCCAGCAACACCAGCAGCGAGGTGCCTGCAGCGCCGACACCCAGTCCTATCATCACAAAGCCGGCAATCGCCAAAATGATGCCGAGCACGGGCGAGTTCGTCATCCACAGCGTTGCGGCGGTGGCGCAGATTGCGCCCAACGCAAGCAGGGTCATGCCGCCGATGATCCAGGGTGTGCGTCGCGCACCCTGATCCGAACCATGGCCCATGCGAGGGCGTGATATCTGCACCAGGTAATGCAGCGCGACCAGCGCACCGGGCAAGATGGCCGGCAACATCAGTTCAACCACCATGATGCGATTGAGCGTCGATGTCATCAAGACCACGATCGCACCCAGCGACGCCTGCACCATGCCCAACCGGATGATTTCTACCCACCCAAAATGCGAGGGAATCATGCTTATCCTCCGTTTATTCGCAGCCCGAAGGCTGCCACCATCATGCCGGCTACCAGCAACGGCACACCAAATGCTGACATTTTCAGCGCACGTTCAATGGGCGAGGCAATGAAAAACCCCA
The DNA here is from genome assembly GCA_021298975.1 of Oxalobacteraceae bacterium. Classification (GTDB taxonomy): domain Bacteria; phylum Pseudomonadota; class Gammaproteobacteria; order Burkholderiales; family Burkholderiaceae_D; genus Pernthalerella. Next base: position 25,783 of record JAJTGC010000026.1, read on the forward strand.
TCAAGCGCGACTGCCCAAACATGAGCGCGACGATCGCCAGCGCATGCCACGGTCTTTCCCATTGCATCAGCAAGACCACCACCACAAACTGCGGCAACAACATGATCCAGCATGAGGTGATGGCGGCAAGCCTCACGCCGAGTCGTACGGGCAGCGAACCGATACCCATCTGGCGATCGCCTTCGACAGATTTGAAATCATTGAGGGTCATGATGCCGTGCGCCGCAAGGCTGTAGAGCAAAGCAAGCAGCAGCGATCGGGAGTCTGGCATGGCGCCACCGGCCATGACGGCCGCGCCAGTGACCCAGGCCAGACCTTCATACGAAAAGCCGCAGGCCGCATTGCCCCACCATCCATTTCTTTTTAACCGTAGTGGCGGTGCGCTGTAAGCCCATGCGAGCAGCAATCCGGCGATCGCTGCGGCAAAGCCCCACGGTCCGAGCGCGGTGGCAACGATGAGCGACAGGCCGGTCCACAACACGGCGATATACAAACCCCAGCGTCCCGGCATCCGGCCCGAGGGAATCGGACGATGCGGCTCATTGATGGCATCCACCTCGCGATCAAACCAGTCATTGACGGCCTGACTGGTGGCGCACACCATGGGCCCGGCAAGCAGGATGCCGATGATGATCAGTGGCCAGTTATCCGCGAAGCTCTGGCCAGACGCGACCACGCCACAGGCAAATGCCCACATCGGTGGAAACCAGGTGATGGGTTTTAATAGTTCGGCAACAGTGGATAGTTTGGGGCGCGCCATGCAGCAGATTGTGCACGTGACAGTTTAGAGCGTCAATTAAAATTGACACTCGTACCAGAAGGCCCGATGGCGGGCCTTGCGCGCCGACACGAACGCCGCCCCCCTGAATTCTGTCCCCTTGGGTGGGGGAAAGGGGTCGACCGGGGCACTCGCCGCGTGCTGTCGACCGAGGCCAGCCGGTACTGCGCTGGCCTTCAGTGCAGCGTTTACTTCTCTTCGCCGCCCAGATTGCCTATGCCGTACTGGCGCAGTTTTACATACAGGCTTTGGCGGGAGAGTCCGAGAATTTCCGAGGCGGTAGCGCGGTTGTCCTGAGTGAGCTGCAAGGCCGCCTCGATACAAAGTTTTTCAATCAGATCGGTGGTTTCGCCGACGATTTCGCGCAGCGGCACGCGGCCCACCAGTTCAGTGAGCTGTTCTACCGAACGTGGCATCGGGTGACGGGTTTCAGTGCCAGCGCGGCGGCCGACGTCGCGGATGGTGAATCCCAACGCGCCGCTACTGCCTTGCTGGGATACGGCCACGGCCGAAATCTCGACAGGAATCTGGCTGCCATTTTCATTGCGCATCGTTGTGGCAAACAACCGCACCGATCCCCGCTGGCGCAGGTTGGCCAGCAAGACATTCAGGTCAACGCCGGCGCGACCCAGCCAGCGATCCAGTGACTCGCCGATGACCTGCTCTGCGCGGTTCATTTCCACCATTTCGGTAAATGCACGGTTGGCCGCGACGACATCACCATCGGTATCGGTCACCACGAAGGCATCCGGCGCCTGCTCGATGACGCGCGTGATCATTTCAGCCTGCGTTGCGCTGCCGTTGTCAGTTTTTACTGCAGCATCGCGCCGCACGCGGACCAGCAGCAGCTCGCCGCCTTCTTCGTGCATGACCGATGCCGACACGGTCATGGGGCTGTTGCGGATCTTGGCTACGGCTTGATCAGCCTTGCCGCCGCCGCGCACCGTATCCAGCAGTTTGCCGATGACATCACGCGAGTCGCTGTCAATACAATCGACGATCTGCTTGCCCACCATGCGCCGCACGGTGTCGCCGAAGGCTTCAGCGGCCGCCGGATTGGCTTCGATGATTTTTTGTGATTTGCCATCGACCACCAGAACGCCTTCGGAGGTCAGATCAAACAGAATGCGGTAGCGGGATTCGAGATGCCGCAGACGCAGATAGTCGCGTTCCATGGTCTGCTGCGCATCGACCAGCTGTTGCTGAATTTCAGATTGGGCACGCAGGTCGCGACCCAGTGCAATCATGCGGCCTTTGGGGCCTACGGGAATGGAGCAGAAGGAGATCGGAATATCGGCGCCTTCTTGCGAAGGGACATTGACCTGCCGCCAGATGGCGCGGTTATCAGCGGTGCTGTTAAGGAGCTTGGCGACTTTCGGTCTGCTCTCTATGGTGACGACTTCCTGCCAGGATTTGCCAACCCAGCTACGCAGCCCGCCCGTGACCGGCAGCACGCCGGTATTGGAGGAAACGTCCTGAACTACGCCCTGGCCATCGACGATCAGCACCAGGTCTGCGGCTGCAGACAAGAGTGCTGCGTTCGCTTCCGTGCTAAGCCCGGCGAGCGATTGTTTCGGTGTGTCGAAGTGTGTCACTGGGAATGGTCTGCCTTGTGATCTCATGGATTAAAAGGCCGGACCCGCGAATGCGGCGTGACCGGGAAATTACTCAACGGTCACATTGTGTACTCATTCAAACAAATTTTCAAGCTAAGTTACACTGATCTATGTCAATTCATCCTGACATCTTGTTGTTGTTGTATCAGTTGAACTGCCATGGCGAGCGCCGCTTCGGCATCAGACGAGCAGCCATCGGCGCCGGCCGTGACTGCCAAGGCGGGTTCTCGCACGAACAGCGGGCCGCCAACCATCACCGAAAGCCGGGGGTTGCGGGAGGTTTTGCGGGCTGTGCGTATGGTTTTGCCGAGTTCGGGAAATTCATTGTCCGTGCTCACCGACAAAGCCAGTACATCAAACCAGTTGGCCGACAGTGAGTCTTGCAATTCACCGGGTTTGGGCGAGGGTATTGACAGCACCACCCAGCCCTCACGGCGGAAGAATTCCGACAGCATCGACAAGCCGAAGGTGTGTTGCTGGCCTGGCATGGTCGCCATCAGGATGCGGCGCTCCGATGCCGGCGAGGGTTTGGTGTTGTTGGCATTACTGTGGAAAGCCGGGCTCAGATCGTAGAGCAGGGTCTGCAGCCGCCACAGGCACAGGGTGACTTCCGAGAAGGTGCACAGATCAGCCTCCCACAGCTCACCCAGATAGCGCGCAGCCGGCGTGAACAGATTGAGATACACCCGGTCCATCGAGATACCCTGGCCACAAAGATCCGCCACGATGTCCGTTGCGTCGGTCATGCGGTTTTCCATGAGCGCCCGGGCGAAAGCCGCGATATCACGGGCAAGAATGGCAGGCGCATGGGGCGCCTGAAGGCGCTGATCCTGGTGAGCCATTATCAATCGCGGGATGATTTCCGCTTCTACCAAAGGCAAAAGCCGGTCTTCGCTCGCCGCCTCTGTTAGCGCCCCCGCGCTTTGGCCCGGGGCATTTTTACCGCCACGGCCGTCTGAGGCTTGGTCCATTCTTATCTCCTGCTATTGCACACGAGGGTCTCACAGGAAACGACGGGTTGTCAGCCGGGCGCTCGCGTGGATCCTTCTTTACGCCATCCCACCCTATGTCGAATGGTTGTTGGCATTGAAAATTGCTTACCGGAATGTTTACTAGTTTTACCCTTCGAATCCCTGCCTGTCAAAGAAATACCTGAAAAATGCCCGAATCGGGAATTTGTGTCAACTTAGATTGACGTAATCAGTTGTTGACAGACTCTCGGGTCACACCTACATTCCATTCAACCCCCTCCGTAGGCTCCGAGCCAGACCATGCAAAACCCGACGCACTCAGACCGCCAGATCCGGCCGCTGTACACCAGCGAAGAGCGCGCTCGCCGTGACGCAACGCCCTGGACGCTGGTGCAGGGCGTGCTCGCGCCGGTGCAGTTCCTGGTTTTCCTGATAAGTGTGGTTCTGGTGGTGCGCTATCTCCAAACGGGGCAGGGCGAGACCGCGGCGACGGTGTCCATTGTTCTCAAGACGGCCCTTCTGTACACCATCATGATTACCGGTTGCATCTGGGAAAAAGTGGTCTTCGGTCGTTACCTGTTTGCCGCCAGCTTTTTCTGGGAAGACGTCTTCAGCATGCTGGTGCTGGCGCTGCACACCGCTTATCTCGTGGCGCTCTTTACCGGCAGCCTGTCGGTGCGTGAACAAATGTTTCTGGCGCTGGCTGCGTATGCCGCCTACGCAATCAATGCGACGCAATTCATCCTCAAGCTGCGCGCTGCCCGGCTGCAGTCGGCCCAACAAAACACTCAGCAGGTGACCGCATGAATGCTGCCATCCCGATCAAACTGGATAACGGCTGCGTTGATTCGCCCGTGCTGCGTGAACGTGGTCAGCGCGAAGTGTTTTGCGGCCTGACTGGCATCATCTGGATGCACAGAAAAATTCAGGATGCCTTTTTCCTTGTGGTCGGCTCACGTACCTGCGCGCACCTGATTCAGTCTGCTGCCGGCGTGATGATTTTTGCCGAGCCAAGGTTTGCCACCGCCATCATTGATGAGCGTGATCTCGCGGGCATTGCCGACGCCAATGAAGAACTCGATCGTGTCGTTCGTCGTTTGCTTGAACGCCGTCCCGATATCAAGATGCTGTTTCTTGTCGGCTCCTGCCCGTCGGAAGTGATCAAGCTCGATCTCTCGCGTGCAGCGGCACGCTTGTCCAAGGAGTTTCTGCCCAATGTACGCATCCTGAACTACTCCGGCAGCGGTATCGAAACCACATTTACACAGGGTGAGGACGCCTGCCTCGCCTCAATGGTGCCCCTGCTGCCTGCCACCGATGCGACGGCGCCAACGTCCTTGATGATCGTGGGTTGCCTGCCCGATGTCGTCGAAGATCAGTTTGCTCGTCACTTCAAAGCGATGGGTATCGAGCAGGTAAAATTTTTCCCGCCGCGTAATTCACGCGCGCTGCCCGCCATCGGTCCCAATACACGGTATCTGCTGGCCCAGCCTTTTCTGTCCGATACCGCGCGTGCGCTGGAGCTGCGTGGTGCCATGCATCTGTCAGCGCCGTTCCCGTTTGGTGTTGAAGGCACCACCGAATGGTTGCGTGCCGCCGCTGATGTCTTTGGTGTGAGCAGCGATGTCTTCGACAGCGTCACGACACCTTCGCGTGAACGCGCACAGCGCGCATTGGAACGTCATCGCACGCAGCTGCAAGGCAAGCGTATTTTTTTCTTCCCGGATTCGCAGCTCGAAATTCCCCTCGCACGCTTTCTCTCGCGCGAACTCGGCATGCAGTTGACCGAAGTCGGTACGCCCTACCTGCACCGCGATCACATGAAGCGCGAACTCATGTTGTTGCCAAAAACAACCCAGCTCTCCGAAGGCCAGGATGTCGAAAAGCAGCTCGACCGCTGCCGCGCTGCGGCACCCGACATCGTCGTCTGCGGTCTGGGTCTTGCCAATCCACTCGAAGCCGAAGGCTTCACCACCAAATGGGCCATTGAACTGGTGTTCTCACCCATCCATGGTTACGAGCAAAGCGCTGATTTGGCGGAGTTGTTTGCACGGCCTTTGATACGTCGTCAAAAAATCGCGACACAGGAGCTCGCATGCAACTGACCCTTTGGACTTATGAAGGCCCACCGCACGTGGGCGCCATGCGCATCGCCACGGCGATGGAAAAGGTGCACTACGTATTGCATGCGCCCCAGGGTGACACTTACGCCGATCTGCTGTTTACGATGATTGAGCGCCTGCCCAAGCGTCCGCCGGTGACCTACACCACATTTCAGGCACGCGATCTGGGTTCCGATACGGCCGAGATCTTCAAGAATGCTGCGCGTGAAGCCTACGAGCGTTTCGCGCCGCAAGCGATGCTGGTGGGCGCCTCCTGCACCGCCGAGCTGATTCAGGATGATCCGGGGGGCCTTGCGCGTGCATTGAATTTGCCGATCCCGGTGGTGCCGCTGGAATTGCCTTCGTATCAGAAAAAAGAAAACTGGGGTGCGGCTGAAACCTTTTATCAGCTGGTACGCCATCTCGCCTGTCCGCGCATGCAGGACAGTGCATCAGACCAGCAGCCAAGCTGCAATATTCTCGGACCCACAGCGCTGGGCTTCCGTCATCGGGATGATCTGCGCGAGATTACCGGCCTGCTGACCCGCATGGGTATCAAGATCAATGTCGTTGCACCGCTCGGTGCATCGCCGGCTGATCTGGCGCGACTTGCCGATGCCGATTTCAATGTCGTGCTGTATCCCGAGACGGCCATGCAGGCAGCGACCTGGATGCAAAAAAATCTCGGCCTGCCATCGACCAAAGTGATTCCGATTGGTGCCCAGGCAACGCGTGAGTTCATCACCGAAGTCGCGCAGCTGGCCGGCATACCCGTTGATACCGCACTTGAAGATGCCGCTTCGCGCGCCCCCTGGTATGCCCGTTCGGTCGATTCCACCTACCTCACTGGCAAGCGTGTGTTCGTGTTTGGTGACGCAACGCACGCCATCGCAGCGGCCCGTGTGGCCTCGGAAGAGCTGGGCTTTGAAGTGGTTGGTCTTGGCACCTACAGCCGGGAATTTGCGCGCGAGATTCGCGAAGCCGCCAAAAAATACGGCATCGAGCCACTGATCACCGACGACTACCTCGAAGTTGAAGCGCGCGTGGCGGAACTCTCGCCCGAGCTGGTGCTGGGCACGCAAATGGAACGCCATATCGCCAAGCGACTTGGCCTGCCGTGCGCCGTGATTTCTGCGCCGGTGCATGTGCAGGATTTCCCTGCCCGCTATTCCCCGCAAATGGGTTTCGAAGGCGCCAACGTGCTCTTCGATACCTGGGTTCATCCGCTGATGATGGGTCTGGAAGAACACCTGCTGGGCATGTTCAAGGACGACTTCGAATTCCATGACGGTGCGTCCCCATCGCATCTGGGTAAAGGTGGCGCACCGCGCGCCATGCCAGCGCAGGCTGAGGCCGTTGTTTCACCCGAAGTGGCGCGTGACACCGATCCGGCCAATGCGGGTGAAATGCATCCGGCCTGGGCGCCTGACGCTGAAAAAGAGCTCTCCAAGATTCCGTTTTTTGTACGAGGCAAGGCAAGACGCAACACCGAGCGCTATGCGAAAGACCACGGCGTACCGACCATCACACTGGACACCTTATATGACGCGAAAGCCCACTATGGTCGCTGATGTCATGAAGGCGCCCGCGATGCGCGTCGTCATTGTCACGATGGATAACCATCTGGCCAGTGCCGCTGCACGTGCGCAGCGGCTGCTCAACAAGCAGTTGCCCGGTGTCGTGCTTTCTGTACACGCTGCTTCGGAGTGGGCCAGCGATGCCTCGACGCTCACTCGCTGCATTGCCGATATCGAGCAGGGTGACATCATCATCGCCTCCATGCTGTTCATGGAAGATCACTTCCTGCCCGTGATGCCGGCGCTCACTGCACGACGTGACGCGTGTGATGCGATGGTCTGCATCATGTCCGCCGGCGAAGTGATGAAGCTCACGCGCATTGGTCGCTTCACGATGGATGGCACCACGCGCGGTCCTATGGCCTTCCTGAAAAAACTGCGCGGCAAGACGGATGACAAGAAAAAGCCCGCAGCCACGGCAGGTGCCCAGCAAATGAAAATGCTGCGCCGCTTGCCCAAGCTGCTGCGCTTCATTCCCGGTACGGCGCAAGATGTGCGCGCCTATTTCCTGACGCTCCAATACTGGCTGGCAGGCTCGGACGAAAACATCGCCAGCATGGTGCAGCTGCTGGTCAATAATTTTGCCGACGGTCCGCGCAAGGTCTTGCGCGGCAAGTCGCCCGCGGCGATGCCCATCGAATATCCGGAAGTCGGTGTCTATCATCCGCGCATGAAAGGCGCCGAGGTTCACAAGGGCATGACGGATCGTCTGGATCGCGTACCCACGATCGCCGGCAATCGCGGCACGGTCGGCTTGTTGCTGATGCGCTCCTATCTGCTGGCCGGTAATGCCCGCCACTATGATGGTGTGATCGCTGCGCTTGAAGCGCGCGGTTTGTCAGTGCGTCCGGCGTATTCCAGCGGATTGGATGCGCGCCCTGCGGTCGAGCAGTTTTTCATGAAAGACGGCCAGCCCAGTGTGGATGCAGTCGTCTCGCTCACCGGCTTTTCGCTGATCGGTGGCCCCGCTTACAACGACTCGAAAGCTGCCGAAGATTTGCTCGCAACGCTCGATGTGCCTTATGTGGCGGTGACGCCCGTTGAGTTTCAGACACTTGAGTTGTGGGGCGAGTCGGATCGCGGCCTGCTGCCGGTCGAAGCCACCATGATGGTCGCACTGCCAGAGCTCGATGGCGCCAGTGGTTCACTGGTGTATGGTGGTCGCAGCGAAGCCGGCGGCAAATCCTGCACTGGCTGCAACCGCGCCTGCACTTTCCCGCAGGCCGAGAATGCACAAGACATGCAAGTCTGCAGCGAACGTGCCGACATGCTCGCCGCCCGTGTGGAAAAACTGATCATCCTGCGCAAGTCGCAACGCGCCCAGCGCAAGGTCGCCGTGGTCTTGTTCAATTTCCCGCCGAATGCCGGCAGTACCGGCACGGCCGCTTTCCTTGCGGTGTTTGAGTCGCTCTACAACACCATGGCCGCGATGCAGCGAGCCGGTTACACGATTGATTTGCCCGATAGCGTAGAGACCTTGCGCAACGCCATCCTCAAAGGCAATGCCGAGCATCATGGCTCGCATGCGAATGTACATGCCAAGATCAGCGCCGACGATCATGTGCGTCGCGAAAAACATTTGCGTGAAATCGAGGCGCAGTGGGGTCCGGCGCCGGGCCGTCATCAGAGCGATGGCAGCAATATCTTTTTGTTGGGTGCGCAGTTCGGCAATGTACTCGTGGGCATACAGCCGGCGATGGGCATTGAAGGCGACCCGATGCGCCTGTTGTTCGAAAAAGGTTTCGCACCTACTCACGCGTTTTCTGCGTTCTATCGTTACCTGCGCGAAGATTTTGCTGCACATGCCATCCTGCACTTCGGTACCCATGGCGCACTCGAATTCATGCCCGGCAAACAGACCGGCATGTCCGGCGCCTGCTGGCCTGATCGCCTGATCAACGATATGCCGAACGTGTATCTGTATGCGGCCAATAATCCTTCCGAAGGCACGATTGCCAAACGCCGTGCCAATGCAACGCTGGTGTCTTATCTGACGCCGCCCGTGGCTGAAGCCGGTTTGTACAAAGGGCTCAACGATCTCAAAGCGTCGCTTACGCGCTGGCGCGGTCTGGATCCGCAGGAAACGCAAGAGCTGACGGATTTGGCGGCGTTATTGCAGACCCAGGCAGTCGAGCTTGATCTGGCGGCTGCCGAGCCGGTGTGGGATGCCGCCAGCGGCGAGCTGATCGCCGCATTGAGCGAGTCGGTGCTCGAACTGGAATACACACTGATTCCGCACGGTCTGCATGTGGTCGGTAAAGCACCTACGCTCGAAGAGCGTGCCGACATGCTGATGGCGATTGCCGAATCAGCGCACGAAGCCGTATCAACACCGGCTTTGCGCACAGCGATTGAGGCCATGCTGACCGGCGCAGCACAGCCGGTGCCGCTGTCCGAAGCGCATCAGGAACTGCTCGACAAACTCGCCTTGTCCAGCGAGCTGATGGGCGAGATCCATGAGATCGACGGCTTGCTTGGCGCGCTGGATGGTCGTTATGTGCGTCCTGCGCCCGGCGGCGATTTGCTGCGCACGCCCGAAATTCTGCCCGCCGGCCGCAATCTGCACGGCTTCGATCCTTTCCGTCTGCCCAGCGCCTATGCGGTCAAAGACGGTGCGCGTCAGGCCGAACGTTTGCTCGAGCGCCATTACGCCGATACCGGCAGCTTCCCCGAATCCATCGCGATGGTCCTGTGGGGCACCGACAACCTCAAGAGTGAAGGCGGTCCGATCGCGCAGGCACTGGCGCTGATGGGTGCCAAGCCACGCTTCGACAACTATGGTCGTCTGGCCGGCGCGCAGCTGGTCTCGCTCGAGGAGCTGGGTCGCCCGCGTGTGGATGTGATGATTACCCTCTCAGGTATCTTCCGCGACCTGCTGCCTCTGCAGATCAAATTACTGGCCGAAGCGGCCTTGCTCGCTGCCCGCGCGGATGAGCCCCATGAACAGAATTTCATCCGCAAGCATGCGCGTGCTTATCAGCTCGAACATGCCTGTGATATTGAGACTGCCTCTCTGCGCGTATTCGGCAATGCCGAAGGCGCCTACGGCGCCAACGTCAACCATCTGATCGATTGCAGCCGCTGGGACGATGAAGACGAGCTGGCAGAAACCTATACCTGCCGCAAAGGTTTTGCTTACGGCGTTGGCGGCCGTCCGGTCGCACAGCCACAGTTACTGAAGAGCGTCCTGGCCGGTATCGAGCTCGCTTATCAGAATCTGGACTCGGTCGAAGTGGGTGTTACGACAGTTGATACGTATTTCGACACGCTGGGCGGCATCAGCCGCGCAGTCAAGCGCGCCAAAGGCCCGAACGCGGCGATGGCGCCGGTGTATATCGGTGACCAGACACGCGGTGGTGGCACGGTGCGCACACTCTCCGAGCAGGTAGCGCTCGAGACCCGCACGCGCATGCTCAATCCGAAATGGTACGAAGGCATGCTCGCACACGGCTATGAAGGCGTGCATCAGATCGAACTGCATCTGACCAACACCATGGGCTGGTCAGCCACCACAGGACAGGTACAGCCCTGGGTGTATCAGCAACTCACACAGACTTTTCTGCTCGACCCCGAGATGCGCGAACGGCTTGCGCGGCTCAATCCGTCCGCATCGGCTCGCGTCGCAAGCCGTCTGATGGAAGCATATGAACGCCAGTACTGGACACCGGACCAGGACACGCTCGACGCCATGCGCCGTGCAGGTGAAGAACTGGAAGACCGGCTCGAAGGCATTACCGAAGGAGTAAACCAATGAATGTAGCGACAGTTCCCGTTTCGGAAATCAAGCGCGGACGCGGACGTACCGATGGCGAAGGCAGCGTCCAGGTGCAACTCGACCCGAGCGTCAAGATCGGCAATGCCAAAGTCTTCGCCATTTATGGCAAGGGCGGCATCGGCAAGAGCACCACCTCATCGAATCTGTCCGTGGCTTTTTCCAAGCTCGGCAAACGCGTATTGCAGATCGGTTGTGATCCGAAACATGATTCCACGTTCACGCTGACCAAAAAGCTGGTACCGACGGTCATCGATATCTTGGAGACCGTGGATTTTCACAGTGAAGAGCTGCGGGTCGAAGATTTTGTCTTCGAAGGCTACAACGGCGTGATGTGCGTCGAGGCTGGCGGACCACCGGCTGGCACGGGCTGTGGCGGCTATGTCGTTGGCCAGACTGTAAAGCTCCTTAAGGAACATCACCTGCTGGATGAAACCGATGTGGTGATTTTTGACGTGCTCGGCGATGTCGTGTGCGGTGGTTTTGCAGCACCCCTGCAGCATGCCGATCGTGCGTTGATCGTCACTGCGAACGATTTTGACTCAATTTTTGCGATGAACCGTATCGTGCAGGCGATTGCGGCGAAATCGAAGAATTACAACGTACGTCTGGGCGGCGTGATTGCCAACCGTTCCGACGCCACAGACCAGATTGACAAATTCAATGACCGTGTCGGACTCAAGACGATGGCGCGCTTTCCGTCACTCGATGTGATCCGCCAGAGTCGTCTGAAGAAGGCGACGTTGTTTGAGATGGAGGAAACCCCCGAGCTTTTGGCAGTGCAGCAGGAATATATGCGGCTGGCGGCCTCACTGTGGGCAGGTACTGACCCGCTCATCTGTGAAGCCATGAAAGACCGGGATATTTTTGATTTGCTTGGATTCGATTAAGTGCAGCATATTTTGATTTGCCAAAGTTCGATTAGGGGCAGCAGGTCGTAAAGGGGAAGACAATGGGAACGACCAGTTACGAAGAAAAACGCGAACAGCTCGAAGAATATTTCGACCGCACAGCAGCCGATCAATGGGCACGACTCACCTCGGATGAGCCGGTATCGGGCATCAGAAAAACAGTAAGAGCCGGGCGTGAACGCATGCGCCAGACCTTGCTGGAATGGTTGCCACACGATTTGCACGGGCGCCGCATTCTTGATGCAGGTTGTGGCACTGGCGCGCTGGCAGTCGATCTGGCACGCCGCGGTGCGCATGTGGTGGCCATTGATTTGTCACCGACGCTGGTGGAGCTGGCACGCAAACGTGTGCCTGACGATCTGGGTGAGGGCAAGGTTGAGTTTGTGTCCGGCGACATGTTGTCGACGTCTTATGGGGACTTCGATCACGTGGTGGCCATGGATTCGATGATTCACTATGAAAAGCACGACATGGTGCAGGTGCTGTCAGGTCTGGCACAGCGCACCAGCCGTTCTTTGCTGTTCACTTTTGCGCCAAGCAATCCCATCCTGGCGACCATGATTCGCGTTGGCCGGATTTTTCCGCGCAGTGACCGCGCGCCGTTTATTGAGCCGATTGCCGAAGCGTCTTTGCGCGGTGCCATCGGTGACTGTGAAGCGCTCAACAAATGGCAGATCGGTAATACGGAAAAAATCTCCAGCGGGTTTTATACCTCGCAGGCGATGGAGATTCAAAAGCGATGAATGCCGCGGTGATCGAAGCGGCTCTGGCGCTGTTCTGGCTGGGATATATCGGCCTGCATCTGTGGCTGTTCCGTGCCGATCCCGTGGAAAAAGGGCAGTTGATTCTAGAGGTTAAGGAGTAGGCATCATGCACGCTGCAATCAGCGAAATAAAATCGGTTGAAGACGCCGCAAAGAAAGCGGTGACCAACACCCTTTTCTCCCCGCGGTTTTATACAACCGATTACGAAGCGATGAATCGTATCAGTGTCGAGCCCGTGCGGGCTGACTGGGATGCGATGATGGCTGAATATGAGGGTGACAACAATCACGATCATTTTCAGCGCGATGCGGCGTTCGCTGAGGAGGCGCGTGAGCTGGCGCACAAGATGTCGCCGGAATTGCGTCAGGAGTTTCTGGACTTTCTGGTCAGCTCGCTGACCTCCGAATTTTCGGGTTGTGTGCTTTACAACGAGATCAAGCGCAATGTCAGTAATCCCGATATCAAGAAGCTGATGGAGTACATGGCACGCGACGAGTCACGTCATGCCGGCTTCATCAATTCTTCGCTGAAGGATTATGGTCTGGGCATCGATCTGGGTAATCTGAAGCGCAGCAAGAGCTATACCTATTTCAAGCCGAAATATATTTTCTACGCGACCTACCTGTCCGAAAAGATTGGTTATGCGCGCTATATCAAGATTTTCCGTCAGCTCGAAAAACATCCGGACAAGCGCTTTCATCCGATCTTTCGCTGGTTCCAGCGTTGGTGCAATGACGAGTTCCGTCACGGCGAATCATTTGCATTGATCATGCGCGCCAATCCCGATCTGCTCAAGGGCGGCAATGTGTTGTGGATACGGTTTTTCCTGCTCGCAGTCTATGCAACCATGTATGTGCGCGATCACACCCGGCCCGAGCTCAAGCAGGCGATGGGTCTGGAGCCCACCGAGTATGACTTTGATGTCTTTCGCATTACGAACGAAATCACCAAGCAGGTATTTCCGGTCGTGCTGGACATTGATCATCCGGCCTTCCATCCCAATCTCGACCGCCTCTATCAATGCGCGATGCGTGCCGATGCGGGCAAGGCGGCCGGTGGCATTGTCGGCCATCTGAAAAAGGCGTTCTGGAGTGTGGCGGGTGCAGCGGTCTTTGTGCGGATGTATTTCATCCCGGTTCAGTCCAACACCTTGCCGCCGTCGGCACGACTTGTTCCCAGCTGGTGATGCTCAGGTGAGTTTCTGATGTCACAGTATCTGTTTCCGGCGCTGTTCACGCTGTTTGTCTGGTGGTTTTCCACCGGCGTGATCATGTATCTGGGCCGGCTGCCGCGCTGGACGTTCAAATGGACGCTGCTCAAGTTCACGCTCTTGCTGGGCTTTGCGCTGGTGGGCTTGTCGATGTCGGCATCGCGCACCACCGTGGCTTCAGCCTACTGTGCATTCACGTGCGCGGTGCTGGTCTGGAGTTGGCAGGAAATCGCGTTTCTGCTCGGTTATGTGACCGGCGCACGGCGCAGCGAATGTCCGCCTGATAGTCGGGGTTGGCAGCGGGTGCGTCATGCGACCGAAGCGATACTGCATCACGAGATGGCGCTGATACTGCTCGCGCTGATGGTATTTGCGGTCAGCTGGGACAAACCCAACCAGACCGGTTGGTGGACGTATCTGGTGCTGTGGTCCATGCGTCTCTCGGCCAAGCTCAATCTTTTTCTCGGTGTGCGCAATCTCTCGGAAAATTTTCTGCCGGCGCATCTCGCCTATCTGCAAAGCTATTTCACGCGCCGCTCATGGAATTGGTTGATGCCGGTGTCGGTCAGCGCAGCGGTGGCCGTCGTGGTGCCACTCTGGATGGCGGTATCGGTACAGCCGCAAGACGCATTTGCGGCGACCAGCCTCTGTCTGGTAGCCGGGCTGTTGACGCTCGCTGTCATCGAGCACCTGTTCATGATCCTGCCCTTGCCAACCACGTGGATGTGGAAATGGGGTATGCGCGAAGAGGTTTGATTTTTTACAAACCTCCCGCTACAAACTGCCCCTGCTTTATCCGAGTTCTTCTTCCATGTAGGCCTTCACGACGTCGTCAAAACTGGCGTCGTGTACGAAGCCCATTTTCTCTGCACGCGCCGTGACGAAATCCCCCGGCCAGGTGCGCACGAGTTTCAGGATGGCAGGATCTTCTTTCCATTCCACTAGTTTCATGGTGTTCGCACCGGCGACCCGTCCCATCGCAGCCACCATCTCGCCAACCGTGGTTGTCAGTCCCGGCAAATTCACCGCACCCGCCGAGCCAAACGCGGCGCTATCGAGTTCATGTGCGTGAATCAAATTGTGGACCGTGCTGCGCGGTGACAAAGCCCAGACCTTGGTCTCGGGCGGCACCGGGCAGACCGATACCACCCCATTCAACGGCTCGCGGATGATGCCACTCGCAAAACTCGACGCCGCCTTGTTGGCTTTGCCGGGACGCACAGTCACGGTAGGCAGGCGCAGCGAGCGGCCGTCAACAAAGCCTTTGCGGCTGTAATCCGTCACCATCAATTCACACATCGCTTTTTGGGCACCATACGAGCCTTGCGGTGTCGCGGGTGTGGTGTCCAGCACCTTGGGTGGCAGATCGCCACCAAACACCGCGACCGAACTGGTGAACACCAGACGTGGCCGGTTGCCGTTCTTGCGTGCCTGCTCCAGCAAGACGCGGGTAGCATCAAGGTTGATGCGCATGCCCAGATCAAAATCGCTTTCCGCTTCGCCGCTGACCACCGCCGCCAGATGGAAAACAGATTGCACCGACGGGGTGAGCGCGTTGGCAATGACGGCGGGATCAGCCGCGTCGCCCACCATGATCGCAATGCGCGGGTCATCAAAGCCCTGTGCCGGCACCTGATCGAGCAGTGTGATGCGCGAGATTTTTTCCGCTTGTCCCGAAGCGCCAGCTAGCGTGCCGCGTGCCAGCAGCTGTCGCGCCAGTTTTGAACCCAGAAAACCAGCGCCACCCGTGATCAGGACTTCCATGCTTGTCTCCATTATTGTTGTGATTGAACCAAGAGGCTCGAACAAAAAACCGCTAGCGTTGTTGCACCGTCTTGCCGCACAGCGGTACTGTCTGCGACGGCGCGTCTAGCCAGCGACTTTTTGTTCGAGCCTCTACGCAAAAGGATAAGGGCAGGGCTTGTATCATGGCAACTTAATTTCACCTTTCGCGGGCCAGCGTCATGCCGAAATTCGCCGCCAATCTGAGTTTCCTGTTTAATGAAGTGCCTTTCATGGCGCGCTTTGCTGCTGCTGCGGCGGCAGGATTTCGTGGGGTTGAGTATTTGTTTCCCTACGAAGAAGACAAGCAGGCGATTGCACAGGCGCTGCGCGAAAACGGTCTGGAAAATGTCCTGTTCAATTTGCCGCCCGGCGACTGGGCCGCTGGCGAACGTGGTTTGGGCGCGCTGCCGGGGCGGGAGCAGGAGTTTCAGGCGGGCGTGGCGCTGGCGCTGGATTATGCGATGGCCGCCGGAACCAAGCACTTGCATGCGTTGGCGGGTATCGTGCCTGCCGACGCAGATCGGGATCGCTGCCGCCAGACTTTTGCAGCCAATTTGCGTTATGCCTGCGAACAGCTTGCGCCGCATGGCATCACGCTTTTAATCGAGCCGATTAATACGCGCGACATGCCGGGTTACTTCCTGAATTATCAAAAGGACGCCCATGCGTTGCTGGCCGAGGTGGGTGCGCCCAATCTCAAAGTGCAGATGGATTTCTATCATGCGCAAATCATGGAGGGCGACATCATCCGCACCTTCCGGCGCTATCAGCCCGATGTCGGCCATGTGCAGATTGCCAGCGTGCCCGAGCGACATGAACCGGATCTGGGTGAGCTGAATTATCCGTGGCTGTTTGCCATGATGGATGACGCGGGCTATGACGGATGGATCGGTTGCGAGTACCGGCCGCGTGCGGCCACAACGGACGGACTGGCATGGATGAGGCTGTATCAAGCCCGAGGCAAAGACAACAAAGCCCGATAAAGCAACTCGGCGATCGCTATATGGTTGTTGTGTATTGCTGTTGAAGCCAGTTCGGATGAGAGACCCGCGTCACGACCCGCACCATTTTTTAACAACAACTCAACCATATTGGCATCGCCCTTCTTGACTGCCAAGCTCAATACAGTATTACCGTTGTCGGAATAATTCATATTGGCACCATGCTCAAGCAGAAGTGCGGCTGCAACTTTCGAACCCTGCATTACCGCACTAAGTAAAGCCGAATTTCCACACACATCTGTTTCGTTTGAGTTTGCGCCTTGTGCCAGCAGCTTTGACAGCAGTTCATTATTTTCCGCCATGAGGGCGGAGAGTATCGGGCCGACACCGACGCCGTCGGTGTGCCATAAATTTGCTCCGCTTCTGAGGAAGAGATCAATAATCGGTTCAAAACCCTCAAGGATTGCGACATTGAGTGACAGAACGCCCGTTGATGAGGGCTGGTCAATCAGGTCAGAACAATCTTTCAGTAATTGCTCCACGCTATGCAGATCCCGACGTCCGATGCGTGCCTGCAAAAGCTCTGCGATGGCACCAGACACAGGCGTTGTCAGATCGCGTTTCTGACGGACTGTGTCGATGGCCGAAAGATAAAAATCGGCTTTGTCCCGAAGCCCGGCCTCAAGTCGATGAGCCAGTCGTTCCTCTTGCAGATCAGCAGCCAATTTGGGCGCATGCACAATCAGAGGCGCCTGCAAATGGCCACCCAGCATGCGCATGCAATCCCCACTGCGACTGCTCGCCAGAAAGAACAATCGTGAAGGATTGACGGCTTCACCGCGCTGCACGCAGCCACTGATATAACTCGCTGCAGCATCCATTGCCGCGCCATAGTGGTTGGGACATGTAAATTTTTTGCTGGAGTAAACAATAAAATAAGCCGACTGCCATAAAGGGTTGTCGGGGAGCAGATCCTTGCTGAGTTCGCCTGAATAGCAACTGAGAATATGAACAACAGGTAACGGCAGGTGTGTTCTTGCTTGAGTGGGGTTCAATTTTTTCGCGTACGAAAATAATTGTTCAAAAAATTCCACGGTGCCCAGAACACCCTCGGGTGACGAATTGATCAGCAAATGGTGCTTGTTATTATTTGTTTTACGTGACGAGGCACCATGAACATACAACATCAAATGAGAGCCGTTGATTAATCTCCGGGCAATTTTTTCTATGAGCCTTTTGGGCTCCAGCTTCTGATTGCCCGTACCAATCGTCTTTATTTTCAGCTGATGAGCGATCCAGTTGTTTTTCAGCGAATCGACAACATCAGGGACAATCCCCATGCCAAACACGCAGGTGATCGGCGGGCACTTTATTTTTTCTTGGCCGGGTAATCGCCGGGAAATGCTGTCTGATTGACGCGGTAAAGCCTGCATGTTTGTCCTCGGATGTTTTCCATTTCTATGATGAAGCAGCTTGCAAAAATCAGTGTCCAAAAGTAAGGCTCAGGTTCCGTGATGCATAAAAAAGCCGCTCTAGGCGGCTTTTACTGACGAACCCCCTGTTTTGGTGAGTTGTCTCAGAAAGACACACCTTGTCCAGCCGCCGACTCTCCCGGGGTTCTTTCAAAGCGTGGTGTTGCGTGCACATCCAGCGGCGCTCTGAACTCTGAGGGGCGGTGCAGCAAGCGCAGTTCGTCGCCGACGATCTCCGTTGTGTGCCGTTCGACGCCATCCTTGCCCGTCCACTTGCGCGTTTGCAGATGGCCTTCCACATAGACCAGCGCGCCTTTCTTCAGATGCTGTCCGGCCATGTCTGCCAGTCGTTTGTAAAGTACAACCCGATGCCATTCGGTGGCGTCGCGCCTTGCACTGGTCGATTTGTTTTTCCATCCCTCGCTCGTCGCTATCGACAAATGCGCGACCGTCTCCCCACTGTTCATCGTGCGCACATCAGGATCGTGGCCCAGATGGCCGATCAGTAAAGTCTTGTTCAATGTTCCGGTCATGGTGATGTCCTTGGTTTTGGTCAACGGGCGGGGTATCAGGCGTGAACATCGGGTGTGGTCGACTGCGACAAGCGTTACGCAGAGAGTCCCCCATATCAAAATCCTGAGAGTTCGACCGACAAGTTGCCGAAAGGGTCAGGCGAAGTGCAGGCTTTTTGAGCAAAGATCGGCGAGCAAAGTATCTGCGAAGACACAGATTTCCAGTAAACAGGTGCTCTGGGGATGATGTGGGGTGAGCAGCCCTTGGGCTGAAATCAGGCCGGTATGGCCGACCGGTGAAAGCTGACGATCTCCCAGCGCCCTTCGCGCAAGGCGATGGCGATACTCAAACGCCCGATGCCTTCCACCTGTTTGCCATCAATCGTCAATTGCCATTCGTCGTAACCTGTCACGACGGCGCTGCCCGACGACAGTTCGGTGACGGTGATTTGCCCAAGCGCCGCCGAGAGCGGCGCATAGTTCTTGAGCACGACCTCGAAGTAGGCTTTGATTCCATCGGGTGAGCTCACCAGTGTTTGGGTGCTTGTTCCAAAGAAGCGGGCATCGTGCGCAAAAGCAGCGAGTATTCCATCAAGATCATTACGATTGACCGCATTGATCCATGCGTGAACCGCGCCGAGTGCGCCGGCGGTGGGATCGAGGTTGGCGGGTGAGGAAGCGGGGGTCATGGCTGCGGTCATTGTAGCGATAATTTATCGGGCGACATCGTATTCCTTTGGCGCGTATTGCATCTCTCCATTGCCAAATGACCAGTTTTCTTTGCTGACTTCAACTAAATTAATAACAATATCCTGGGGTCTGACCTTGAGCTTTTCAACCAAGTCTTCACAAATGGACTTGTAGAATTTTTTCTTTATCTCCGTCGTTCTGCCCTCGTTCAGAGTCACTTGGATGAAGATGATTCCTTCAGAATACTCAATACCCAAATAACTTTTAGGCATCACCAGTTCTGCGTTGTCATGCCGGGTAATGACTTGAAACTTGTCATCTTTAGGCACGTTAATATGCGCCGTCATCACTTCATAAACAATTTCGCCGACTTGCTGGGCAAAACCTTCTGGATGTTTTTTACTTAGATCGATTCTGACCAATGGCATAAAGTCTCCTGATTTGCTTTTACATTATTAAAATCTGAAAAGCGAAGTATGCCATCCAATCCTTGGGGCCCCAAAAAAGTAGCCCAACAAGTGGGCTGTTTCTTGGTGGCCCGGGGGGAATCGAACCGAGTAGAAGATGGGTGATCCTGTCTCTGTGCGGCTTATTCAGTTTGCTTTATTCGTAATGAGTCCACATTCTCAGAATACGAACGGTCTTTTCTTTGCGAAAAATTTCGTAAACAAGGCGATGTTGAATGTTAATTTTTCGTGAATAAGCAACTTTTAAATCGCCGACCAGCTTTTCATGCGGCGGAGGATTTTGAAGTGGGTCTAACGCCAACATATCGAGTAATACTTGGGCTTTATCTCTTAACCCAGCCGCCGCGAGTTTTCTTGCGTCTTTCAGAGCGTGCCATCGACTGCCGAGTTTCGCAAGCACACGAAGCTTTCCGATCAGGCCGTGATCAGCAGCCGACGCTGATAGCCGGTGTTTTTGAATACCAAGTGGCTCACGCGGATGGTTCAGTCTCGTCCTCCATGTCAGCGGCAGATACGCTGAGTTTTTTTACTGTCAGGGCGCAGCGTTGCTCGATCAAGGTCACAATTTGTTCAACTACGCCATGGCTAGCGAAGCCACGCGAGGGGTCTGACCGCAATTCACGCGCGGTAGTCGGCATCGACTTTGCCAAGGCCAGAATCCGCTTTTTGGCCTGAGCCCTGCTGAGGCCAACGGCTTGCAGGAACTGCTCCCAGTGCCGTGCCTGCACTTCGCTGAACTTGTATTTGCCGCCGATCTTCATCGCCATCTTGGGTGTCAGATTTGGATAGACCGCCGTCGAAAGCACGTCATAGAGCGGCGCCAAGACAGCCGACTTGCCCGGGTAGACCAACGAGAAATTCTTGGCATGCGCGTCGTGATTGCCAATCAACGCGTTGAAGATCACGTAGTCGAGCATGCGCAGGATGTGTGGGGCGCTGGGGCGCATAACGCGCCGAACCAGATCGAAACATTGCGCCAGATCGGGACCGCCTTCGTTCTGGTATTTCATTTCAGGTACCACGCCCAGCGCCTGACAAAAGTCCTCTTGATGCAGCCGCTGCCTCTGGCCTTGTGCATGGGTCACCCGGTCGTAGCGCTCGACCAGCAAGAACTGTCGCCCGAGCACGGATCGTACCTGCGACTTGGCCGGCTTGAGCTGCATGGCCTCTGCCAGCGCCAGGCAAAAGGCTTCGTTGATCACTGTGTCAGCTAAAGTACGAATGGCAGGCTTCAGGATATGCGAACTGGGCGTTCCATTTCTCGGCAGTCCGATCCGGTCCCCATCGAAGACCACGGGCAGCTTGTCTTGCGCGCCCGCCAGTGAGAGCCGCAGGCCATCCTTGCCGGCCAACATCGGCCGATGTGGCAGTTCATCAAGAATAGCGACGATCTCTTCGTCGCTTAGCCACTGTACGTCCTGGTCATGCTCGGGACTGCACAGCGGCTGCCCTGGCTCCAATAAGGTCACGGCCCCGGCACACTCACCACCGATGTGATCGAGCAGCGCAAAATCGTTCTCGCTCGACACCTGAAATTGCTGGGCAAGGAGGCGCCTGAGTTGTCCCTCCGGCAACAGCCCTGCAAAGAAGGGGCGCGTGTGGTGATCGTCGAACGGTTCTGCTTGTAGAGGCAGCGAGCCAGACAGGGTCACTGCGAGAGGGCATGAGAGCCAATCCGGGGCATACCGGAAATTCAGCCGTCCATTGATGAGGACCAGGGTGCCAACCCGCTCGGCGAAAAGCCAGACTTCAAGCTCACGCGCCATGCTGGTTGCCTTCAGGCTGATTTTCAGGGGCGGATGATGGCAGTCCGATGAGTTGGAGCGTTCCTCCCAGGGCGTCAATCACCCGCAGCACGTTTTCCAGCCGGAGCGTGGCCTTGCCTGCTTCAAGGTCGACGATGAAGCGCACCCCAACGCCTGCAGCCAGAGCCAGCTGAGGCTGTGTCAGGCCCAGTTGCTTGCGTGCAGCACGTAGTGCGTCACCGAGTTGTTTTGTGGTCTGTATGGAGCTCATCACTGATCTTGTTTCCCGTTCGGGAAATTATCGGCCAGTTCAAAGAAGGAGGCAAGCTATATTTCCCGTTCGGGAATTTTTCGTAAAAGAGTGAGCTTTTTAAGCAGAACTTTCCCGAACGGGTAATTATTACACCCCAGGGTGTTTGTTGGCTCGTCAAAGGTCAACCAGCGCATCAGTCATCAGGGGCTTTCCTGCTGATACGAATCAACGGGTTAGAAACGACCGTATGGAGCGATGAGGACAAATGAGGAGGGATGGGTAAACGATGTCTCGCCAACACACCCTGAACATCTTGGTGGCCCTGGGCGGAATCGAACCGGGTCGAGAATGTCAGATCCGATGTTCGACTTTATTCGTAGTGATATCGACAAGCGATCACGACAATCTGGTCTTTTTCAATCGCGTAGACCAGGCGATGTGTGTCATCGATACGTCGGGACCAAAACCCTGACAGGTTTTCTCGCAAAGGCTCTGGCTTGCCAATGCCGACTTCGGGATCGCGCATCACCTCTTTGACAAGCAGATTAATGCGCTTGAGTGTCTTTTTATCCTGGCTTTGCCAGTAAACATAGTCTTCCCACGCTGCGTTGGTCCAGACCAGCTTACTCCGCATCGACCAATCCCTTGGTTTTGGTTTGACCCTTGCGATATTGGGTGATGGATTTTTCCAGATGCTTGGCGTTGGCGGGACTTTTCATCAGATGGAGTGTTTCCATCAAGCTGTTGAAAGTATCCAGAGACATCACAACTGCATCCTGCGCATCGCGTCTGGCGATCACAGTGAAGTCAGCGTCATCGACGACTTGATCAATGACTTGCTTGAGCTGGTTTCTTGCATCAGAGAAGTTGATTACTCGCATAAAGCCTCCGGCCGCACTTGTTCAATAAGTGGTACAAGTATACGAGTTGCGAAGCAAACCAACAAGGGACAAATAAAAAAACCACCCAAAGGTGGTTTTTGTACATCTTGGTGGCCCGGGGCGGAATCGAACCGGGCTGAGGATGCCTCATCCGGGTGTAAATCATTTCCAATTAAGATTTAATTTTCTATGAGATGTGGCGCAGTCACGCAGATAAAGGTTTATCAGAGTTTGATAAGGAATTCCAATTTCTTCAGAAATGGCTTTGAAATAAATAACAGAATCTTCATCAAGCCGGATGGTGATGGATTTCTTCAACTGCGTTGAATACGGATTCTTGCGAGCCTTTGAAAAATCATACTCATCGCGCATGGCAATCACCTTTTTTATAAGATTTCGTCTCGTGGGTCGTGGCTTTTCTTGCAGAGATAATGCGAGCAATATCGTCTGCACCCCGGTAGCAGTGATACACCACGACCAGTCGCAAGGAAAAACTAAGGCTCAATAATATGAATCTCTCTTTATCGGCCGAGTGGTCGGGGTCGTCAATCAGCTTCGCATGCTCATCGTAAAAGGCAGATTTCGCCTCTTCAAATGAAATTCCATGCCTCTTGCGATTGGTCGAAGCCTTGCGGGCATCCCATTCAAATCGGAGCGAATTCATATGTACATTGTAATTACGGTCTCGGGGAAGTTCAACCGATGTTTTTCAATGTGCGAATAGCCTGCTCCAAATGCAAAAAGCCCCCGTTATCGCTAACGAGGGCTTTGCTCACACTCTGGTGGCGCGGGGCGAAATCGAGCCAGCGACACAAAAATTTTCAATCCGTCACACCGAAGCCTTGCCTTCGCTCAAAGGCCCCCAACAAATCCCTGTCCCTGTAGCGCGGCTTCCAAATTCAATAACCCTCAGCACGTCACAAGCCGCACTTTCAGGGTTACACTTTAGTAACAGGTGTCCGAATAGTCTGACAACATCAGAGATAAACGGGCAGTAAATCGCCGGGCGCTCGGGCTATCCGGTAAAACAATGGCAACAAGCAGCACGGGCTGCGATTTTGGGGAAGCACCTTGCAAGAGATCTTTTCTGGCACGCTGCTGATTGACATCGTGATCACAGTCACTTTGATCGAATGGGGCGTGCTGTCCTGGTGGCATCGCCGCACGGGGCGCGGTATCCCGATGTCGGAACTGCAGGCCACGCTGCTGGCCGGGCTCTACCTGATGATAGCTTTGCGAGCGTCCATGGTGTCCGCTCCTTGGTATGTGGTGGCCGTGCTGCTGCTGGCCGCCGGCTTGTCCCACGCATCCGATTTATGGCGGCGCTGGGGCGCCCGAAAAACCTCCGGAGAAGATGTTCATGAGCGTTAGTTTTCCTTTTTCAGCCATCGTGGGTCAGGACGAGATGAAGCATGCCATTCTCGTGGCGGCCGTCGATCCTGGCGTGGGTGGTGTGCTGGTTTTTGGCGATCGGGGTACGGGCAAGTCCACTGCCGTTCGTGCGCTGGCTGCCCTGCTGCCGAAAATGCGTGCGATGGCGCATTGTCCTTACGGCTGTGATCCCGAGCCCGGCACGCCCTCCTGCGAACAGTGCGCGCCGCTCAAGGCCCATGGCCACCCAAAAAGCGTGCTCAAAACCGTACCCGTGGTTGATCTGCCGCTCGGCGCGACGGAAGATCGTGTGGTGGGCGCGTTGGATCTGGAGCGCGCCTTATCGCAAGGCATCAAAGCCTTCGAGCCCGGTTTGCTAGCGCGAGCCAATCGGGGATTTCTTTACATTGATGAAGTCAATTTGCTCGAAGACCATCTGGTCGATTTGCTGATCGACGTCGCGGCCTCTGGCGAAAACATGGTGGAACGCGAAGGTTTGTCCGTGCGGCATCCGGCGCGTTTCGTGCTGGTGGGCAGCGGCAATCCGGAAGAGGGTGAATTGCGTCCGCAATTGCTGGATCGTTTCGGTCTCGCCGTTGATGTGACCACACCGACCGATCTGACCCTGCGCATCGAAGTCGTTCGGCGCCGCGATGCTTATGAACGATCACCCGAGGCTTTCATAGAAACCTGGCGCAAGGAAGATGAAAAAATTCGGCGCCGCATTGTTGCGGCCCGCAAAAAACTACCGGACGTTGAGGTGCCGGATCACGCGCTCATGCGTGCCGCGCAACTCTGCATGGCTCTGGGTACCGATGGTCTGCGGGGCGAGCTTGCGCTCATGCGTGCGTCGCGTGCGCTGGCTGCCTATGAGGGGCACGATGTCGTCAATGACGGCCATCTCAAACGCATGGCTGCACCCGCGTTGCGACACCGGCTGCGTCGCAATCCACTCGACGACGCTGGTTCAGGTACGCGCGTTGCGCGTGCGGTCGAAGAAGTCTTTGTCTGACTTGGGCTTGGCTGCGCCTGTGTTCGATTGCTTGCGTTCGACTGCATACAGATTCGCTCGGGCAGTCGCAGCGGATCGAATGCATGCACGAGTCCGGCTCATGAACTCGAATGACCAACCCGCATCATTAATTGATACGCATGAGCCAGCCCGCTGACCATTCATCCGACGAAATTCAGGACAGACTCTGGCAGCAGGCTGTGCAGGTGGCGGTGCTGCTGGCGATTGATCCCGGCGCACTGGGTGGCGTACGAGTACGCGCAGCCGCCGGGCCGGTGCGTGACAGCTGGCTGAATTTACTGCGCTCGCTGATGAGTCCGTCACGCTGGGTGCGCATGCCGGTGTCCATTACGGACGAGCGCTTGTTGGGTGGTCTGGATTTGTCCGCGACACTCGCTACCGGTCGGCCGGTGTTGCAGCATGGGCTGCTGGTAGAGGCTGACGGCGGGACACTGATACTGACGATGGCAGAGCGCTTGCCGACATCGACAGCCGCCCGACTGACGCAAGTCATGGATGAGGGTGCCGTGGTGCTTGAGCGTGATGGTCTGGCTGAGCGACGTGCGACGCGCTTTGCTGTGGTCGCGCTGGATGAAGGTTTGTCGGAAGAAGAATCACTGTCGCCGGCCTTGCGCGACCGACTGGCTTTCGAGCTTGATTTGCGTGCGATCTCGCCGCGCAGAGTCAATGACACCGATATGCAGCACATGATGGCCGGCCTGGTCGACGAGATTGTCGCTGCACGTGCAAGATGCGCCGACATTGCGGTGCCGGAGCCGATGCTGAAGGTTTTATGTGGCACCGCCTTAGCGCTTGGGGTTGATTCCATGCGCGCATCGATCATGGCGCTGGCCGTTGCACGCGCGAGCGCGGCACTGGACGGCAATGACACGGCCACCGATGAGGACGCGCGCATTGCCGCATCACTCGTGCTCGGGCCACGTGCGACGCGTATGCCACCGGCACCGGAATCTGAAGCGCAGGACGAAGAAGACCCTGAACCACCCGCTGAACAGCAACAGGATGCAGCGCCGCCGCCCGATGAAAATCAGGACGATCAGAAAGATCACGACACACCGCCACCCGATCCCGGTGAAACCAAACCCATGGAAGATCGCGTACTTGATGCTGCCAAGGCGGCGATTCCGGCCGGTTTGTTATCGCAGCTGCTGGCCGGTAGTTTGCAGCAGCGTGCCATCAGCGGCAAATCCGGCGCGACAGTCAAAGGTGGTCAGCGCGGACGGCCTGCAGGATCGCGGCGCGCGCAGCCCGCGCATGGCAGTCGTCTGCATTTGATTGACACGCTGCGTGCAGCAGCGCCCTGGCAAAAAATTCGCAAAGCGGCGCTGGGTCCAGAGGCGCAACAGCGCGTGCAGGTACGCTCCGATGATTTTCATATCGCACGCATCAAACAAAAAACCGCGACGACCACTTTGTTTGTTGTGGATGCCTCGGGCTCATCGGCCTTGCACCGGTTGGCCGAGGCCAAGGGCGCAGTGGAATTGCTGCTGGCCGATTGTTATGTCCGGCGCGATCAAGTCGCGCTGATTGCTTTTCGCGGCAAGGTGGCTGAATTGCTGTTGCCACCGACGCGCTCGCTCGTGCGAGCCAAGCGCAGCTTGTCAGGATTGCCCGGTGGGGGTGGTACACCACTGGCCACCGCCATCGATACGGCAGCGAGCGTCGCCGAAGGTTTGCGCCGCCGCGGGCAGTCGCCGGTCGTTGTTCTGCTCACCGATGGCCGCGCCAATGTGGCGCGTGATGGCACCGGTGGACGCGAGCGTGCGCAAGCCGAAGCGACCCAGGCGGCACGTCAGCTCTCGGCGCTGCAAGTGCCATTGCTGTTCATTGATACCTCACCCAAACCGCAACAGGAAGCCGCGCAACTTGCCGGCGCGATGCGCGCCCGTTATATCCCCCTGCCGCATGCCGGCGCCGCGGCAGTGTCGATGGCGGTTCGCGCAGCAACCCGGAACGGAGCTGGCTAGCTTGAGCAATCGATTGCAATGGGAGATTGATGGCCGCGACTGGCCCAACCGCGGCGCCAGTCGTTTTGTAAAAGCGGCAGGCCTGCATTGGCATGTGCAGCAATTTGGTCCCACGCAAGCGGATGCGCCGGTGTTGGTGCTGCTGCATGGTACGGGTTCATCTTCCCATTCATGGCGCGATGTGGCGCCTTTGCTCGCGCTGCGTTACCGCGTGATCCTCATGGATTTACCCGGTCACGCATTCACGACGATGCCGCCCAACGCGGCGCAATCTTTGCCGGGTATGGCGCGCCATGTGGCGGCCTTGCTGCAAGCGCTGAACATTTCGCCAACGGTCATCGCAGGCCACTCGGCTGGTGCCGCCGTGGCGGCGCGCATGATTCTTGACAAGTCGATTTCACCAGCAGCCCTGGTCAGTCTCAATGGCGCCTTTATTGCATTTGGTGGCCTGGCCGGACAGTTTTTTTCGCCGGTGGCGCGTTTGCTTGCGTCGGGTTCGGCGGCGTCGCGCTTTTTTGCATGGCAGGCGACGGACCCTGCGGTGGTTCAGAAACTGGTGCGCAGTACGGGCTCATTGCTGGATGAAGTCGGTATGGACTTGTATGCGCGTCTGGTGCGCAGTCCCGGCCATGTGTCTGCCGCGCTGGCGATGATGGCGCATTGGGATCTGGAGCCGCTTGAGCGTGAATTGCCACGACTCTCGCTGCCGGTCTGGATGGTGGCAGCGGAGAACGACACGACCGTACCCGCGATACAGGCAGCGCAGATTGCGCGTCGATTGCCTCAGTCGCATCAGGTGCTGTGGCCCATGCTGGGGCATCTCGCTCATGAAGAAAGTCCGGCCCAGTGTGCCGCTTTGCTCACCAGCGTCATGGAAGCGATCTCGCAGAGCTGATCTGGAGCGCTTGATTTTTTGTTTGGCGTTGTCAGGGGTGGTTCGCGGCTACTGCGGCAAGACGCACCGGGTGCGTCGCGCAAGCAGCGCTCTTTTGTGCGCGCCGTCAGACAGCGCTGGCTTCAGGTGCCGGTATAAGCATGAATCTGATTGCCAGAGCGCGCATTGATCTGCACATTGAATGACACGATGACGCGGTCTTTTTTGCCTTCGTAGGCCATCGCTTTATGTGGCAAATAAGACGGAAACAATACCAGCATCCCCTCTTCTGGTTGAATATCGATGCTGTTTTTTTGCAGGTACGCATTCCCCATATCCATATACGCACCCGCCTGAAACTGAGAATAGGGACCGTAAAAGCGCGTCACGCCATTACATTCACCCAGTTCAGCATGCTGCCGTCGTTCAGCCGCAGCATCTATTTGAAGGTAGTACACCCCCGACCAGGAACAATTACCGTGGGTGTGGACATCATGAAAGGCCTGCCCGTTTTGAATCTGAAACCAGCATCCAGCAAATTGCAGATCCATGAGCAGTTTTCCTGCAGGCCACGACTGCGCATTGGCCTGTTTTGCCACATGCTGCACCGAGGTTGCGATGAAATTCAACAGCACAGAAAACTCGGGTAGCTGCATGCGACTGATTAAATCATCGGCGCTCGCGTAAAAATTTTTTGGCCCGTCCGGGTCCTGCAGCGATCGCATCGCTGTAAAAGCGCGCACCAGTACCGGATTGATTTCCGCAGCCTGCGGACAATGCTGTACATCCATCGGTACCGGCCACAAGCCCTGCATCAGCTTGCCGTTTCCAAGGGCATGGTTAATTTCCAACCGGTTCTTTTTTCAAAAGCGTCGAGATCCTCAGGGGTATCAATATCCAGAATGAATCGGTCATTTTCAGTGCGGTATTGGTGAACCAGCATCGGATTTTCATCAATGAATTTTCGGCAACCAATTTTTTGGTTCGTTGCGAGCAGATCAGCCACCACCTCGCCGGAAAACACCACTGGGTTACCTCGTTGTCCGTTCACCTCCGGGTACACAATCGCGGTACCTAATGGACGCTTCTTGAACGCTGCGATGAGTTCAGTAAATTCGGCACTGCTGAGCAGTGGCTGGTCGGCCAACGCGATCAGAATGACATCAAACTTCGTACCGAGTGCTTCCAGTCCCAGCCTTACTGACGACTGCTGACCTGCTTCAGGGTTCGGATTGCGTACAACGGTGACGGGAAAAGTTTCCACAGCAGGCTCGATCTCCGCATGATGGTAGCCCGTCACCACAACCACTTCATCCACACCACCGCCACTCAACGCGATCAGGTGGCGATTGATCAGCGGCACGCCCTGCAAGCGCAACAGACATTTGGGCACGCTGCCGAGGCGTGATCCTTCGCCGGCGGCCAGCAGCACCGCACCGACCCGCAGCCGAGCATACAAGCCACCACCTTGCTTCAATAAACAACCCATGGACTGCTCCCTATTGATTGATTGGCAAAAATCGCCGATTCCTGTCGCGTCATACGCGGATTCTCCATCAAAATCAGCGACATGGGTGACCCTAATGCAGATCGACCAGCTTTTCCAGACTCTGCAAGTTGTTCACCGCCAGAAAGCCACTGATCCACTGACGACTTTGCAGTATCGCCTCCGAGCCAGGCAGGTCCTTGGTTGGATGCAACCAGAAGAGTTTGGCACCACGTTGTCTGACCGCCCTGATTGCCCGCGCAGTATCGGCAGGTGCGTCGGTATCGTAGCCGTCAGAGAGTACATAAACCAAATCTCTGTTGCCCAGCGCCCTGCCCACATGCACCTTCAGGAAGGTGTCAAGATTGGTGGCGATCTTGGTGCCGCCGCCGAAACCAAAGGTGACTGCATTGATTTTTTCCTGCACACGGCCGCTATTGCGATTCAGTAGCTGCGTGATTTCACTGATTCGGGTATGAAAAACCAGCACGCGCGCATTGAGTACCTGACTGAACACCCGCCCTATGCGCAGAAAAAACGGTGCATGCGCTTCCATCGATTTACTCACATCAATCAGCACGTAAATACGTGGCAT
>JAJTGC010000027.1 GCA_021298975.1 Oxalobacteraceae bacterium
GATTTCATCGCGATGCTCAGAAAGCTGGACACCGGTTTGCTGGTGACCGAGCTGATGGGGCATGGCGTCAATTACGTCACAGGCGATTACTCGCGCGGTGCTTCAGGCTACTGGGTGGAGCGCGGCGTGATTCAATACCCTGTCGAGGAAATCACGATTGCAGGCAACATGAGGGATATGTTCAAGGATATTGCTGCGATTGGCGCTGATGTTTTGGTTCGCGGTACCAAAAAGACGGGCTCCATCCTGATCAGCTCGATGACGATCGCGGGCGGTTGAAAACTCTTGTGACACAGCTATCCCGATTTACGCTCTATCTGTCTGGCGCAGTCGCGGGTATGTAAACCCCGGGGCTGCGCCAGTCGTTTTGTCGCAGGTTGTTCTGCGTCGACTCGCGCTGCACCTGCGCACTCTGCGCCCAATCGTTGTGCACTCAATCTTTCTAGCGTGGCGCCCGTCATATCGGTCTGCGGGCTGGGTTCCGCCTCCTTGATTTCCCCGCTGTACTGCCCGCCCTGTCGTTGTGGGTGCGCTGTGCAGCGGGCTGATACCGCGTGTTCTTAGAGCCTATGAACACTATGTTCGAGAGATAGATAAGGTGTCCGTCAGCGAATTCCATCAGGGCCAGCAGGCAAATCAGCCTGCATCAACAGGCCGAATATAAGACTGCAGCCTTACCTCGACGTCAGCATGCAAAAATCGTTTGATCTCCGGGAGGCATCCATATAAGGCTCTTAAGACTTCCATAGTTCCCCGCCTGCAATCGCTTTCTGTCCCTCATTTGCTTTCGACCAAACTGATTGTCCGCAAAAGCATGCGCGAAATTTTCTTTGTAGTTATGCTTCGAGGAAATATCAGGCAACTCAGGTAATACTAATTTTCCGGAAATTTTTTTCGCGAATTGATGCAGTTTTACGACATGTCTTTCCCTGCGTTTTTATTCACGGTGGTACCGGGAAATTTTTGTTAATTGTGCAGAAATGTTTCAGATAGTGCGAGTAAACAACAGATGCGCAGTTGCATTGATTTGCCTATTGCTGTTCTTGAAGCCCCCCTCCTAGAATTGCCATTGTTTTAACAGCGAAGGCGCAGACTCGCAATAACTCCGATCAGTGGGTTGGCGCTCTATTTTTAAACTGGGAGAAGGGGACACACTCATGACACGTCGTGCTTTCATCAAAACAGCGGCTGCTGGTGCAGCGGTCGGTATCGTGGCAGCGCCTGCCATTGCGCAGACCAGTCCGACCATTAACTGGCGACTTGCTTCCAGCTTTCCCAAATCCCTCGACACCATCTATGGTGCGTCCGAGATTCTGGCAAAGCGCGTTGCTCAATTAACCGATGGAAAATTCAATATTCGCGTATTCCCGGGCGGTGAAATCGTACCGGCGCTGCAAGTGCTGGATGCGGTACAGGCCGGTACGGTAGAGATCGGACACTCTGCCTCTTACTATTATTTTGGGAAGGATGCGACCTTTGCATTCGACACCTCGATACCCTTTGGCATGACATCACGACAGCAAACAGCCTGGATGGATCAGGGGGGTGGTCGTCAGTTGATGCGGGAGTTTTTCAATGACTACGGTATCGTGAATTTCATGGGTGGCAACACAGGCTGTCAGATGGGTGGCTGGTTTCGCAAGGAAGTCAATTCGCCGCAAGACCTGAATGGCCTGAAAATGCGTGTTGGCGGATTTGCCGGGCGTGTCATGCAGCGTCTTGGTGTGGTGCCGCAGCAAATCGCTGGTGGCGACATCTATCCGGCATTGGAAAAAGGCACGATTGATGCGGCTGAATGGATCGGCCCCTATGATGATGAAAAGCTGGGATTTAACAAGGTGGCCCCCTTCTATTACGCACCCGGCTGGTGGGAAGCCGGTGCGCAGTTATCGTTCTATGTAAGCCAGAAAGAGTGGGACAAGCTGCCCAAGGACTATCAGGCAGCGCTTGAAGTGGCGACCTATGAGGCCCATGTCACGATGCAAGCGATGTACGATGCACGTAACCCGGCAGCATTGGCTCGGCTGATCAAGAATGGTGTGAAGCTACGCTCGTTCTCCAAGCCGATCCTGGATGCCTGCCACAAAGCGGCTCTGGAGGTTTTCGAAGAGGAAGCGGCAAAGAATCCGAAATTCAAGAAGGTGCTGGATCCATGGCGTCGCTTCCGTCAGGATCAGAATAACTGGTACGCAGTTGCCGAGACACCGATGCAAGCTTATTTGATCAGCCGTAAATAAACCTGTTTATCCCTTACTCTCTGCTTAAAAAATCCCGCTACGGCGGGATTTTTTTGGCAAGCAGTAACATCTCCCACAATCAGTGTTGCGGGAGAGTTAATTGCTACTGAAATAGATTGCCGCAAATTATCATCGGTTTGCGGTGTGTAAGCCACTAAAACGCTCCGAGGACAAAGACAATAAAAAAGCGCACCCCTGAGGATGCGCTTTCACATCAGTGCCTTGAAAGGCACTGATTACCTCTGCCTTATTTTTTCGTGGGTGGTGGCTCCATATCCAGCTTGATATCACCACTGCCGGTATCGCCATCGAATGAGAACTCGGTGTTGCTCAGTTCGTCGAGACTGTTACCAGACATGTCGATATTCAATTCGATTTGCTCTTTCATGTCGGTTTTGGTACCCACAGAAATCAGGGCAGGGAAGGCGATGATCAACGCGACCATCACTACCTGAATCCCGACGAAGGGTACTGCACCCCAGTAAATGTCACTGGTTTTGACTTCTTTGGGTGCGACCGAGCGCAGGTAGAACAGTGCAAATCCAAAAGGCGGATGCATGAATGAGGTTTGCATGTTCACGGACAACAGCACACCGAACCAGATAAGGTCGATACCTAACTTGTCCGCTACCGGTCCCACAAGTGGTACCAGAATGAACGCCAGTTCAAAGAAGTCGAGGAAAAATGCCAGGCCAAAGAAGAGGATGTTGACAACGATGAGAAAGCCAGCAGTTCCACCCGGCAGGGAGGTCAAGAGATGTTCGACCCACAGATCACCGTTGACGCCCCGGAACACCAAGGAGAACACGCTTGAGCCGATCAGGATGAACAACACGAAGCAGGAGAGCCGCGTGGTGGAATTCATCGCCTGCTTGAGCAAATCAGTGGACAGGCGACGGTTCATCAATGCAAGGATCAAGGCACCCAGTGCACCCATGCCACCGCCCTCGGTAGGCGTCGCGATACCCACGAAGATCGTGCCCAGGACCAGGAAGATCAGTGCCAGAGGGGGCACAAGCACCAGCACCACTTTCTCTGCCAGTTTGGAGAGCAGACCCAGCTTGAGCTTGTTGTTCAGAATGGCCAGCGTATAAGTCAGGAATACAGTCACAACGCCGCTGTAGACGATCGCTTCATCCGGCTTGAGCGTGGGCTTGGAACTCAAATAAAACTTGTTGAACAACCAGCCAGCAGCAAGGCCAGCCGCGATCACCACGAAAAGTGAAACGATGCCGCTGCGGCCATTGTCTTCGCGCAGATTCCGCGCTTCGAGAGGCAGGGCGGGCAGCGCGGCTGGGCGCACCAGTGACAGCAACAGCACATAGCCTGCGTACATGATAGTAAGCAACAAGCCGGGCAAGAAGGCCGCCTGGTACATGTCACCGACCGAGCGCCCCAGTTGATCTGCCATCACGATGAGAACCAGCGAGGGCGGAATGATTTGCGCGAGCGTGCCGGATGCAGCGATCACGCCTGAGGCGATCCGGCGATCATAGCCATACCGCAGCATGACGGGCAGCGAAATCAGCCCCATGGAGATCACCGAGGCCGCTACCACACCGGTGGTGGCCGCCAGCAGCGCGCCAACAAAAATCACCGCATAGGCAACGCCGCCGCGCAGCGGTCCAAATAGCTGGCCTATGGTGTCGAGCAGATCCTCGGCCATCCCCGAGCGCTCAAGAATCAGACCCATGAAGGTGAAGAACGGGATAGCAAGAAGGGTGTCGTTTGCCATGATGCCGAACAGGCGATTGGGCAGAGCCTGAAGCAACTCGGGCTTCAAAAGTCCCACTTCGATACCGATCAGTCCGAACATCAAGCCATTGGCGGCGAGTGAAAAGGCTACGGGGAAACCCGATAGCAGGAAAACAACCAGTGCAACGAACATGACAGGCGCCATGTTCGCAATCAGAAATTCAGTCATGACGCGCCTCGATTCAGATCAGTTCAGGTTATTGGCGGCTTTGATCGCCTCGATTTCTTCCGCAGGGGTCGTGCTCTGCTTTTCGAAAACGCTGGCATCGATCTGGCCCATCAGAAATCCCACGCGCTTGATCAGCTCGGAGACACCCTGCAGCGTCAGCAGCAGGAAACCAATCGGGATAAGAATTTTTGCAGGCCATACAATCAGTCCGCCGGCATTGCTGGAGACTTCCTGATTGCGCACCGACTCCATCGCAAATGGCACAGCAAAGTAGAGAATCAGCAGCGTAGCGGGCAGTAAGAAGAAAAGAAATCCGAAGACATCGATCCAGACTTGCGTACGTTTCGAAAAGCGTCCCACGATGACATCAATGCGGACATGCTCGTTACGGCGAAGTGTGTACGATGCGGCCAGAAGGAAAATGGCCCCGAACAAATACCACTGAATTTCCAGCCATGCGTTGGAGCTGGTATTGAAGGCATATCGGACAATGGCATTGCCGCTGCAAATCAGTACTGCAAGTAGCAAAGCCCAACTGATGCTCAGGCCGATTCTTTCGTTCAGCGCATCGATATATTTCGATAGAGACAATAGGAATGACATGGTCGTATTTCTTTCGCGAAAATTGACTTAAGGATCAGTAGCGAGATGATTCCGCCATCACCGTAAACAAGGTGAGTGAGGACGGCGCGTCTGAACCGCTGATTTTTGATCTCCGGCGGCACACCCGTAAGGTGTTTGATCAATAACTGTTAATTGCATCAGTGTCTCCTTGATTTTTAATTTTTTACTGCCGGGTTCGCTGCTGCCATACATCCCCCGAGATTTCAAAACCGGGAAAAAAGGGTCGGCAAGCGTGACCGAAAATTTAGCTGATACCTGATTATGTTCCCGTGCTGCTTTGCAGCAGTTTGCACTTCACTTTATCGATTGGTTGATTTTTGGGCGGCTTCGACGTTTTATCACAACATTGCCATAAAAAAAAAGCATCCAGGTCTTAAAAGACGCGGATGCTTTCGTGGGCGCTGAATGTCAGGCGAGCAGCGTGCGAACCCGCTGGATTGCCAGAAGAACCTGTTCAGGGGCGGTTCCGCCCACGTGATGGCGGGCCGCGACCGAGCCTTCCAGCGTCAGTACCTGGTGGACATCCGGCCCAATCAGCTCGGAGAACTGCCGAAGTTCCTCGGTTGACAACGCGGCCAGGTCACAGCCGCGCTGCTCGCAAGCACGTACCGCATGGGCAACTGCCTCGTGCGCATCGCGGAAGGGCAGCCCTTTTTTGACCAGATAATCCGCCAGATCGGTGGCCGTCGCATAGCCTTGTAGTGCAGCTTGCCGCATTGCCTGGGGCTTGACCGCGATACCGCCCGCCATATCGGCAAAGATTCTCAGCGTATCAATGACGGTGTCGACCGTATCGAACAACGGCTCCTTGTCTTCCTGATTGTCCTTGTTGTAGGCCAGCGGCTGGGCTTTCATCAGCGTCAGCAAGGCGACCAGATGGCCATTGACACGGCCGGTTTTTCCGCGAGCCAGCTCGGGGACATCCGGATTTTTTTTCTGCGGCATGATTGATGAGCCGGTACAGAAACGATCGGCAATATCAATGAAACCTACACGCGGGCTCATCCAGATCACCAGCTCTTCAGAGAGCCGTGAAATATGCGTCATGATCAGCGCTGAGGCTGCGCAGAATTCAATTGCAAAATCGCGGTCGGACACGGCATCGAGCGAGTTGTGGCACACATCGTCGAATCCGAGTGAGTCTGCTACGCGTTCACGATCGATAGGGAACGTGGTTCCGGCCAGTGCGGCCGAACCCAGGGGCAGTCGATTGACCCGTTTGCGGCAATCTGCCATGCGCTCGGCATCGCGCCCGAACATTTCCACATAAGCGAGCATGTGATGACCAAAAGTCACCGGCTGTGCCACCTGCATATGCGTGAAGCCAGGCAGAATCGTGTCGGCATTTTTTTCTGCCAGATCGACCAGAGCCATACGCAGCCCACGCAGCAGCACTGAGATATCGTCAATTGCAGCCCGCAGATAAAGGCGAATGTCCGTTGCCACCTGATCATTGCGCGAGCGGCCGGTGTGCAGCCGTTTGCCCGCATCGCCCACCAGTTCAGTGAGGCGCTTTTCAATATTCAGATGCACATCTTCCAGATCAAGCAGCCATGTGAATTTGCCCTCGGCGATTTCGGCTTGTATCTGCGCCATCCCGCGCTGGATATCTGCATAATCCTGCGCGCTGATGATTTTCTGATGAGCCAGCATTTCCGCGTGCGCTAATGAACCCTGTATGTCAACACTTGCCAGACGTTGATCAAAGGATACCGATGCGGTGTAGCGTTTGACCAGATCCGATACAGGCTCGGAGAATCGTGCGGACCAGGCCTCGCTCTTTTTGGAGAACTGTTCATTCATAGGTGAGTCTTTTCTGTGGCGTTGAGCTTGCCGCGATTATAGATGAAGGGTTGCCTTATCTCGTTTTGAAAGAACGCATCAACCTGTATTGCGCAAGCCCGCTGCGACACCGTTAATGGACAAATGAATACCTCGGTGCACGCGAATATCCGGTTCTCTGCCTTGCTCTTTCCAGCTGCGATGGCGTTTGATCAGCTCGACCTGCAGGTGGTTCAGGGGATCGAGATAAGCAAAGCGGTTCTTGATCGAGCGCGCCAGCGTCGGATTGTTTGCCAGACGTTCGCGCGATCCGGTGATCATCGCCAGAGATTCAGTGACCAGTTCATGTTCTGCGGCGATGCGCTTGAAGATCATATTCCGCAGTTTTTTGTCAGGTACCAACCCTGCATAGCGCGAGGCAACGGCAAGATCCGTTTTGGCTAACACCATGTCCATGTTCGACAGCAGGGTAGAGAAGAAAGGCCACTCCTTGAGCATCGCACGCAGTAGTGTGATTTTTTTTGTGCGCGATTTATCTTCTCCCAGCCAGACATGGACGGCACTGCCAAAGCCATACCAGCCCGGCAACAGCAGTCGACACTGCCCCCATGAAAAACCCCAGGGAATGGCGCGCAGATCTTCAATGCGGCGCGTTGATTTGCGCGAGGCCGGACGTGAACCAATGTTCAATTCTGCAATTTCGGCAATGGGTGTGGCCGCAAAAAAATAATCGGTGAAGCCTGGTGTCTCGTACACCAGATCACGGTAGGCGCGATAGGCGTGTGCAGAGAGTTGTTCCATGATGTCTTCGAACTCTGCCAGGCGCCGGGTATGTTTGATGTCAGTTTTTTCGGGCGTCAGACTCGCTTCCATGACCGCTGCGACGACGAGTTCGAGGTTTCGACGTCCGATTTCGGGATTGGAAAATTTTGACGCAATAATCTCGCCTTGTTCGGTCAGACGAAACTGACCATTCACCGTGCCCGCTGGCTGTGCCAGAATCGCTTCATGACTTGGACCACCGCCGCGACCAACGGTACCACCGCGACCGTGGAACAGACGCAGCTTCACATCATGCTGGCGGAATACCTGAACCAGTCCCACTTCGGCCTTGTACAGTTCCCAGTTCGACGTCAGGAAGCCTCCGTCTTTGTTCGAATCCGAATAGCCCAGCATGACCTCTTGCAAATCGCCCTGGCGACTTATCAGCGCACGAATGCCGGGAAGCGAGAGCATGCCATCCATGATCGCGGGGGCGTTGCGCAGATCAGGGATCGTTTCGAACAAGGGGATGACCATCAGTTCAGCTTCGGCGGACAAGCTGCCATCACTGGTACGCAGCAACCCGGTTTCTTTTTGCAGCAGGAACACTTCAAGCAAATCGGATACGGTTTCAGTGTGCGAGATGATGTAGTTGCGTATTGCGCGATGCCCGAACTGTTCGCGGACAGTTTTTGCCATCCGTATGACGCCCAGTTCCGAATTCGTTTCGTACGAATAGTTAAGGTAAGGCGAGGTCAGTAGTCGGGGCTGAGATAGCTCAGCTAACAGCAGCGCGCGCTTTTGCTCTTCATCCAGGGCCGCATAATCGGCCACCACGCCGGCAGCGCGAAACAGCTCCGAGAGCACGCGCTCATGCACGTCCGAGCTCTGACGCATATCCAGCGTTGCAAGATGAAATCCAAAAATCT
This sequence comes from Oxalobacteraceae bacterium, assembly GCA_021298975.1. Lineage (GTDB taxonomy): Bacteria > Pseudomonadota > Gammaproteobacteria > Burkholderiales > Burkholderiaceae_D > Pernthalerella. Next base: position 8,259 of record JAJTGC010000027.1, read on the forward strand.
CGGCAGCGCGTCGCAGGGTATCGAGTCGCGGCCGCGTCAGCGGCAGACCATGATTGGCGCGTAATGAATCAGCAATTACATCCATATCGGCAATGAAGCCAGCCGCATCATCATAGGGTTCTTGTGCACCGACCTCCTGACGCAAAATATTTTGTACACCCAGTTTGCGTGCAGTCGCTGCCAGACGTGCATACACGGTAATCAGTGCGCGCCGGTAAGGCTCATCGGTACGATGCGGTGATTGATCGGGTGAGGTGTCGGCCATCTCTTGTAGCGCAGGGCTCACCGACACCAGCAGTGTCGAGATTGATAATTCGGCACCTAGTGCGTGTACCTCTTCGAGATAAAAATCCAGAATCGTTGTCGACTGTCGCGACATGGCACGCGTCATGGTCGACGCATTGACATTGGGGTTGCCGTCACGGTCACCACCGATCCAGCTGCCCATTTGCAGAAAAGGCGGCAATGGATGGCGGCGGCTATGCGGGTACTGCGTCGTGATTTCCGATTCGATGTCATCCATCAGGCCGGGCAGCTCACGCAAAAAAGTAATTCGATAATAAGAGAGTGCGTTTTCAATCTCGTCATCGACGGTGAGCTTGGAGTAACGCAGCATGCGCGTCTGCCACAGCTTGGCGACTTCGGCGTGCAACAGTTCCGCATTACGACTTTTCTCTCCAGTGGTCATGGGCAGGTCGCGGGCAGCCAGCAGCCTTGCCACTTCTCGACCAGCGTCCAGAATACTTTTTCGCTGCACTTCCGTAGGATGTGCGGTTAGCACTGGCGAGATCAGCGCATCCGAGAAAAATGACTGAACCGCTTTGCCAGATACGCCAGCCGTATCGAGTTTGTACAGGGTGGCGGCGATGCTGCCTGCCTGCGGTGCCGAGCCCGCCAGCAAATAGGCGCGCCGCCGCCGATTGTGATGCTGATCCTCGGCGATGTTGGCCAGATGGGAAAAATACGAAAAAGCGCGAACCACCGCATTGGTCTGGTCACGTGTCAGTTTTTTCAGCAGTCGGTCTAGATCGGCGCCGGCCTGCGGATCGGATTCACGGCGAAATCGCACGGCTGTCTGGCGAATTGTCTCGACAATCTCGAAGACCGGTTCACCCTCCTGTTGGCGGATCACGTCGCCCAGCAGCCGCCCGAGCAGACGGATATCTTCTTTGAGCGGTGCGTCCTTGTCGGCGGTCCGGTTCGTGCGTGTGGGAAGTTTTTGGGTCGGCATAGGAAAATCGTAATCCGCTTGGGTGGGTCGGGGGTGGTGCGCATGTTAGAATCCGCCGCATTTTCAGCGGTGTGCAACGGACCACAGGTTCAATACTGTGCCCGACTCAGAGAGGCTGCATTGAACGCATCATTTTCCGGAAAACTGGTCATCGCCTCGCGGGAGAGCCGGCTCGCCATGTGGCAGGCTGAGCATGTCCGCGCGCGACTGCTTGAATTATATCCGCACAGCACCGTAGAAATTCTCGGCATGACCACTCGGGGCGACCAGATTCTTGACCGCTCGCTCTCCAAGGTCGGCGGCAAGGGTCTCTTTGTCAAAGAGCTGGAAGTCGCCATGCAGAATGGGGAGGCCGATCTGGCGGTGCATTCTCTCAAGGATGTGCCGATGGAATTGCCCGAAGGCTTCGAGCTTGCAGCCATTCTCGAGCGTGAAGACCCACGTGATGCTTTTATCTCGAACGACTACGCCAGTCTGGCCGATTTGCCGGACGGTGCCATTGTTGGCACCAGCAGTCTGCGCCGTCAGGCATTGATCGCTGCCCGTTATCCCCGTCTCGTGATCCATCCGTTGCGCGGCAACCTTGATACGCGACTGGGCAAGCTGGACAAGGGCGAGTATGCGGCCATCATTCTTGCTGCCGCGGGGCTCAAGCGCTTGGGCATGGCCTCGCGCATACGCGCCGTCATTGCGCCGGAAGACAGCCTGCCAGCGCCGGGTCAGGGTGCGATGGCCATTGAAATTCCTGCCGGCCGTGAAGAACTCCGGCAATTGCTGGCGCCGCTGAATCATCCTGACACCGCCCATGCGGTTCGTGCTGAAAGAACCTTGTCGCTGACCTTCGGAGGCAGTTGCCAGATTCCACTGGCCGCCTTCGCCACGGTAAATGGCAGTGCCATGCATCTGAGAGCCATGGTTGCAACGCCCGATGGCAAACGGATTGCCCGCGCCGAAATCAATGGCGAGTCGACAGCGCCGGAAGCGCTGGGCCGGCAGATTGCCAGTCTGCTCGAGTCACAAGATGCGCGTTCCATTCTTGCCGAGTGCAAGATGAACGAGTAAGTATCAGTTGTTTCAGTGGGGCTGGCCGCTGCTTCTCAACCGGGCGCGCCGCTGTCGTCGAGCGATCCCTGATTTGCCGTGTCGACGACAACACTGAATCTTTCCTTTCCCAGGTGGCTTTCATGCTGCACATTGACAGGCCTGTTGCCATCACCCGACCCTTTGCTCAGGCCGAGCCACTGGTGGCTCGGCTGAGAGCGTCGGGGGTTGATGCGCGCAACTTTCCATTGCTGGATATCCAACCGCTCAACGATACGCGCCAGCTGCAGGCGGTTTTGGCGCGCTTATCCGATTACGAGATGGTTGCATTCGTTAGCCCCAACGCCATTGATGCTGCTTTTGGCCACATCGGTCAGTGGCCAGCGGGATTGACCGCCGCGGTGGTGGGAGAGGGTAGCCGGCAGGCGCTGGCCCGGCATGGCCTGACGCCGGATCGTGCCCCGATCGTGAGCCCCAGCAACCTGCAGCGTACCGACTCCGAGACCTTGCTGGAGGTAATTGATTTGCCCGCCATAGCGGGTAAGAAAGTGCTCATTATTCGTGCCGAGACCGGCCGCGAGTTGCTGGCTGACCGTTTGCGCGACGCGGGGATTGAAGTCGACCAAGTAGCGGCATACCGCCGCTGCGCGCCCGTCATGGACGATGCCCGCAGGTCGCAGCTTGTCAACCTGCTCACCGGACAGAGCGACTGGGTCATTACCAGTTCAGAAGCGCTGCGCTACCTGAAAGAAATGACGCTGGAGGTGGCGGGCGCCGATGCTTGGCTCAGATTGCAGATGAGTACGCTCATCGTTCCGCATGAGCGAATTGCGCATACGGCGGAAGAACTCGGATTTCAACGACTCATCCGCACCGGATCAGGCGACGAAGCCCTCTTTGCCGCGATACAATCTCGAACATGAGCGAACAACCCGACAAACCAGCAGTGAGCGCATCGACGGACGCAGCCGCAACCGAACCGACCACCGCCCCTGCGGGCGCGTCCCCGGTGACATCGTCACCCAACGCATCTGCAGAATCCGCTGCGGAGGCGGACGCTCTCAAGGCAGCGTCCTCTGCCAGCTGGCAGTTTCCCGACATTCTGAAGCAACCTCAATACCGACTCAAAGCCGTGATAGGCGCGCTCGCTTTGCTGCTGGCACTGCAATGGTGGAATGCACGCACGGACGTGACCGATCTTCGTCGTGAAGTCGCGACACGACTACAGAGCGGAGAACAAACCAACACGCAGACCAAGCTGATTGCCAGCCGTGTTGATGACGAACTCAAGGTATTGCAGGGCAAGGTGGCTCTGCTCGAGGCCAAGCAGATCGAATCGCAGGGCCAGCAGCTGGCGCTGGAGCAGCTCTATCAAGATCTTGCCAAAAATCGGGATGACTGGGCGCTGGCGGAGATCGAGCAGGTGCTCTCGACCGCCAGCCAGCAGCTGCAGCTGGCCGGCAATGTGCGCGGCGCTCTGATTGCCTTGCAAACTGCAGACGCCCGCCTGTCGCGCGCTGATCGTCCGCAGTTCATTGCGGTTCGCCGGGCGATTGCCAAAGATATCGATCACCTCAAGAGCCTGCCCAATATTGACCTGACCGGGATTGCCTTGCGCCTTGATACCTTGGTGGCCGAAATAGACAGCATGCCTTTGCTGTCCGATGAAAAGCCTGCCGTACTTGCTCCCCCGCCCAAGACGCGTCTGGCACCGGCCTCCGGTGCTTCGGGCGCGGCGGCGACGGCGGTTATGGAAGACTGGCGTCAGGCATGGTTGGCCTACTGGCACCGGTGGACCAGCGATCTTTGGCACGACATACGAGATTTGGTGCGGGTTCGCGTCGTCAGTTCGCCAGAGGCGCTGCTGCTCTCGCCGGGCGAGGCATTTTTTGCGCGCGAGAACCTCAAGCTGCGCTTGCTTAACGCCAGGATTGCGCTGCTCTCTCGCAACGATGCTGCTTTCCGCAGCGACCTGATGGAGGCCGATCGCGCGCTTGCCCGCTACTTCGACACCCGCGCGCGGCAGACCCAGGCGGGCCGCGAGCAGATAAGGCAGTTGCAGCAGAGTGTGCTCAACATCGAGATGCCAACCCTGTCGCACAGCCTCAATGCCGTGCGCCAGTCGCGGTCCAGCAGACCCTGACCCGGGCGCGTCCACTATGCGTTTTTTTCTCTGGATACTGATACTGTTCGCTGCCGCCATCGGGTTGGCAGTGCTGGCGCGGTTCAATTCGGGTAACGTGGTTTTTTTCTATCCGCCCTATCGGGTGGACTTGTCGCTGAATTTTTTCATCATCACCATCGTGACCTTGTTTGCGCTGATGTTTGTCATCATCAGCACGGTGCGCATAACACTCGCGATGCCCGCCCGGGTCGAGCGCTATCGCGCGACGCGTCAATTGCGTGAATCGGGACGGGCATTGCAAGAAGCCTTGAAGGCCTATCTCGAAGGTCGATTTGGACGAGCAGAAAAATCCGCCACCCAAGCCTCGCTGGCACCCGAGTACGCTGGGTTGGCGGCACTGATTGGTGCCCGTTCTGCACACCGTCTGCAGCAAAATCGTCGTCGTGATGAATGGCTGAGCGCTGCAGGTGAACACAGTGCTTTGCGCACCGCGCGCCTGATGACCATGGCCGAGCTGCTGGCCGAAGACAACCGGCAGATCGATGATGCGCTGGCAGCCATTTCGGAACTCAACAGTCATGGCATCAAGCATGCACAGGCACTGCGTCTGGCGTTGCGAGTGCACCAGAGCGCACGCAATTGGCCCGAGGTACTGCGATTGGTCCGTCTGCTCGACAAGCATGATGCCTTGCACCCTGCGCTTTCCCGCCGCTTGCGCGATATGGCTTATGAAGCGCTGCTGCCCATGGCGGCGGAGGATCCTGAGGCCCTCAAAAAGCTCTGGGCGACAGTGCCCGCGGCAGACCGGGTGAGTCCCGGTATCGCCGCCATGGCTGCCCACGCTTACATGAAAATCGGCCGGCAGCAGGAGGCTGCGGACATCATTGAAAAAGCCTTGGCGGTGCAATGGGATACGCGGTTGTTGCGAGCCTACCGTCATTGCGCTGCGCCCGAAGGCTCGGCCACCTTGCTGGCCCAGATCGAAAACGGTGAGCGTTGGTCACGCGAGCGTCCCAATGACCCCGAGCTGTTGCTGGTACTGGGTGCCTTATGCCTCAAGCAAAAACTCTGGGGCAAAGCGCAGCGTCATCTTGAGCAGGCAATGGCCGGCACCCCTGAGCAAGGGGTTGCTCAAGAAGCGCATTTGCGGCTCGCGCAAATGCATGAGGCACTGAATCAGTCAGAAGCTGCGGCTATTCATTATCGCCAGTGTGCACTGACCACGCAGCAGAACAACGCCAAGCTTCCGTCGCGTTAAGCCGCCAGCGGCACTCTCCCTATCGCTGCTCAGTGCTTGTGTTGTCTGCAGGGCGGGCGCCCTGGCGGCGGCCTCATGCGCCCGGCACTGTCAGCCGACGGCAAGCCTTGCCCGTTATAATCGCCGGTTATCTTTTCTCCAACTTACCGAGGTCAACCATGAGTCTCAACGACGTCCCGTCAGGTCGCGATCTGCCGCACGATTTCAACGTCATCATCGAAATCCCGATGAATGCCGACCCAATCAAATACGAAGTCGACAAAGAATCTGGCGCGCTTTTCGTCGATCGGTTCATGGGAACGTCGATGCACTACCCATGTAACTACGGCTACGTGCCGCATACCATTGCCGATGATGGCGACCCGGTCGACGTGCTGGTCATTACACCGTTTCCCTTGATTCCCGGTGTGGTTGTTCGCTGTCGTCCGATTGGCGTACTTAAAATGATCGATGAATCCGGCGGTGATGCCAAAGTCCTCGCCGTACCCGTGGATAAGGTGCTGCCGATTTACACTCACTGGCAAAAACCTGAAGATATGAATGTGCTGCGTCTGAAGCAGATTCAGCATTTCTTTGAGCACTACAAAGATCTTGAGCCCGGTAAATGGGTAAAAGTCGAAGGCTGGTTTGGCCCTGAAGACGCGCAGGCCGAGATCATGAATGGCGTTGAAGCGTATAAACGCGCTGCAAGCAAACCCAACTTCTGATGCCACGACAAACAGCCGGATAATTCATGCCCGGCTGATTTCGGTCGCTGATGACTGTACGGCTGGTCGATCTTTTATTTCCTGAACGGATTGCGGTCGTTGAGCTCATCCATATAGGCTGCAATCCCTTTGCCTTCCTGGGCAAGAAACCGCTCGACCGCATCGGCAAATCCCGGATGCGACAGCCAGTGCGCCGACCAGGTTTTTTGCGGTAAAAATCCTCTGGCCATCTTGTGCTCGCCCTGCGCACCGCCTTCGAATGCGGCGATTTTTTCGCTGATGCAGAATTCCAGCGGTTGGTAGTATGCGGTCTCGAAATGCAGACAGGGGTGCTGTTCAATCGCACCCCAGTAACGTCCATACAAGTTTTTTTCGTCGTGAATCAGCAAGGATGAGGCAATCGGCTTGCCCTCACGTTCGGAGATCACCATCAAAATATTTTCCGGCATGGTTTGTCCGATGCGCAGAAAAAAATCCTGATTCAGGTAGGGCGTGGAGTAATGCGCACGGTAGGTGTGGTCATAGCAGCGCTTGAAGAACTGCCAGTCCTCGTCGCATAAATCACGCCCGCGAATCTGACGCAGGATGATCCCCGCGTCGCGCACCTTGCGACGCTCTGCCCGGATATTCTTGCGCTTCTTCTGGTCCAGCGTGTCCAGGAACTGCTCGAAATCTGCATAACCGGCGTTCTGCCAGTGGAATTGCACACCACTGCGCAACATGAAGCCCGCGTTTTCGAGCTGCAAGGCCTGATTGGCGGGGGGGTAAAGGATGTGGGTGGAAGACAAGGCGCTGGCCTGTTGCACATCCAGCAAAGCCTTCACCAGTGCAGCGCGCGCGTCCTCATCACGTGCCATCAGCCGCGGCCCGGTCACCGGAGTAAACGGGATGGCCGACAGCAGTTTCGGGTAGTACTCATGACCATTGCGCCGGTAAGCGTCGGCCCATGCCCAATCGAACACATACTCGCCGTAGGAATGCAACTTCGCATACATCGGCAGCGCCGCGGCCAGCGTATCGTCTTGCCACAGCGTCAGATACTGCGGCTGCCAGCCCGTATCTTCGCTGGCGCTGCCGGATTCATGCAAGGCATGCAGGAAGGCATAGGAAAGGAAGGGGTTTGCCTCCGGCTGCAGACGCACCAGCGCGTCCCAGGCGTCCTGACCAGCCTCCGCCAGAGAGGAAAGCACACGCGTGCGATAATTCGATTTTTGCGGGATAGGCTTCATTGAAGCAGGGGTCTCATTCTTTCTTTGCAGCCTGATTCACGGCCATGACAGTCAACGTAGCGATCGCACAAATCAACAGTACCGTCGGAGATCTGGCGGGCAATGCACAACGCATCGCTGACTTCGCTCGTCGTGCAGCGACACAAGGTGCTGACATCGTACTGACGCCTGAATTGTCGCTGGTAGGTTATCCGCCGGAAGACTTGCTGTTGCGTCCTTCATTCTACGCAAAATCCGATCTGGCGTTGCAGTCGCTGGCGGCCGAGATGGCCACACTGACCGATGTGCACGTCATTGTTGGTCATCCCCTGAAGCGCAATGACGCCAATTTCAATGCGGCCTCCGTACTGTGCAATGGAAAGATCATTGCCACGTACCGCAAACAGGCGCTGCCCAACTACACCGTGTTTGATGAGAAGCGCTATTTCACCCCGGCGGATGATGTCTGCGTTTTTTCTGTCAAAGGCACACGCTTCGCCCTCAACATCTGCGAGGACACCTGGTTTCCCGACATGCCCGCCAAGGCACGCGCGGCGGGTGCCGAGGTTTTGCTGGTGCCCAATGCATCGCCGTATCACATGAACAAACAACACCTGCGGCAAGAGGTCATGCGTGAGCATGTCAGCCGTCAGGGTTTGGCGCTGGTCTACGCCAATTTGTATGGCGCTCAGGATGAACTGATCTTCGATGGCGCCTCCTTTGTCCTGAACGCCCGCGGTGAGATGTGCGCGCAGTTGCCGTCGTTTGAAGAAGTGTTGACCATGATTGCCTTTGAAGGTGCCGAGCCGCAAAGCAAGGTGCCGTCGCCCGCACTGTCGGTTGAAGCCCAGGTCTACGCAGCGCTGGTGACAGGTGTTCGTGATTACGTGGGAAAGAACGGTTTTCCCGGTGCCCTGATTGGTTTGTCGGGCGGCGTTGATTCTGCGCTGACGCTGGCCATCGCCGTGGACGCTCTGGGCGCAGACAAGGTGCGTGCAGTCATGATGCCTTCACCCTACACCGCAGAAATTTCATGGATTGATTCGCGTGACATGGTCGAGCGCATCGGTGTTCGCTATGACGAGATACCCATCACCGATTGCTTTGATGCCTTCCGCAAGGCGCTCGCGTTCGAGTTTGATGGTTTGCCCGAAGACGCCACCGAAGAAAACATTCAGGCGCGCATTCGCGGTACTCTGCTGATGGCGTTGTCCAACAAGACGGGCGCCATCGTTCTCACGACCGGCAACAAGAGCGAGATGGCCACGGGGTATTGCACCCTGTATGGCGACATGGCAGGCGGCTATGCGGTCATCAAAGACATCGCAAAGACCCTCGTCTACCGGCTTTGTCATTATCGGAATGGCATCTCTGCAGTGATTCCGGAGCGCATACTGACCCGCGCGCCCTCGGCCGAACTCAGGCCGAACCAGACCGATCAGGACTCGCTGCCGCCTTATGAGGTGCTTGATGGCATCCTGCGGCTGTTCATGGAAGAGGGACAAGGCGTTGCAGAACTGCTGGCGGCGGGTTATCGTGAAGAGGATATCGAGCGGATTACCCGGCTGATCAGGATCAATGAGTACAAGCGCCGGCAGGCACCGGTGGGCCCGCGCGTCACGCACCGGGCTTTTGGCCGGGACTGGCGCTACCCGATTACTTCAAAATTCAAAGACTAACTATCCACAGGAGCATCTCGTGAAGCAGATCACCGCCATCATCAAACCTTTCAAACTGGACGAAGTCCGCGAAGCACTCGCTGGCGTCGGTGTGACCGGTTTGACCGTCACTGAAGTCAAAGGCTTCGGTCGTCAGAAAGGCCATACCGAACTTTACCGAGGTGCCGAATACGTGGTGGACTTTCTGCCCAAGGTGAAGGTCGAAGCCGTCGTCAGCGAGGACGTGGTCGAGCACGCGGTCGAAGCCATCATCAAAGCCGCGCGCACCGGAAAAATTGGTGACGGCAAGATCTTCGTGCGATCGGTGGAGCAAGTCATTCGTATCCGGACCGGTGAGACAGGTGCCGAGGCAGTTTGATGCCGTTGATTAAAGTCCGCGAGCAATAGTTTTTTCAGGTGTTCAACGAAAGACGCTGGACCCCAGCTTTCCCCCAGCCTTCGCTGGGGCGGTGGCTGGGGTGACGGAATATAGAGCCATCAGCCTGAAAATCGTCACCCCAGCGAAAGCTCACTACTGTCCGGAACATTTGAAGTAATGCGCCACTGAACATTGATGAGCAGTTTTTCTGACTAGATTGCACAGGATTTTTGCGAGCATTTAAGTCTTCTTGCTTGGCTGGATTTTCTACAGATTGATCATGGACCCCAGCTTCCGCTGGGGTGACGGAATTTAGAACCATCAGCCCAAAAATCGTCGCCCCAGCGAAAGCTGGGGTCCATGATCGTTAACGGTAAGAGACTGATAAGTTGGAATTCGTTTCAGGGCAGATGTTCCGGACGGCAGTGAGCGAAAGCTGAGGTCCAGTGTCTTCAAATCTTCACCCCACCAAACTCAGCCTTTCAGCAACACCATCAAGGCACCACTGCCACCATCCGCAGCGCGCGCCTGGCAGAAGGCAATCACCTCATTCTTCTGCACCAGCCAGTTTCTGACTTTATTTTTCAGCACAGGCGTCTTGTTCACCGATCCCAGCCCTTTGCCGTGAATGATGCGCACGCAACGAAAGCCGCGTCGCACGCATTCGCGCAGGAACAGCGCCACCGCCTCGCGCGCCTCATCCGTGCGCAGCCCATGCAAATCCAGCTGGCCCTGCGTGACCCATTCGCCACCGCGCAATTTACGGAGTACATCCGGACCGATACCGCTGCGCGCGTAGCTGAGCGCTTCGTCAGTTTCGAGCAGCGTATCGATGCTGAATTCATCCGATAACGATTCCAGCATCACCGCTTCGTCGTCGGCGATGCGTTGATGCGGTATCGGCAGCGGATGTTGTGGCGGTGGTTCCACCCTCGGCGGGGCGTTGAGTGGTTTGATCTCGCCCACGCTATGGCGAAACAGATTGGCTTCACGAGCACGTTGTTCCTCGCGCTCGCGCTGCGCCCGTTCTGCCTGTGCTTTTGCAGCAGCCTGTTCGCTCAGTTGCTTCTGCAGCGACTTGAGTTCGGTGAAGTCTTTCATAAGCACGGACCCTGTGGGCTGATATGGCGTGGCATGACCGGTCTCGGGCCTGTGCCTCGTGTATTTCTACACGTTGTTTACTCGAGACTTTCCAGATAGCGTTGCGCATCCAGCGCGGCCATGCAGCCAGTACCGGCGCTGGTGATTGCCTGACGGTAGACGTGATCCTGCACATCACCCGCGGCGAACACACCTTCGATATTCGTCATCGTCGCCATGCCTTCAAGGCCACTGCGCGTGATGATGTAACCGTTACGCATATCCAGCTGTCCTTCAAAGATACCGGTATTGGGTTTGTGTCCGATGGCGATGAATACGCCGTGCAGCGTCAGTGCTTGCGTGCTGCCATCAGCGGTAGATTTGATCACGATACCAGTCACACCGCTGTCGTCGCCGGTCACTGAGTCAAGCGTGTGGTTCCAGTGGATGACCACTTTGCCCTCAGCGACTTTTGCTTTCAGGCGATCGACAAGAATCGGTTCAGCGCGGAACTTGTCACGACGATGAATCACCGTGACTTTGCTGGCGATATTCGACAGATACAGCGCTTCTTCGACCGCCGTATTGCCGCCGCCGATTACCGCGACCTCTTGATTGCGATAGAAAAAGCCATCGCAGGTCGCGCAGGCGGACACGCCTTTGCCCATGAATTGTTCTTCCGAAGGCAGACCAAGGTATTGCGCGGAGGCACCGGTGGAGATGATCAGCGCATCGCAGGTATAGCTGCCCGAGTCGCCTTCGAGGCGAATCGGCTTTTCTTTGAGATGCGTGGTGTGGATATGATCAAAAATGATTTCGGTGTTGAAGCGCTCCGCATGCTGCAGTAGCCGCTGCATCAGCTCCGGGCCCTGGACGCCCATGGGGTCGCCCGGCCAGTTTTCGACATCGGTGGTTGTCATCAGCTGGCCACCCTGTTCCACGCCGGTGATCAGCACCGGATTGAGGTTGGCACGCGCTGCATAAACAGCGGCGCTGTAGCCGGCGGGGCCGGAACCAATAATAAGGACACGTGCATGTTTGGCGCTGGACATAAGGATCTTCTGAAATGAACAATAATGACGGGTAAGGCGGGAGGCTCGGCGCTCGAGGAGAACAGGTGTCCGGGAGGGAGTATCATCCTGCACTGATTCATGCGATAGTGCCGCCGAAATAAGCCGTAAATTATAGATGAACTAACAAGGACTCACTCGCGCAGCCGAAATTTCGATTCGCCATGACCCGAACCACCACCACATACACGCGCACGCCACCGACGCCACCGCCTGAACCCTTGCCTAATCGCCTCATTCGTCTGCTGTCCGAGGCGCGCTGGCTGGTGTTTGCGGTGCTCTGTGCTTACCTGACCCTGGCGCTATTCACCTATTCACCCTGTGATCCGGGCTGGTCTGTGGCGCCTGGGGACGGTAGTTGCCATCGCAGTGCCACCCCAGTGCGGCCAAATAACTGGGGAGGTTCTGCCGGTGCCATGCTTGCGGATCTGATGCTGTTCATCTTCGGGTTTTCTGCCTGGTGGTGGAGTATTGCCTTGCTTGCTGCGGTCTGGGTCAGCTATCGCCATCTGGCGCAGCGCTTCTTGCTGAAAAAAGAACCCGAGAAGCCACATCGCTACGAAGCCGCCATACGCGGCGCTGGTTTTGTGATGCTGTTGCTGGGCAGCGCCGCGCTGGAGCATATCCGGATGCACTCCTGGAAATTCACGCTGCCCGGCAAGCACGGCGGCGTGCTGGGAGAAATCATTGGCAGCAGCGTACAGGGCACTTTCGGTTTTGATGGCGGCACGCTGTTGTTGTTGCTGATTTTTGGCTTGGGCTTCAGTCTCTGCTTTCATGTCTCATGGATGGCGGTGGCCGAGAAGCTCGGTGGCGGTATCGAAAATTTTGCGAAATGGATCGCAGCACGTTACGCTGCGGCAGAAGATCGCAAGGCGGGCTTGGAGGCTGCCGTCAAACGCGAGGAAATCGTCGTTCAGGAGCGCGCACGTATTGTTGAATCGCACGCACCCATACAAATCGTGCCGCAAGTCGTCTCCGTGCCCAAGTCCGAACGCGTGGAAAGAGAAAAGCAGGTTTCTCTGTTCCTCGACATGCCGGACACCAACCTGCCACCACTCTCATTGCTGGACGACGCGCCTGCCGAGCAGGAAACCGTGTCCGTCGAGACGCTGGAATTCATCAGCCGCCTGATCGAGAAAAAACTCTCGGATTTCGGTGTCGAAGTCAAAGTTGTCGCCGCCTATCCCGGACCGGTCATTACGCGTTACGAGATCGAGCCTGCCGTCGGTGTCAAAGGCAGTCAGATCGTTAATCTGGCTCGCGATCTGGCACGCGCACTGTCACTGACTTCTATTCGCGTTGTCGAGACCATCCCGGGCAAGAACTACATGGGTCTCGAGCTGCCCAATCCCAAGCGTCAGATCGTGCGCTTGTCCGAGATCGT
>JAJTGC010000004.1 GCA_021298975.1 Oxalobacteraceae bacterium
GATCGGCCAATGGCATCCGGCTGCAGCTCGTACGTCGGGACAAGGATGACGCTTGATTAATTCATCGATGTGCCATCGGCAGGACGTACCAACACACTGGAAAGTTTTCATTTAGCTACTTCTTGACGATTTATTGCTTGCCACGTCTCCAAGACCCTGCGATAACGCTGATGGGAATGATAGTTCATGAGGAGGCATGCATGATCACTGAGCGACAATCCAGATTCCGAGCGCAGTACGTCGGGCAAATCAGCCCGTGGTATCACGGGCTGATGCATATCGGGGTAATGTACGGCGCCGGAATGCTGATGCTCTGGTGGTGCATTGGCCAGCTGCAGCATCCCAGTTGGGAATGGTCCTTGATTATCCCGATTGCCATCGCAGGAAATTTCGCAGAATGGGCGATGCATTTGCATGTCATGCACCGCCTCAAAGATGTATTCGCCTTGCGCGCCATTTACGATCGACATACGCGACAGCACCATCAGTATTTCACTGATAACGACTTCACCATCAGCAGCATCAGAGAATTTCGGATTGTCTTTTTCCCCTGGCGAGTCTTGCTGGTGCTGTCTGTTGCCAGTGCGGTTTTAGGCTGGGTGGTCTCAGTACTTTTAGGGCCCGACGCAGGCTATATGGTTCCGATTACCATGATTGGTCACTACATGCTGTACGAAAGCTTTCATTTTTGCTGTCATGTGCCAGAAAATGCGTTTGTACGTCACTGCCCAATCATCAATAGCGTACGTCGACATCACAGCGTTCATCACAATATGGGTGTCATGATGCACATCAACATGAACCTGACTTTCCCTTTGGCGGACTGGGTGATGGGTACCAGCGATCTGAATCGCGGCCTGCTGGGCCATGTGTTCAACGGCTACGACAACAAATTTCAGAAGCCCGAATTAACTGCACTGATTGAAAAATTCCGCCGACCCCAGATCCAAGCGGAACGCGTGACGCTGGAAGGGCCGGTACTTGATGCAGAGGATTTGCATGCGCTGACTGGCGTGCACGGCATTCGAATTTGATCGCCAATCCACGGCAGGGATTTTTTGAATTGATAGACACAGTGCCGTACACGTAGCTCAACTGCAGAAAAATTTTGGAGAGGAATTCAGTCATGGCTTCTGAAACACTGCCCGAATCAATCGAGGAAAGTGCTTACGGCAAAGCCGCACGCAAGCTGATCCCTTTTCTTTTCATCTGTTATGTGGTCGCGTTTCTCGATCGGGTGAATGTCGGTTTCGCCAAATTACAGATGGCACCGGAGCTGCAGTTTTCAGATGCGGTATATGGCTTTGGTGCGGGTATTTTCTTCATTGGCTATTTCATTTTTGAAGTACCGAGCAACGTCATACTGGAGAAAGTCGGTGCCCGGCCGTGGATTGCACGGATCATGATTACCTGGGGCCTGATCTCGAGTGCCTTCATGTATGTCGACCAGATCAGCTGGGGTGGGATCGCGCAAAGTGTTGGCTTCACCGATACAGAATTCACTTTTTATGCACTGCGGTTTCTGCTGGGCGTGGCAGAGGCCGGATTTTTCCCTGGCATCATTCTGTATCTGACTTACTGGTTTCCCGATCGTCGCCGCACCAAGATGGTCGCCTTGTTCATGACGGCGATCGCCGTATCCAATCTGGTCGGCTCACCTGTCAGTGGCGGCATCATGCAATACATGGACGGTGCGGGTGGGCTGAGCGGCTGGCGTTGGCTGTTCCTGCTTGAAGGCATCCCATCGATTCTGGTTGGCGTACTCGTGCTAATGGTACTGCCCAACGGCCCACGCGATGCCAAGTGGCTCAGCGAGGAAGAGCGCGATGCGATCCTCTCGGCAGTCGAACGGGAGAAAGCCAGCAAAGCACCCGCGGCCTCAGAGCATAATTTGATGAGTGCATTTACCGACATCCGTGTCTGGGCGCTGGCAGCGATCTACTTCAGCGGCGTGATCTGTTTTTACGCGCTGAATTTCTGGATGCCGACGATTATTCAAGAGCTTGGTGTCGACAAAAAAGACTTTCTGAAAGTTGGCCTGATCAGTATCGTGCCGTGGGGGCTGGCTGCGATCTTCATGGTGTATTGGGCTGCCCACTCGGACAAGACGGGCGAGCGGCGCTGGCACGTGGCCGGTTCGCTGGTCGTGACCATGGCAGGTCTGATACTCCTGGCACTGGCGGGCAAGTCACCGCTGCCGGCAATGATAGGGCTGACTGTCGTGGCCGCAGGTACGCTGGCATTCGTCTCTACCTTTTGGTCACTGCCCACCGCGTTCTTGACGGGCACGGCAGCGGCCGGAGGCATCGCACTGATCAATTCGATCGGTAATCTGGGCGGCCACTTCGGCCCCGATCTGATTGGGCGTATCCGCGCGCTGAGTAATGGTGCGACCGAGGCCGCGTTCTGGTCACTCGCGGCCATGGCTTTTGCCGGGATGCTGATCACGCTGTGGGTGTCTCGGAAGGCGCTTGACCGGCCTGCGTCGGATTAATGTACGGACAACTAGCGTCTCCGCAAGCCGCTACCCGAAGTTTCAGCATTCGGGGTGACAGCGCCAGTTGCTGCTGCATCGCCTCTGCGGTGTACTCGAACAGAATCGCCTTGCAATTGTCAGCCAGCGTGGCCAGAGGCCAACGCTCATCCCAGCCGACATAGAACACGGTGAGTTTTTTCATGTGTCGTGCCGAGCAGTCGCTCGCCGACGAGACGGCCGCTCAGCGGCCTCCATCTCGGCAATAGAGGTTGGCGTGCGCACAAAAACGTTCGACAAATCCTCCGCCATACTCAGCGCCATGGCGACGCGCACCAGCGAATCAAAGGAACACTGCGCCTTGTTTTCCAGATTGTGGATCGTGCCCCGGGATACTCCCGCAGCAGCGGCAAGCTCACTTTGCTGCATGTTTCGGCTCAGCCGCGCTGCCTTGAGGCGGGCGGCCAAAGCCGCGCGGATTTCCCCAGAGGAGGCGAATGTAAAGTCGAATAAATCCGTCACGCGCATGGGGTAAAGCACGCCGATCAGATGATCACATTCATGTTGCACCACACGCGCATGAAAATCATCTACCTCTCTCACGATAGGCTGACCGTAAGGATCTACGCCGCTGTAACGCAAACGCTGATAGCGCGACACCACGCCACGCAAACCGGGCACAGACAAACAGCCCTCCCAGCCCTCTTCCATCACATCCGACAAAGGCTCGAGCACCGGATTGAGCAGGACGGTCTCGGGTACTTGGGGTGCGTCTGGATAGCGCGAGTTCTCTTTGAAACCAAAAATCACCACTTGCAGATTGACTCCGATCTGCGGCGCGGCTAGACCTGCGCCATTGGCGGCGTGCATTGTGTCAAACATATCTCCGATCAGCGCGTGGAGCTCGGGCGTATCAAACTCCGTTACGGGTTCGGCTTGTCGGAGCAGACGTGGGTCGCCCATTTTGAGAATGTCGCGTACTGGCATTGCTTTTAACTCCGTTGGTTTGCTTCGGTGTTCAGGTAACTTCGTATCTCTATTTATCAAAGTCATCGGATACATGACGAAAGACACTGGATCCCGGCTTTCGCCGGGATGACGGTAGGAATATTACTGTCGTCTAAATAACGACTGTTATCACTTGCATGTGATGACCGCTGCGTGGGCGAATCACATGCGATCCAAATTCCCCACTCGCTCCCGGCTAAAGCCGAAATTCAGCACCGTTGCTTTTACTATGGGCGTTGCTTCAGCCATTCACCAAACGCCGCACCCGTTTCCGCATGCTGCAGCCCTATCTCCACCGAGGCCTGCAAATACCCAATCTTCGATCCGCAATCAAAACGTCTCCCCTGATAACGATAAGCCAGCACGGTTTCATACTGCATCAGCGCTTCAATACCATCGGTGAGCTGGATTTCACCACCAGCACCTTTGCCAAGTTTTTCAAGGCAGGTAAACACGCGGGGCGTAAGAATATAGCGACCGACGACGGCCAGTGTGGACGGTGCTTTCTCGGGTGCGGGCTTCTCGACAATGCCTTTCACTTTCTCCAATCGCTCGGCAAAAGGCTCTGTACTCACAATGCCGTACTGTCGCGTATGCTCGCGCGGCACATCCTGCACACCGAGCAGGCTGCACTGCTGACGTTCGAATTGCGCTGTCATTTGCGCCATCACACCATCAGAACCGGGCTCGCCCTGCATGAAGTCATCGGCTAAAAGCACAGCGAAAGGATCATCACCCACGATAGGGCGTGCGCAGAGTACCGCATGACCCAGACCTAGCGCTTGCGGCTGGCGGATGTACATGCAATTCACGGATTTCGGTATCACCTCACGCACCATGTCCAACAGCTGCTGCTTGCCGGCGGCTTCAAGTTCGGCCTCGAGTTCATAGGCCTTGTCGAAATGATCTTCAATCGCGCGCTTGTTGCGGCCGGTGATGAAGATCATTTCAGTGATGCCCGCTTCCACGGCTTCTTCGACGGCATACTGAATCAGCGGTTTGTCGACAATCGGCAGCATTTCTTTGGGCTGCGCCTTGGTGGCCGGTAAAAAGCGACTCCCCAAACCAGCCACTGGAAATACGGCTTTGCGTAGGCTTGTCATGATGTTTGCTCCAATAATTCCAGCAGTACCGCTTTGCGTAGACTTGTCATGTTGTTTGCACCAATAATTCCAGCGATGCCGCTTTGCGTAGGCTTGTCATGATGTTTGCTCCAATAATTCCAGTAATGCCGATTTGCGTAGGCTTCTCATACCGTTCGCACCAATAATTCCAGCAATGCCGCTTTGCGTGAGCTTGTCATGTCGTCTGCACCAACCATTCCGGTAATCCCGCTGTGCGTAGGTTTGTCATGCTGTTTGCTCCAATAATTCCAGTAATCCTGCTTCATCAAGTACGGCCACACCCAGCTCTTCGGCCTTGGCGAGTTTGCTGCCAGCTTCTTCGCCAGCGACAACGTAGCTGGTTTTTTTCGAGACAGAACCAGACACCTTGCCGCCAGCCGCTTCGATCATGGCAGCGGCTTCGTCACGTTTGAGTGTCGGTAGCGTACCAGTCAGCACGAAGGTCTTGCCGTTCAGATGCTGAGAACGCTGCTCCGGTTCACCTTCTTCCCAATGCAGGCCTGCCGCGCGCAGTTGCGCGATCAGCTCGCGATTGATGGGGTCATGCAAGAAGCTCAACATGCTTTGCGCCACCACCGGCCCGATATCATCTACCGCCAGTATTTGTTCTTCAGTCGCGTCCAGCAGCGCATCCAGATTGCCAAAATATTTTGCGAGTGATTTGGCCGTGGATTCACCCACGTGCCGAATACCCAGTGCATAGATGAACCGCGCCAGCGTCGTGGATTTGGATTTTTCCAGTGCGTCGAGCAAATTTTGTGCGGACTTTTGCGCCATGCGATCCAGCTCGGACAGCAGCACCAGACCCAGCTTGTAAAAATCCGCAGGGGTGGTCACCAGACCACGATCGACCAGTTGCTCAACCAGTTGTTCGCCCAGGCCTTCGATATCCATCGCGCGACGAGAGACAAAATGCAGCAAGCCACCCTTGCGTTGTGCCGCACAGGTCACCCAACCACCCGAGCAGCGCGCTACCGCCTCTTCTTCTGTCCGCACAATCGCCGATCCACACACCGGGCACTGGCTGGGCATGATGAATTCACGCGCGGCTGCAGGACGACGCTCGGGTACGTTGGCGACGACTTCAGGTATCACATCACCGGCGCGGCGCACGATGACGGTGTCACCAATGCGAATATCCTTGCGCCGTACTTCATCTTCGTTGTGCAAGGTCGCATTGGTGACGGTGACACCACCAACAGAGACCGGCGCCAGTCGCGCCACAGGCGTTACGGCACCCGTGCGGCCAATTTGCACGACGATATCCTGCACCACCGTGGTGGCTTCTTCTGCCGGAAATTTATGTGCGAGTGCAAAGCGCGGTGCGCGCGATACGAAACCGAGTGTGCGCTGCTGATCGAGTTGATTGACCTTGTAGATCACGCCATCGATTTCATACGGCAGTTGCGCACGCTTCTCGCCAATCGATGTGTAAAACGCCAGCAAGCCGGTCGAACCTGCCACCACCGCGCGCTCCGCGCAGACCGGCACGCCCATGGCGCTGTACCAATCGAGCAGTGCTTTGTGGGTGGCGGGCAGTGCGGCACCTTCCAGACGACCGATACCGTAGGCAAAAAAACGCAGACTTCGCTGCGCAGTAATGCGCGAATCCAGCTGACGCAAGCTGCCCGCCGCGGCGTTGCGGGGATTGGCAAATTCTTTTTGGCCGGCGTCGCGCTGACGTTGATTGAGTCGCTGAAAATCTGCCTTGAACATCAGCACTTCGCCACGCACATCCATCAGCTCGGGCAGATGCTTGCCTTGAAGTCTGAGCGGAATCGAACGCATGGTGCGAATGTTGGCCGTGACATCTTCACCGGTATAACCATCACCCCGCGTGGCCGCCTGTATCAGCACCCCTTTTTGGTAGCGAAGATTGATCGCCAAGCCATCGAATTTGAGTTCACAGGCATAGCGAACTTCGGCATCGGTCTCAAGACCTTCGCGCACGCGCTTGTCGAAAGCCAGAATGTCTTCCTCGGCAAAGCCATTGTTAATCGACAGCATGGGCACGTCATGCGCCACCTGCGAAAATTCGGGCAGTGGCGCGCCACCCACGCGTTGCGTGGGCGAGTCCGGGGTAATCAGTTCGGGATGGGACGCTTCGAGAAACTGAAGTTCCTTGAACAAGGCATCGTACTCCGCATCAGGAATGCTGGGATGGTCAAGCACATAGTAGGCATGCGCATGCCGATGCAACTCGGCATGCAACCAGTCAGCGCGGGCGCGCCAGTCGGCGGCCGCCGGCCCGATGGCTGCGTTGCCACCGAACAGATCGTTCTCGGACATCAGGCAAACAGACGATGGGCCAGATGTGAGCCTGCGGTCACACCTGCCGCTTCCATCGCGGCGTAGAAGGAGCGCACCTCATCGCCGATCGCGGCAAGCGCAGCATCGGACAGCGGCTGTCCTTCATCATCGACAATACCGCCGGTCAATCGCTGGGAGAGTGATTTTGCGAAAGCGCTCATCGCAGTGAATGCATCGCGATCTGGCGCCACCAGGGATACAGGCAGCAGCAACGTCAGCAATTTGCTGATCTCGCCTGAAGCACTCGGATTGGTGGCTAATGAAAACAGCAGGCCGCCTTCGCCATCGGGCATCACCAGCAGGCCATCGGGACGCTGATCCATGCCCATGCGCTGCAATGCAGGCCGCAAGGTTGACATCATCCAGGCTGCACCTCGGGCTTCAACATTGATGGACAGCTTCGCATCGAACTCCGAGATGAACTGGTGCACTTTGCGTGCCCTGGCCATCACGTCTGGCATGTCGGGCAATTCGGGTTCGGCACCCAAATCTTCGGAGAGCTGATTGATGCCAGCCACCAGCTCGGAGAATTCAAGCTCGGTGATAAAGCTGCGTCTCGTGGCCATTTGCATGCCGGCCTTGAGAGAGGAATAAATCCCTCCAAAGGATACGGGCTCCCATTCACCGGTTTCACTTTGACCGATGACATGCACTGGTTTATTGCCGATGAGGTGCAGTGGCTGAAACGCTGCAACAACCTTCTCCCCACGCACGGGACCAAGGAGCGGCATCGGAATGATGCAATCAATGAACTCATCCAGCGGCAAGGGCTTGCGAGCGGGTTCGTGCCTGGCAGAGGGTGCGGGTCGTGAATCGACCGACGGTGCATCGAGCGGCGGCTCGTCCTCGGTGTGCGCTTCGATGGGACCACCGATTGCTGGCGGCTCATCGGTCAGGTCGGTGGCCTCGCCCTGATCGGTCGACGTACCTACTTGAGCCGGCTCGCCCATCAACACGTCCTCATGCGGATTGGAAAAAGCGCTATCGACGGATTTTCTGGCGCGCCATTCTCGCCATTTGTCGTAAAAAAGGACGCCAACAATCACGGCGCCGCCAATGGCGATCAGGCTGAACTGTAATTCACTCATGAAAGGCGCTCCTGCAGGGCGTGCCGACCGTTGGTCTCAGACCCGGAGTTAGACACGGACGCATCTGAAAAATATTCATTAAAGAAACATTTTAAGCGAACTTGGGCGCTTATCAACGCAAGCTTGCCTGTACGCATTGTTGATGATGATCAATTTCAGCCACAGTTTTGTCATTAAGATAACGAAAGTCAAACCCGCAAGAAAGGAAGACCCATGGCCGATACCTCGGAAATCAAACTGAACACCCTCACCATGCTCTCCCTGAAACCCGTGGCTCAACGGCTGCGACTCTGGTGGTACCGGCGCGCCGAAGAGCACTATCTTATTTGCGCCGCCGTCGAAAACGCCCGGGCACGCGAAGCCGAAGAAAACGAGGCCTACTACCAAAAACGGGCGGCAATGGCACGCTCAGCCCAGCTTTGGTAGCAAGAAACATCCGCGACGCTGCCGCGCAGGCGACCTCCGCTACGGCCTGGCCGGATTCAATCGGCCTACCCGCTGCTGTCAGGCAGCTTCCGCCTCGGCGTTCAGGGTGGCTGCCGTCGCCATATCCACGGCAACGATGCGAGAGACACCCTGCTCCTGCATCGTTACGCCGATCAGCTGTTGCGCCATTTCCATCGCGATCTTGTTATGGGAGATAAACAGGAACTGCGTTTGCATCGCCATGCGCTTGACCATGGTGCAGAAGCGCTCGGTGTTCGAGTCATCCAGCGGCGCGTCCACCTCATCGAGAAGGCAGAACGGTGCGGGATTCAGCTGGAAGATAGAGAACACCAGGGCCGTCGCCGTCAGCGCCTTCTCACCACCGGATAACAGATGAATCGTTGCATTCTTCTTGCCGGGTGGCTGTGCCATCACCTGCACACCTGAATCCAGGATTTCTTCGCCCGTCATCACCAGCTTGGCATTGCCGCCACCGAACAGCTCGGGGAACAATTGGCCAAAGTGGTGATTGACCTTGTCGAAGGTATCCTGCAGCAGATCACGGGTTTCGATATCAATCTTCTGAATGGCATCTTCGAGCGTCGTGATCGCCTCGGTGAGGTCCGCCGTCTGCGCATCAAGGAAATTTTTACGTTCGCTGGCCTGCGCCAGTTCATCCAGCGCAGCCAGATTCACCGGACCCAAGGCAGAAATCGCATTGTTCAAGCGCGTGACCTCGCCTTGTAAATACGATGCGCGCATGTCGTCGGTGAGTTTCTCTGACAGTGCAGCTTCATCTGCCTCGGCTTCGACGAGCTGCTGCGCGTATTGTTCCTGATTCAGTCGCGCGGCCTGTTCTTTGAGTTGCAGCTCGACGATGCGATCGCGCATGGGCTGCAGCGCACGGTCAGCAGCCAGTTTGGCTTCGTCCTGACCACGCATGCGCTGCGTGAGCTGATCGAGTTCATGGCGCGCATTGGCCAGTACCACTTCCTGCTCGCTGCGTCGCTCGAGCAGCGATTGCAGTCCGGCCTGAGCAGTCTGGTCATCCAATGACTCCAGCTCGAGCTGGCCTTGTTCCATGCTCGCAAATAACTGTGCCGATTGCTCCAGCGCCGTTGAAATATTCCGCTTGAGTTCTTCGATGCGATTTTCATGCGAGCGCTGCGCGAACTCTGCCTGTTGCGCGGCAAGTTCATGCTCGCGCAGGGCTTCACGCGCCTGATTCAGCAACTGTTCTCGCTCGAGATAGACCGTCTGACCATCTTCGTGGGTTTCCTGCACCTGACCCAATTCAAGGTCGAGGGTCTCGAGCGAGTTTTCAGCTTCGATCTTGATGTGCTGTTGCTCGGCTTCCTGCGCATCGATCTCTGACAAATCGCTGGCGATCTGCGTGCTGCGCTGACTGAATCGCTCCTGCACTTCGGTTTGGCGCAACAGATCAATTTGCAAGCTATGTAATGCCTGCGTTAAATCGTCCACTTCGCGGGTGAGCGTTTCGATGCGCTGCATACCCTGCGTGAGCGCGGCGTCTGCCTGCACGGAACGCTGCCGCGCCTCATCGGCCAGCATTTGCTGCGCCCGAACCTGACGAATCAGGTTATCAATCTCCTGCTGGCGCGCCAGCATGCCATCCTGTTCGGAATCAGCTGCGTAGAAACGCACTGCCAGGCGACTGATCAGGTGACCCTGACGCGTGACCAGACAAGCGCCCGCGGGCAGCTTGGTACGCTCGGCCAATGCCGTTGCTGCATCGTCGGCGACATACACATGGTGAAGCCAGTCCTGCATCAACGCCCGCAGACCGGGATCATTCATCTGCAACAAGGACAACAGCGGTTTCAGACCAGCAGCAGGCGTCTCGTCGGCCGTGGCGGTTCCGGAGAGAGAGAATAAGGACAGCTTGGCCGGTGGCGCATCACTGAAAAAGGCCTTGGCCCAATCCAGGTTGGATACCTCGAGCGCGCCCGTGCGTTCACGCAGCACAGACTCCAGCGCATTTTCCCAGCCGGGTTCGATGGAGAGTTTTTGCCACAAGCGAGGCAATTTACCGAGCTCGTGTTTTTCAAGCCAGGGCACGACCTTGCCTTGGGTTTGTACATTTTCCTGCAACTGCCTGAGTGTATTGAGCCGCGCTTCCAGCTGCGCATGCGTTGAATTCTCAGTGTTGACAGTTTCCTGCGCGTGACGGCGTTCCTGTTCCAGCTGCGGTTGACGGCCGCGCGCCAGATGCAGTGCATCACGTGCTGCGTTAAGCTGGTTGTCCACCTCGCTTGACTGCGATTTCAGCACCGATAACTGCGCGGTATCCGGCGGTGAGAGCATGTTTTTTTCTTGCATCAGGCGCTCGCGACGCTGCGCGAGATTGCCGAGAATATTGGAGGCGTTACGCTGGTGGGCCGATTCGAGCTCAATGCGCTGCTGTACCTGCATGATGCGTGAGCGTGATTCGGTACTCGCCAGCTGCGCAGCCCGCCAGCTCTCTTCAATGGCCGGCAAGGCGCCTTGTTTTTCCTGCACCGCCTGCTGCGCTATCGCGACCCGCTCGGCGTGCATTTGCAGATCGGTGTCAGCTTGCGCCAGTTCGTCCTGAAATTGAGCACTTTGACGTTGCCATTGATCACGCTGCGCCGACAGTGAATTGAGTTGTGTCTGCAGGCGCGAGCGCGACTCGATCACGAACTTGATCTGCGCTTCCAGACTGCCGATCTCGGAGTTGGTTTGGTACAGCGCGCCCTGAGCCTGATGCATGCGATCCCCAGCCGCATAATGCGCTTGACGCATATGCTCGAGCTCGGTCTCGATATGACGCAGCCGGGATGCCTGTTCTTCAAGCTCGGTTTGCGCCTTGCCGATGTCGCGCGAGAATTTTTCCTGCTCAGCCTTGGCTTCATTCTTGCGCAACAACCACAGCAGTTTTTGTTTTTCTCCCTGATCGGACTGCAGCTCATGAAATTTCTGGGCCACTTCGGCCTGCGACTGCAGTTTTTCGAGATTGGCATTGAGCTCGCGAAGGATATCTTCGACGCGCACCAGATTTTCGCGTGTGTCCTGCAAGCGATTTTCGGTTTCGCGACGGCGCTCCTTGTACTTGGATACGCCGGCGGCCTCTTCCAAAAAAATACGCAGATCTTCGGGGCGCGCTTCGATGATGCGCGAGATCATGCCCTGTCCAATGATCGCGTAAGCGCGCGGGCCCAATCCAGTACCCAGAAAAATGTCCTGGATATCACGGCGGCGTACCGCCTGATTGTTAATGTAATAAGTCGATGTGCCGTCACGCGTCAGGGTGCGCTTGACCGAAATTTCAGCAAAGGTGCTCCATTGACCGGCGGCCTTGCCCAGACTGTTGTCAAACAAGAGCTCCACCGATGCCCGGCCGGCTGGCTTGCGGCTGGTGGTGCCGTTGAAGATGACGTCCTGCATGGACTCGCCGCGCAGTTCCGAGGCCTTGGATTCGCCCAACACCCAGCGCACCGCATCAATGATGTTCGATTTGCCGCAGCCATTGGGACCCACAACGCCGACCAGCTGGCCGGGTACCTGAAAATTGGTGGGGTCGACGAAGGATTTGAATCCGGATAGTTTTAGAGAAGTTAACCGCACGTTATGAACTTTTCAGTCGGTAAAAACGATAAACCGGACGCGTTGCCGTCCGGCGGTTGCAAACAATCGCGCCATCATATCATCCGGAAGGCCGCCAACCCGCTGCGCCGAAGGGCAAACCAAGCAACCATCACGATAAAAGATGCACACAGGTATAATCCGCGGGCGTCGAAATCCCTTATTTCAACTTGCCACAGCTCAGACGATACCTGCCAATACCCGTGAATCCGCTCCTTGAAAAACTGCAGGCTTATCCTTTTGAAAAACTTCGGCGTCTGTTTGCCGATGTAACGACTGATCGGAACTACCGCGCGATCAGCCTTGGCATCGGCGAGCCCAAGCATCCGACCCCACCGTTCATTCAAAAAGCGCTGGCCGACCATCTGTCGGGGCTGGCAAGTTACCCGACGACAGCAGGCAGCGACGCCTTGCGCGCCACCATTTGTGGCTGGCTGGAGCAGCGCTATCGCCTGCCACGCCTGGATCCGGCTTGTGAAGTCTTGCCGGTCAACGGTTCGCGTGAGGGCTTGTTCGCCATCGCACAGGCGGTCATCGATCCCCGTGCCAACGCGGTGGTGGTGTGCCCCAATCCGTTTTACCAAATTTATGAAGGTGCAGCGCTGTTGGCTGGGGCTGAGCCGTATTTCGTCAATTCCGATCCGGCGCGCAATTTTGCACCTGACTTTTCCACCGTACCGGCCGACGTCTGGCCACGCGTGCAGTTGCTGTTTATCTGCACGCCGGGCAATCCCACCGGCGCCGTACTGACGCTGAACGACTGGAAAGAATTGTTCGCGCTCTCTGACAAACACGGCTTCGTGATTGCCGCCGATGAATGCTATTCCGAAATTTATTTTGGCAGCGAAAGACCATTGGGCGCGCTCGAAGCGGCGCACAAGCTGGGGCGCAAATACGACCGGCTGCTCGCCTTTTCCAGCTTGTCCAAGCGCTCGAATGTGCCTGGCATGCGCTCGGGTTTCGTTGCCGGTGATGCAGGCATTTTGCAAAAATTTCTGCTCTACCGGACCTACCATGGCAGTGCCATGAGCCCATCGATTCAGTCTGCGTCGATCGCTGCCTGGAAAGATGAAACGCATGTCGAAGAAAACCGCGCCAAGTACCTCGCCAAGTTCAATCAGGTCACGCCGATGCTCGCCGAGGTGCTGGATGTCGCCCTGCCCGACGCCGGTTTTTACCTCTGGGCGAAGGTCGACAAACTCACCGCCATCACCGATACCGAATTCGCGAAGCGTCTGTACGCTGAATACAATGTCACGGTTCTGCCGGGCAGTTATGTCGCACGCGAAGCCCACGGCGTCAATCCCGGTGCCAACCGTATTCGCATGGCGCTGGTGGCTGAAGTCGACGAGTGTCTCGAAGCAGCGCAGCGTATCGTTGAATTCACACGCAAAATTGCGAACGCCTGATTTTTTATATCTGACTTCATCTCCATATTTATCTCTGTATTTATCTCCGTTTAAAGAAACCACAAAATGAGCCAACAACTACAAACTCTGATTGATAACGCCTGGGAAGAGCGCACCAATTTTTCTCCGAAGTCTGCTCCCGCTGACGTGCGCGAAGCGGTCGCCTCGGTACTTGAACAACTCAACCAGGGCACCCTGCGCGTCGCTCAAAAAGACAGCGGCCAGTGGGTCGTGAATCAGTGGGTCAAGAAAGCGGTGCTGCTGTCTTTCCGTCTGGAAGACAACGTGCCCATCTCCGGCGGTAATGGCATGCAGTTCTATGACAAGGTACCCACCAAATTCGCCAACTACACCGCCGACGATTTCGCCCAAGGTGGCTTCCGTGTCGTGCCACCGGCGGTGGCGCGTCGCGGCAGCTTCATCGGCAAGAACGTGGTGCTCATGCCCTCCTACGTCAACATCGGCGCCTACGTCGATGAAGGCACGATGGTGGACACCTGGGCCACCGTAGGCTCGTGCGCGCAGATCGGTAAAAACGTCCACCTGTCGGGTGGTGTCGGTATCGGTGGCGTGCTTGAGCCCATGCAGGCCAACCCGACCATCATTGAAGACAACTGCTTCATCGGTGCGCGTTCGGAAGTGGTCGAAGGCGTGATCGTTGAAGCGAACTCGGTGATTTCGATGGGTGTCTACATTGGGCAATCCACGAAGATTTATGATCGCGCTACGGGCGAGGTCACCTACGGTCGCATTCCTGAAGGCTCGGTCGTTGTCTCCGGCAACCTGCCGTCCGCGGATGGCAAGTACAGCCTGTATTGCGCGGTGATCGTCAAGCGTGTGGATGAGAAGACGCGCGCCAAGACGTCGATTAACGAGTTGTTGCGGGATTGATTGTAAAGATGCTGGATTCCGGCCTGCGCCGGAATGACAGTTTTAGGGACTGCAAAATTTTCAATCGTCCCTATGACTCGTGTCGCGATGCCATTTGAGAAGCTGCTAGTCTAAAAAAAGTCATTCCGGCGCAGGCCGGAATCCAGTGATTTTCAAGCCATAACCATGATCACCCTCTACGGCATTCCCAACTGCGGCAGCGTGAAAAAAGCGCGTGACTGGCTCGAGAGTCGGAACATCGCCTACGAATTCCACGATTTCAAAAAAGCCGGCATCGACAAAAACACCATCACGAGCTGGATGCAACAAGCCGCATGGGAAGTCCTGGTCAATAAAAAAGGGACGACTTGGCGTGGACTGCCCGAGTCCACCAAAGACGGCGTCACCAACGCGACCAGCGCCACGAAGCTGATGATTGAAAACTCCAGCGTGATCAAGCGCCCGGTACTCTGCAAGGGCAAAACCGTACTGGTCGGTTTTGATGCCAACGCCTATGAAGAACATCTCCTCTGATGAGCCGAAATCCCCCATGAGCAAAACCCTCGCACTCACCGAAGAACTGATCTCGCTGCGCTCCGTCACGCCCGCCGACGGCGGCTGCCAGCTGAGAATGGCCGAGCGACTCAAGCCACTGGGTTTCGCTTGCGAGACCATTGCCTCGGGCGAGGTCACCAATCTGTGGGCACGGCGTGGCACAGCGCAACCGCTGCTGGTGTTTGCCGGACACACCGACGTCGTGCCCACCGGCCCGCTGCAGCAATGGAGCTCCGATCCGTTCACGCCCACGCATCGCGATGGCAAGCTCTATGGTCGGGGTGCAGCCGACATGAAGACTTCGCTCGCCGCCATGATTGTCGCGGTTGAAGAGTTCGTCGCTGCGCAACCGAACCACAAAGGCTCGATCGGTTTTCTGATCACCAGCGACGAAGAAGGCCCCGCCATCGATGGCACCGTCATTGTCTGCAATCAGCTCAAAGCACGTGGAGAACAGCTGGATTACTGCATCGTCGGCGAACCCACCTCGGTGCAACAGGTGGGTGACATGATCAAAAACGGCCGCCGTGGAACGATGTCCGGCAAGCTCGTCATCAAAGGCATACAGGGCCACATCGCCTACCCGCAGTTGGCGAAAAATCCGATTCATCTGGCCATGCCTGCACTGGCTGAATTGGCCACGATCGAATGGGACAAAGGCAACGAATACTACCTGCCGACCTCCTGGCAGATGTCGAACATCCACGCCGGCACCGGTGCCTCGAATGTGATCCCTGGCGAGTGCGTGGTGGATTTCAACTTCCGCTTTTCTACTGCCAGCACAGTCGACGGTCTGCAACAACGCGTGCGTGCCACGCTCGACAAGCACGGCTTTGACTACGATCTCAAATGGATTGTCGGCGGCCTGCCCTTCCTCACACCCCGCGGAGAACTGAGCGACGCGCTGAGCGCCGCCATCAAAGCCGAAACGGGTCTGGACACCGAACTGTCAACGACCGGCGGCACCTCGGATGGTCGTTTCATCGCGCAGATCTGCCCGCAGGTTGTCGAATGCGGCCCGACGAACGCGAGCATTCACAAGATTGATGAGCATGTCGCGGTGACGGAGATCGAGCCGCTGAAAAATATTTACCGGCGCACGCTGGAAAATTTGTTGCGCTGATCCTGTCACTACCAACTGCATTTTGCGAGCACAATCCGGTATCCTTGCGGCTTCCGAACCCACATGTCCCCCGCCGACGGGGGGTCAGCTGCAATGAGCTTACCCTTTCACACCTTGCGCGACCTGCTGCGCCACGCTGTCACGCGCTTCAACACCGAAGGCTTGTTTTTCGGCCACGGCAGCCACGATGCCTACGATGAAGCGGCCTACTTGTTGCTGCACGCACTGAAACTGCCGCTGGAAAAACTTGACCCCTTTCTCGACGCGCGCCTGCTGCCTCAGGAAATCGAGGCACTATTGGCCCTGATCGAGCGCCGCTGCTCCGAGCGTCTGCCAGCCGCTTACCTGACTCATGAAGCTTTTCTCGGCGACTATCGCTTCTATGTGGACGAACGCGTGATCGTGCCGCGCTCTTTCATCGCCGAGCTGATTCCCGATCAATTCCAGCCCTGGGTCGCAGATCCCTGGGCAGTCACGAATGTACTTGAGATGTGCACCGGCTCTGGCTGTCTGGCGATCATGCTGGCCGATGCCTTTCCACATGCGCATATTGATGCGGTTGATTTATCAGCCGATGCGCTGGCCGTTGCGCGCCGCAATGTCGATGACTATCAACTACAAGGACGCGTGACCTTGCACGAATCTGACCTGTACGCCAAGCTTCCCGCAAAAAAATACGACCTGATCGTTACCAACCCGCCTTATGTGAACAACCAATCCATGAAATCGCTGCCCGCCGAATATCGCGCCGAGCCAGCGATGGCATTGACCGGTGGAGAGGATGGCATGGACATCGTTCGGCGTATTGTGGCGGGAGCGAAGGAGAGACTAAACCCGCATGGCGTTCTCGTTATTGAGATCGGCAATGAATTTATAAACGCAGAAACGGCTTTCCCTGAGCTTGAGCTGACCTGGCTGTCGACCAGCGCGGGTGATGGGTCGGTGTTTCTGCTGACGGCTGATCAGCTGTGACCCTTTTATTGAACGACTATAGTTATCGATTTCACCTTTCATGATTCGCCTCCAACAACTCAGCCTGATGCGCGGTACCAAGCCGCTGTTTGACAACACCGACCTGACACTGAATCCTGGTGACAAGATCGGCCTGATTGGTGCCAACGGTGCCGGCAAGTCAACGCTGTTTGGCATGCTGCGCGATGAACTGCACCCCGATCAGGGCAGCATTGATTTTCCGCGCAGCTGGCGGGTCGCCTATGTCGCGCAAGAGACACCCGCACTGGAACGCCCGGCCGTTGAATATGCCATTGATGGTGACACCACCCTGCGCAAGCTGGAAAAAGAACTCGCCGAGGTCGAAGCCATGCAGGACCAGGAAGCGGCGGGTCACCGCATGGGCGAGCTGTACGGACTGCTGGCCGATGCAGATGCCTATACGGTGCGCTCGCGCGGCGAACAATTGCTGGCAGGTCTGGGATTTTCGCAAGATCAAATGATGCAGCCTGTTTCCAGTTTTTCCGGTGGCTGGCGCATGCGACTCAATCTCGCGCAGGCGCTGATGTGCCCGTCCGATTTGCTGCTGCTCGATGAACCCACCAACCACCTCGATCTGGATGCCATCATCTGGCTGGAGGACTGGTTGAAGCGTTACACCGGCACGCTGATCGTGATTTCGCATGATCGCGATTTTCTGGATGGTGTGGTGAACGTGATCGTGCACATTGATGAACGAAAACTGAAACGCTACTCGGGTAACTATTCATCCTTCGAGCGTCAGCGCGCAGCACAGATCGTGCTGGCGCAAGGCATGCTGGAAAAGCAGCAGCGCAAACAAGCCCATTTGCAGAGTTATATTGATCGCTTCAAGGCGCAAGCTACCAAAGCACGACAAGCACAAAGCCGCATCAAGGCACTGGCGCGCATGGAAGAGATTGCACCCTTGCGTGCAGCAGCTGAATTTTCTTTTGATTTCCGCGAGCCTCTGCGTGCGCCGAATCCCTTGCTCACGCTTGAGGATGTCGCCATTGGTTATCGCAGCGAGGAGGGCAAGGAAAAACAGATTGCCTCTGCCATTAATTTTTCGCTGCAAACCGGTCAGCGCATTGGTCTGTTGGGCGTGAACGGCGCAGGTAAATCCACCTTCATCAAAACCATCGTCGGTGAATTGCAGGCACTTCATGGCGTTGCCAATTTTGGCAAGGGGCTGGCGATCGGCTATTTCGCGCAGCATCAGCTGGAAATGCTGCGCGACGATGAATCACCGCTCTGGCATCTGGTACGTATTGCACCCACCGTACGTGAGCAGGAGCTGCGCAATTTTCTGGGTAGCTTCAATTTTCCCGGCACCATGGTCACCAGCCCTATTCGCCCCTTCTCCGGCGGAGAGAAAGCCCGACTGGCACTGGCGCTGATCGTCTGGCAACGACCCAATCTGTTATTGCTGGATGAACCCACTAACCATCTTGACCTGGAGACCCGCGAGGCCCTGACCGATGCCTTGGCGCAGTTTGAAGGCACGCTGATGCTGGTCTCGCACGACCGGCATTTGTTGCGCGCCACGACGGATCAGTTTCTGATTGTGGCTGATGGGGCGTTGACGGAATTTGATGGCGATCTTGAGGATTACAAGGACTGGCTCTTCAAAACCAAACTAGCCGCGAAAATGCAGGCATTGTCAGCGCCGTTGACCGTCTCTCTCAATGCAGCACCGGCTGCGGCAGCAAAAGCGGTATCGACCAAAGCTGCAACAACTGCAACCCCTGACCATAAAGCAGCAACACCCGTACAGACCGCAGCACAACGCAAACCTATTGAAGCACGCATCAAACGATTGGAAGAACAAATAAGCCGGCTCACTGAGCAAAAGTCAGCGCTCGATGCCCGGCTGACGGACTCGGCGGTGTATGAAGCCAGTCAAAAAACTGAACTCAAGAACCTCCAGCAAGAGCATGCCAGCTGCAGCAAGCAACTCGAGACACTCGAAGCGGAATGGCTGGAGCAGCAGGAGGCGCTGGAGCAATTGGCTGCCTAAACCTTCATAGCGAGACTTTCAGCCCGCATGCAATTGCCGCCTGCTTGCTTCGCCAGTGTGCATTTCTGTCATGCCGCGACTAATCGTTCTTGACGACGATGGTGGGAAACTTGCCCGATAAATCTTTCGCCTTGTCGGCGACAGCCACGGCAAGCTTGCGGGCAATCTGCTGGTAGATTTGCGCCACGGGTCCCTCGGGATCGGCCACGACGGTGGGCCGACCCGAGTCGGCCTGCTCGCGTATCGACATCGTCAGCGGCAAGGCACCCAGAAACGGAACACCGAAATCAGCACACATTTTCGCACCGCCGCCCTCGCCAAATATCGCTTCGGCATGGCCGCATTGGGTACACACATGCACGCTCATGTTTTCGACGATGCCCAGAATCGGGATGCCGACTTTCTCGAACATCTTCAGACCCTTGCGCGCATCCAGCAACGCGATGTCCTGCGGTGTGGTCACAATCACGGCACCCGTCACCGGTACTTTTTGCGAGAGCGTGAGCTGAATATCGCCGGTACCCGGCGGCATATCGACCACCAGGTAATCGAGATCACGCCAGTTCGTCAACTCCAGTAACTGCTGCAGCGCCTGCGTCACCATGGGACCGCGCCAGACCATGGGCTGATCGGGGTCGATCATGAAGCCGATTGAAGCAATCTGCAGCCCATGCGCGACCAGCGGCTCCATGGTCTTGCCATCCTTGCTGTCAGGCCTGCCCGAGACACCCAGCATCGTCGGCTGTGAAGGGCCGTAAATATCCGCATCAAGCAAACCCACGTTGGCACCTTCAGCTGCGAGTGCCAATGCCAGATTGGCGGCGGTGGTCGACTTGCCCACCCCACCCTTGCCCGAAGCAACCGCGATGATGTTGCGTACATTGGGCAGGAGCTTCACACCACCCTGAGCGGCATGCGCGACGATCTTTGCAACCACATGGGCATGCACCTGCCCGATACCCGGCAGCGCACTCAGTGCGGACGTCACTGCGGTTCGCAATAATTCGATCTGACTTTTGGCCGGATAACCGAGCTCGACATCGAGCGACACGTTGGCACCGTCGAACTTGATATTTTTTACCGATTTTGTGGCGAGCAAGTCCTTGCCGGTATTGGGATCAATGACCCCGGACAAGGCTTCACGTACAGCTTCAAGGGTAATGCTCATGGTCTCTCCTGATGGCGAGTCGGCAGTCTAAACGAAATGAGGAAAGAGGATGTGATGGCGCGCTATGTTGCGCGGTCGTTGAAATGAACGGATCAGCCTGTACTGCATGCCGCGCGTACAGCTTCATAAAAAAGTCCCGGGGCAGGCTGGGACTGACTGAGACTGACTGAGACTGACTGGGACAGCACAAGACATACCGAGACATAGCGGGACCGGATGACTTTACGAAGACGTCTTCAAGTCACTTCGCATTTTTGATTGCCAGAGCAAGTGACCGCACCCCTTGCACGCACAGTTCACCATCAACGCTGGCTTGCTTCGTTAAATCATTGATGATGGCCTCAGCTCTGCAGGCGATCCGGTTTTCACCGGGATCGCCGCCGCCTGACCATCCGTGCCCTGCCAAGGCAGCGTTACTTGAACAAGACGGCTGATTTCTGCAAGGTCACCCAGATACCGTAAGCCAGCGGAATACCCACGGCCAACCAGGCAAATACAGGAACAATCGAACTGGAACCTGTGGTCTCGCCGCTGCCCTGCCCCACATTGGAGGCGAGTGATTTTTCATGCGCCAGTTGCTTCTCATGCGCCAGCTCTGCATCGGACATGAAGTACTTGTCCGCCACCGGTCGCACCAGCAAGTTCGCCAACAGGCCAACCACCAGCATACCCGCGAGCACATAGAAGATCGGGCCGTAAATCTGATCGAAAGGAATTTTTTGTTCCAGCCGGATATCGTGCATGTAGTTCACGACGACCGGACCGAGAATACCGGCCGTCGACCACGCCGTCAGCAGACGACCATGAATCGCACCAACGAACTGCGTGCCGAACATGTCCGCCAGGTAGGCTGGAATCGTCGCAAAACCACCGCCATACATGGACGCAATCACGCAGAAGCAAGCCACGAAAATCGGCAAGGATTTCCAGCCGGCTGCAAGCGAGGCCAGCACGTAGAGCCCGATACCGAGTACGAAGAACACGGCATACGTGCGGCGACGACCCAGCTTGTCGGAGGAGGATGCCCACACGAAGCGACCACCAATGTTGAACAATGAAATCAGCCCCACGAAACCCGCACCAATCGCCACTGCACCGGCCAGCAATGCGGGCGTGAGCTTGAGATCGGCAAAACCAATTTCTGCCTGTCCGATCAGTGCGCCACCGAAGGTCTCTTGCAGCATCGGCGACGCTGCACCAATGATGCCGATACCGGCCGAAACGTTCATGCACAAAATGACCCACAGCAACCAGAACTGCGGTGTCTTGTGCGCGTCCTTCAGGTGCACATGACGTGTCGCGATCATGGCATTGCTGACGGCATTTTGCGGTGGCTGCCAACCCTCAGGTTTCCATCCAGTCGCAGGCACACGATAGGAAAACGCTCCAGAGAACATGAACACGGCATAAATCGCGGCCAGAACAACAAAGGTTTGCCACACACCCGTCTGTCCGGGAACAGCGAACTTCGCCATCAGCAGCGTTGCCAGCGGCGAGCCGATCATCGCGCCGCCACCAAAGCCCATGATGGCCATACCCGTTGCCATGCCACGGCGGTCAGGAAACCATTTGATAAGTGTCGAGACCGGCGAGATGTAACCAAGACCAAGACCAATGCCCCCGATCACCCCCGAGCCCAGCCACATCATCCACAACTGGTGCTTGTAAACGCCGAACGCTGAAATCAGGAGGCCGCCGCACCAGCAAATGGCCGAGACAAAAGCCGCCTTGCGGGGACCGGCACGCTCAAGCCATCCGCCCCAGATCGCAGCAGAGCAACCCAGAACCACAAAAAACAAGGTGTACATCCAACCCAGATCAAACTGAGTCCAGTTGCAGTCTGTCGCAAACAAGGCACGACCAGTACCAGCCAGCTTTTCTGCAAACGTCGTCGCGCCCGCGGCGCAAGACGCCAGCGGCACACCATCGTCGCCCACGAGCGCATTACCCAGCGGCTTCCAGAACACAGAAAAGCCGTAGGCCATGCCAATGCACAAGTGAATGGCCAATGCAGCCGGGGGGACCAACCAGCGATTGAAACCGGCGCCGGCGATAGTGCGTTCTTTCGCCAACAGATCTGCAAATGCCATAACTCCTCCTTGGTGTCCGCTTCAGGCGGTTATATATGTTGTTATATGCAGCTTTTGCATTCATTCAGGCGAGCTGCCGCGCAAATGTTAGCAAAACTGGCAGCTGAACTTAGCATTGTGTATGCTATGCCGCAATATGTTTAGGAAGACATAATGTTCAAAGTCAGAGTCACTCCCCATTGGGAAATCCGGCACCACGACGGCGAGGCCCTGGACACCGCAGTTTTGCTGGCTCTGCTGCGATCCATCGAAGAAACCGGCTCGATTGCCCGTGCCGCACAAGCCGTCGGACTATCCTACCGATACGCCTGGGGCTTGCTGCGCAAGGCCGAGGCGCTGTTTGGCCACAGCCTGATGCAAACCGGCCGCGGGCGCGGCACGCAGCTCTCTTCGCTTGCCGAGAAACTGATCTGGGCGGATCGCCGAGTCAGCGCCAGACTCTCGCCCATGCTCGAGAGCCTCGCCTCCGAGCTCGAAACCGAACTGGGCAAAACCGTGGGCGATGCGACTCAGGCCATCCGTCTTGATGCCAGCCATGGCTTCGCAGTCGCGGCTTTTCTGAAACAGGCGACCGAGTCCGGATTGGCGATTGACCTGCGCTATCGAAACAGTACCGATGCCGTAGCAGCCCTCTCGCGCAACGAGTCTGATCTCGCCGGCTTTCATGTGCCGCTGGGTGAATTCGAAACCCAATCAGCAGAGCGATTCGGCAAATGGCTGGATCCGAAATCGCATCAACTTATCCATCTCGCCGTTCGCACGCAGGGTTTGTTCGTCAATCCGGGCAACCCTCTCGGTATCCGTGGCCTGCATGATCTGATGCGATCCGAAGTACGCTTCGTGAACCGACAAGCCGGCTCAGGCACACGACTGCTACTCGAACTGATGCTGCCGAGTTTGGGCATTACCCCCGCGCAGGTGAACGGCTATGAGAACACGGAATTCACGCACTCAGCCGTCGCCGCCTTCATCGCCAGCGGCATGGCCGATGTGGGGTTTGGCGTGCAAACTGCCGCAGAGCGTTTCAAACTTGATTTCATTCCGCTGGCAAAAGAGCGATATTTTTTTGCGGTGAGCAACGAGGCATTGGAGCAGCCACAAATGCAAAAGGTCATTGATGTAGTGAACACCACCACTTTCCGTGAGATGGTCCAGCAGCTCGCGGGCTACGATGCGAGCAACACAGGCGAGATCCTGACCCTGCAGCAGGCTTTTGGCAACTTGACGAAAAAATAATGGCGACGGCATCCATCGGTAAACAGCAGATTACAGGCCTGATACTCGCCGGTGGCCAGGGCACGCGCATGGGGCACATCGACAAAGGCTTGCAAGCAATCGATGGGTCGACGCTGGCCGCGCTTACCTTGCAGCGACTGAAGCCTCAGGTAGCGTCGGTGCTTATCAGTGCAAATCGCAATCTGGATACTTACGCACAATTCGGCTACCCGGTTCTGCAAGATGAAATTTTAGGGTATGCAGGCCCGCTGGCAGGCATGTACACAGGACTAGGACAGTGCAAGACACCTTATTTGCTGACCGTACCCTGCGATACCCCAGGCTTTCCGCAAGACCTTGCACAACGCCTGGCATTCGCGTTGAAACTCGCGGAAGCAGATGTCGCCTTAGCTGTCACCGGAGAGCCTGGGAACCCCGAATTGCACCCCGTGTTCTGCCTGATGAAAACCGACTTGCTGCCCTCGCTAGGTGCGTATCTGCGCAGCGGCGGTCACAAAGTGGCCGGGTGGATGCTCCAGCAGCCGCATGCGCTGGCTCATTTCACTGATCAGACAGCGTTCATCAACATCAACACGCCAGAAGAGCTGAAAACTTTTGCCTCCCTGCCTGGAACCTCACCTTGAACTGCAGCCGAATGAACGAATCGAAAAATTCACGCCAACATAAACTCGGTTGGGTGATTTTTTGTCAGAAAAAGGCTAGTGGAGATCAACGTGCTGAGCAGCGTAACGGGCAGGAGCAAACGAGACTTCGCCGACCAGTTGCTCTACCATGTCCTCGTCATCCATGAGCTCGTCGATCTGCTCACTGGTCAAAGGTATATTGACTGAATGAATGATTGAAGTGCCGCAAACGACGCTAGCGTAAAAGCGAGAACCTTTTTTCAAGAGAGCATACCTGCCTGGCTCATTTTTGAGTATTTCGATATCCATAAAAAATTTCCTCCAATTTATCTGAAACATGGTGTATTCGTATCCCACCGCGCCGCCATTAATTCAGAAGAAGTTAGACAGAACGAATGCTTCGACCAACTTGGAAAGCCACAGATCTGAAATCTTCGTGTGACTCTTCAAACCCTGACATCGCTATTGTCGATACCGTGTCTGAGTACCTCCTCCAAGCCTTGATAGGGTATTAGTCGGCACTTATCTATCGGTACTGCATCAATAAATGCTTCAGGTACGCCGCCCAGGGTATATCCGCCCGGTCGCCAATCATTGGTCGCGCCCCCTTCTCTCCCAGTCAGCATACGGAGATTGAGAGAATTCAGGTTCTCTTTAGGTATGAAAACCGCGTGCAGCTTAAAATTGTTGTTGCCTGCCCAGGAATTCGGTTGCATTCCCATGCGCTGCTCTATGATACGAAGCAGAGCGATATCCGGTGCGGCAGTCGTATCATGAGACTGTACGTGAGGTGAGGCGGGGACAGATGGATCAGACTTTGCTTCTTCGATCATTTGTCTGGCCGTTGAGGCGGGAAGTACGAAGCACCCTTCCTTGCGGCCATGAAAATCACCCTGATTGTCGCCCATGGTGAAGCGGTTAAAGCCGCCGGTTGTAATAAAGGTAACTGCCCCTCCGTCAAAAAGGGACAAATGCTCTTGAATGTAAGTTGGATCGAGATATTCCGCTGGATTGGGACGATTGGGCTTGGCGATCTTCGACTCATCCCACGTGGTATTTTTCCCATTAGGTAGTCCAATATCGATAACCTCTTGGTACTTGAGTTTCGGATCGACACCCTCAGCAAAACGAATACTGGGACGCATTGGCCCATAATCGCGAGGATCAGCAGGATTCTGCGCCTGCTGAGCCTGCACCGGGGGTGAGAGATTAGCTGCTGCGACAGGCGGGCGAAAGTTTGCCGAGGTTGCCGCAGGTGTGTTCATCCCGCTTATGCGTCCTTCGACCTGACTCGCAATCGATTGAAAAAAAGTCGATACCTCGCTCGCCGCCCTGAAAACCCCTTCCCGCACGCCTTCCGCAAAAGATGCTGGTCCCGCGAGCTCCGAGGGTTGTATTCTCACTCCCGAGGTCGGATTCATGCCTGCTCCCCTGACCGTGCTGCATGGCCCAAGTGCTGCTGATATCCATCCGCTTGGTGCGCTGCGTGTGCTAGCCCCGTGCCACCATACAAAAGATCATCAATAAAAACTTTTATTTCAAGGGCTTTTTCTTTGAAGTTATCTAGTAAATTCCGAAATGAGACGTTATCGAGAGTTGCTACATCTCTAGAAACCAATAATCCGAGAACCCGCATTTTTTTGTCGAAGAATAAACACGTACCTTTGTTGAACTTCAGATCCAGATTCAATGCCAGCAGCTCTTCATAGAGCCGGGGACTAAGTGAAATCGGAAGATTCAAAAGATGCGTCGACACAGACACCTGCTGACTCCCAGACGAGCTGGATATGATCAAGCCGATCTCGTTATCAGCCACTAGAAAGCAAATGCCCTGATCATTCAACACACCTCCTTGCCCCGCGCCCAAACTGCTCAGCCAGCTATTTACGAGCGCTTGCTCTTGGGTTATCTGCTTGGTTGTCATACATACTCCCTTTTTTATGAAAATAATGAATTTCCTGAAGGTGAGTAAGGCTTGAAAAAAATTAATTCCCAAGCATCGGCCTGTCTTTTGCAACTAAATTGCGCCATTTTTTGTACCAAAAAAGAAAATGTGGCAAAGTCGCCAGGCCAGAGAACGGAATTTTGGAGCAGCGGTAAAAATCCCTAAAGGAACAATCCTCTCGAATTGTTGTTGGTGTGTTTATGCAGCAAAAAGTTAGCCTGCTTTCGCAAATAACCAGGCAGGGTCTGTGCAATTAGTCCGAAGGTCCACTGCGCAAGCCGATATGGCTTTTGAGGTAACTGTCGAGAGTGCGACGCAGAAACGGCATCCGGTTTTTGGCCTTAGCTCTGCGCATCTGAAATGAGCTTGCCGATTATCTCGGCAAGGGTGGTCGGAAAATGGATGCGTGGTTTGCAATGCATAGGCAGATTGAGGCGTGCTTTGCGGATGACACGGCATTCGTCAATATGAACTCCCTGACAGATTTACAAGACTGGACAGCGCAATAAGCGATTAACCGGTTCTTCAAGGTGCGGCAGCGTTGCTCTAGCATCTCCCTACATTTCCACCAGAGGAGTTTTCTAAGCCGCAGACTCCTTCATATTTCTTAATTTTTCGGCATGAGCAAAATCGAAACTTATGTCCACGGCATTTGTTATCTGGCTCAGTAATTCAACAGAGATACTATTATTGAATTGAGAATTTAATGTCGCTTCGATTTCTTTTATGAGAGCATCTTTTTTCAAGTTGTTTGAATCAGCGATGATCTGCAAGCTTAACTCTGTATTGGCGGCTCTGATAATTGCCGCGCGGATAATTTTTTCATGTGCTCCCTGTTCATTCATACCTGGTATTTTTTCGATCATCGATTTGAATTTTGTATCAAAATCCTCCTTAAAAGATTGCACCATCTGAAATTGCGGACTAATCCCAGTACCAATTTTTTCTTTGTCATTAGTAGCCAACTTGATAAACAGATCAAGATCCTTTAACAGTTGACTTTTACGTGAATCGTTCTTCTCATTCTGTTCAACGTATTTTTTAATATCAACGAGTTCTTTAAGCGTTTCTGTTGACTCGCCATCGCCTAGTTTTATCCCATCAAGTAGTTTAAATAACGCTGTGTCAAATTTTGACACTGTCTCTTCACTCTGTTTAGTCACCTTACTCTGTTTGGTCACCTCACTCTGTTTAGTCACCTCACTCGGTTTAGTCACCTCACCCTGTTTAGGCAAATCACGGAAGACTTGTCGGACTCTGCCGCGCAGATCAAGCTCGGGGCGATCGAGTTTTGTGACCTCCGACTTGATAGAGTCAGTCGTCGGTACGTTAACCGCCTGCGCAACTACCGTCTTTGCCTGAGATTTTTCAGTTCGAGAAAAAAGATTTTTCAACGACAAAAATAATTTACCGCCAGAACCTTTACCCCGTGAAAAAATGGTGGCGTGACTAGCTCCCTCGGGTTTATGCGCTTGGGTCGAGGTAGTTTTAGTAGTGAGTGATTTTGGAATCCTGTTCAAAAATTTACCTCGTTACGTTGATTATTAGCG
Organism: Oxalobacteraceae bacterium; assembly: GCA_021298975.1. Taxonomy (GTDB): domain Bacteria; phylum Pseudomonadota; class Gammaproteobacteria; order Burkholderiales; family Burkholderiaceae_D; genus Pernthalerella. Next base: position 27,612 of record JAJTGC010000004.1, read on the forward strand.
TTTGAATCATCGGCTCATATCGTGAACCGATATCCAATACAAAAGACCGAGCCACTTTTTTGAACCGCACAGGGATGTAGTAAGTATTTTGGCCAAAATGTTTCCGGTTTTCTTCAAATTAGTACAAGCCAAATGCATCGACCGGCTAAACGCCTGCAGAAAGAACCGTCCCGGGTTCTAAACGTAGGTGAACTGCATTGCGGGACAGAATTTTTCCACTGATAAAACGGCACGAAATCTTGAATTTCCGTTGACCGGAAAATCCTTGCCCATTCATGGATGGTCGGCGGGAGGTTGCGGGATGCGGCACGTTCTCCAGTAGCTGCACCCCATTGACTGGCTAGAGCTCAGCCGCGGTTTTCGGTTTGAAATGCTTGTCACTGATCCTGAACTTGCCACGCCGGTCGCCCATCAACTGCCGCAGCTCGGCAATCGACAACGCGCTCACCTCATGCATACGTATGAGCAGCGATGCGGTGACTGGCAGCCTGCGGTGACGAATTTTGCTGATCACCGGCGGTGATACTTCCAGCGCGCGCGAGAGCGCGGCGTCGTTCTTGAGATTGAGCTTGCCAATCAGCGAAGCCAATAATTGATCCGGGTCGTAGGGCTGAGTTGATGTCGATGTCGATGCAGTGTGTTCCATAGTGTCCTCATGCGAGTGTTGGGGTCACTCGGATTCTGACCATGGGCATTGTGGCTATCTTGATCGCTCACAACGGTGACTGCCGGCAGCTATCCCGCGAAACATAGTGCTGCGTCAGCGCAAACGATCCGGTATCGGCAAGGCAGTTTTGTATTTCACTTGTTTGAGCGCGAAGCTCGATTTGATATTTTTGATACCCGGTATGCGCGTCAGGTTCTCGAGGATGAAACGCTCAAGCGCCTGAATGTCGGCAACCACAATGCGCAGCAGGTAGTCCTCATCGCCCGTCATCAGATACACCTCCATCACTTCATCGAAGTGACTGACCGCCTTCTCGAAGTGCTCAAGTGCCGCAGCTTCCTGTTTTTCCAGAGAGACGCGCACGAACACATTCACCTTCAAGCCAAGCGCATGCGGATCGACCAGCGCCACGTAGCGCGAGATCACGCCATCGGTCTCCAGTTTTTTGACGCGCGCAAGCGTCGGTGAGGGTGACAGGCTGACCTTGGCGGCCAACTCGACATTGGTCAGGCTGGCATCCTGCTGCAGGCAGCCCAGAATCCGAAAATCTGTACTATCGAGATTTACCGACATATTTATCCTTAAATGTATAAATTTTTGGTATTTTATGCCTCATTAAACCAAATTGACGAGTTTTTTCGGTAGCACCTGCGGTGAAAAATGCCTTAACTTAGCGCATTCATAACAAACCGCATTCCCCGGAGACCCGCATGGACATGAGCAGCCCCGAGCAGCTGATAAAGCAACTCGATCTCGATGAGCAAGAAACCGCCGAATGGATCGCGGCACTGCACTCGGTGCTCGAATCTGCGGGTCCTGATCGCGCACGTTTTCTGCTCTCGCAGCTCTCGAGCGCGGCGCGTGAAGCAGGACTGCAATGGCGCGATGCCCGCATCACCCCCTACATCAACACCATACGTCCGCAAGATGAAGCGCCCTACCCCGGCGGCTCGGATGCGGTGGCTATCGAAGAAACCATTGCCGGTATCTTGCGCTGGAATGCGCTGGCCATGGTGGTGCGTGCCAATCGCGCTTATGGCGAACTCGGTGGCCATATCGCCAGCTATGCCTCGGCGGCGGACTTGTTCGAAGTCGGTTTCAATCATTTCTTCCGCGCGCGTACCTCTGAATTCGCCGGTGATCTGGTGTATTTCCAGCCCCACTCTGCGCCCGGCATTTACGCGCGCGCTTTTCTCGAAGGTCGTCTGTCGGCTGACAGTCTTGCGCACTATCGTCAGGAAATCAGCGCCAAGAGCAAAGGCGTGCAAGGTCTCTCCTCTTATCCTCATCCCTGGCTGATGCCGGACTTCTGGCAATTTCCCACGGGCTCGATGGGCATCGGTCCGATCAGTTCGATATATCAAGCGCGCTTCATGCGCTACCTTGAGCATCGTGGCTTACTGGCGCCACAGCCGCGCAAAGTCTGGGGCGTGTTTGGTGATGGCGAGATGGATGAACCGGAATCACTGGCGGCGCTCTCGCTGGCCTCGCGCGAAAAGCTCGACAACCTCGTTTTTGTCATCAACTGTAATTTGCAGCGCCTGGATGGTCCGGTGCGCGGCAACGGTCACATCGTCGATGAACTGGAGACCCTGTTCGGTGGCGCCGGCTGGAATGTGATCAAACTCTTGTGGGGCTCGGACTGGGATCCGCTGTTTGCGCGGGACGCCAACGGTGAACTCGTTGATGCCCTCAACCGCACGGTGGATGGACAGTTGCAAACTTTTGCTGCCAATGACGGCCCATTCAATCGCGAACATTTCTTTGGTCAGAGTCCGGGCTTGCAGGCCATCGGTGCCACGCTCACGGACGAAGAAATCGACCGGCTCAAACGGGGCGGCCATGATCTGCGCAAGATTTACGCGGCCTATCACGCGGCCGCGAACCACAGCGGGGCACCCACGGTGATTCTTGCGCAAACCAAAAAAGGCTTTGGCATGGGCACCGCCGGTCAGGGCAAGATGACCACGCACCAACAAAAGAAACTCGAGCAGCAGGATCTGGTGGAATTCCGCGATCGCTTCAAACTGCCGCTCACGGATGCGCAAGTAGAAAATCTGGAGTTCTACAAGCCCGCCGATGACAGCCCTGTGATGCGTCATTTGCACGCACGACGCAACGAACTGGGCGGCTTCATGCCGCGTCGTGTCGATCAGCGCCAGGCACTGGCGGTGCCGGCGATCGAATCACATGCGCAATTCGCGCTCGAAGCCGATGGCAAGGAAATGTCGACCACCATGGCACTGGTGCGCATGATGGGCGGCCTGCTGAAAGACGCCACGCTGGGCAAACATGTGGTGCCTATCGTCGCGGATGAAGCCCGCACTTTTGGCATGGCCAATCTGTTCAAGACCGTCGGTATTTATTCGTCGCAGGGGCAGCTGTATCAGCCGGAAGATATTGGCTCGATTCTCTACTACCGCGAAGCCAAAGATGGACAGATTCTGGAAGAAGGTATCACCGAAGCCGGTGCCATTTCTTCATGGACGGCAGCCGCCACCAGCTACGCGGTGCATGGTTTGCCTATGCTGCCCTTTTACATCTATTACTCGATGTTTGGCTTTCAGCGCATTGGTGATCTGATCTGGGCAGCGGCTGACCAGCGCGCGCGCGGCTTTCTGATCGGCGCCACCTCGGGTCGCACCACGCTAGGCGGTGAAGGCTTGCAGCATCAGGATGGCAGCAGTCATCTGGTGTCTGCCTCCATACCGAATTGCATCTCCTATGATCCTGCGTATGCGTATGAACTGGCGGTGATCATTGATGACGGCATGCAGCGCATACTGCAAAAAAATGAAGATGTGTTTTATTACGTCACCGTCACCAACGAAAACGAAGCCCAGCCCAGCATCCCCAAAGATGCACGCGAAGGCATCCTGCGGGGCATGCACTGCGTATCGCCATCAAAGAAACCAGAAGTCCGACTGCTCGGTGCGGGTCCCTTGCTGAAAGAAGCAATGGCTGCTGCGGATTTACTGGAAGGGATTTTCTCGGTCAAGACCGAAGTCTGGAGCGTCACCAGCTTCTCGGAACTGGCGCGTGATGGCATCGCCTGTGAGCGCAACCGTCGTCTGCAACAGTCGGACGACGAAGCCTGGGTTACGCAAAAACTCAAGGGCAGCAAAGCGCCGGTGATTGCGGTGTCGGATTATGTGCGCGCCGTACCCGAGAGCATACGCGCGTATGTGCCTGCGCACTTTGTCACGCTGGGTACCGATGGTTTTGGTCGCAGCGATACGCGTGCCAGCTTGCGGGATTTCTTTGAAGTCGATGCGAAGTGGATTGCTTACACTGCGCTGGCTGAAGTTTATGCGGGCAAGAAAACGACGGACGAGATGCGGGAGATTGCGGCAAAGTTGGAGCTGGATCTGGACAAGCCTTTGTCCACATCCGTGTGATGTCAGCGTAGGGAACGTCATGGATCCCAGCTTGCGCTGGGAGCGAGTGCGGAATTCGGATCGCATGCGATCCGCCCACGCAGCAGTCATCACATGCAGGTGATGACGATTTTAAAAACGGTTAGCTCAAAAACTGTCATCCCGGCGCAGGCCGGGATCCATCGCACATTCCTGCATTCCTGAATCGTTCCAGACCCGATTAAACGTCAGCAAGTTCGCTGCGGGGCTGAACAAGACGCTCGATTTCTGCACGTGTAGGCAAGGTCTTGAGATCATAGTCAGCCTGCATCGCCAGCCACGAAGTCGCATCACCACCAAAATAATACGCCAGCCGCTCAGCAGTATCAGGCGTGATACCGCGGCGCTCTTTCACGATTTCATGGATGCGCGTGGCCGGCACCGCCAATGCCAACGCGAGTGCATTGACGCTCATTTCCAGCGGTAACAGATAGTCCTCTCGCAATACTTCGCCGGGATGGACCGGACGCATGCGGTTGACGGGGCGGCTCATGGTTGCACCTCAGTGGTAATCGACAATTTCAACACGGGCCGGGCCACTATCGCTCCACGTAAAGCACACACGAAACTGGTCGTTCACGCGAATGCTGTACTGGCCGGCTCGGTCTCCTTTAAGCGCTTCGAGCCGGTTGCCCGGCGGCGAGCGTAAAAAATCCAGCGTTTGGGCCGCGTCGAGCTGCGCCAGCTTCCGTTCGGCGACCGCCTGAATGGCGCGAAATCGCCGTGGGCTACCACCTTCAAACAAGGCCTGCGTCTCGACACACCGAAAGGACTGAATCATATGCCAAGGGTATTACGCTTGGCGTAATACGTCAAACAAAAGTGAGGAGCCGGTTACTTTCTTTCCTGAACGCAGCCTATACCGGCTATAACCCTGACTTTCCCTCTGACCCAGCCCCAAACACCTGCTCCATCTCGCGCCGGAATTTCACCGCCGTTGAATTCGCATCAAACGCGACATCACTCCAGCTCACTGCCTGACCCGCCTTGACAGGCTTGAGCAGTTTCACGCCATGCGCCAGACCCAGCGGCAAACCACCCAGTGCAATCGACTCCTGCGCCGGGAACAACTTGCCGTACACGGTGAAACCACCCTCGCCATCCAGCACCTCGCCAGCGGCCAGATCGCGCTTGGCTGTGGCCACGACATCACCGTTCCAGCAAATCGGTGCGCCGGTGGATTCACCACGTACGCCAATGGACGCCACGGTGATCCCCAGCTCCAGACCAATCAGGTGATACGGCTTGTACATTGCCGAGTACTGACCGCTGGGGTCGGTGACCAGACCATATTCGCGGAAGCAGCGCGCAACATACTCGCTGTCGGCCGCAAAGGTGACGTACACACCCCAGCGCAAATCGCGGAATACCGGACGCGTGTCACGCTCCAGACTGGAGATGACTTCGACCTGACCACGGGTATCCAGAATGCCGCCATCGGCTTTGGGTATCAAAATGCGCGACAGATCATCGACACCGACCGCCGGGAAACGCAAGCCGGTCGGTGCGGAAAGCCCGGTCGCATTCGCCACGGAGGCCATTTCAATCGCGCTCTTGGTGCCATCGAGGAAGCTGTTGAACATCTGCGCATTCATGCCGCCCTTGGCAGCATCTTCGGCGGTCAGACCATAGTGCTGCCAGACGGTATCCGGCGTGGAGCTGTGATAGCTGGACAGATACTTGGTGCCCTTGCCCGCGGCCACCACCGAGAAACCGGCGGCGCGTGCCCAGTCCACCATTTCGCAAATCAAGGCGGGCTGATCGCCATAAGCAAGTGAATACACGATGCCCGCTTCATCAGCACGTTTTTTAAGCAGCGGACCGGCCAGCGCATCGGCTTCCACGTTCACCATCACGATGTGTTTGCGATGTTCGCAGCAGGCCAGCGCGTGAGAGATGCCGATGGCGGGATTACCGGTGGCATCGATGATGATGTCGATGTGCGGTGATTTGATCAGCGCCATGCCATCCTCAATGATGGCGGTGTTGCCCTGCTTCGCGGCTGACTCGAGCGAGGTCGCGGTGAAGCTGTCCTCTTTCCAGCCCACATTGCGCAAGGCCGCTTTGGCGCGATCAGGCGAGAGGTCGGCAATGCCAACCATGTGGATGCCGGGCGTGCGCGGCACCTGCGACAGATACATCGAGCCGAACTTGCCCGCGCCTATCATGCCAACGCGCACAGGCTTGCCGTCTGCAGCGCGCTGCTGCAGTTTTGCGAAAAGATTCATTGATCGCCCCGGGTTTAGGCCGCCATGCCATCGGGCATGCCGTGCTGCTCGCTGACCGGCGTGCCGTCTTTCCAGGGCAGATCGACCGGGTATGACTTGACCAGGCAATCATCCGGCAGACACTCGATGGGCGTAAAGTCGCGATGCGCGATATACCCGGGACGCTTGAAGCGACGAATGTGGTTCGACACTGCGCACAGGCTCAGATACACCGTCACGCGATTCCACGGCGACAGGTTGGGCGCAGAGCCGTGCACCAGACAGCCGTGGAAAAGCATCATCGAACCGGCCGGACCTTTGGGCGCGACGATACCGCCGTGGTCGACCAAGGTACGAATATTGTCATTGCTGATGGTCCACAGCGGATAGCTGGTGGTAGAGGTGTCGTGACCGGCTTCGAGCGCACCCATCTTGTGACTGCCGGGGATGAACATCAGCGGGCCGTTGAATTCATTGACCTCGTCGAGGAAGATCGCCACATTCATCGCGCGCGCTTCGGGCATCTGATCATCATTGAGCCAGGTGCCGTAATCCTGATGCCACTGCCAGATGTCGCCATCAAAGGCCATCTTGCCGTTCACCTTGAACTGGTGCATGTAGAGCTTCTCGTCGAACAATTGCTCGACGGGCTTGACCATGCGCGGATGACGCGCCAGCCGGGCAAAGGGCTCGCTGTACATGTGGGCGGCGAAATTGGTCCGTACCGCTGTCTTGCCCTTCTCGCGAATGTTCTCCGCGCGGTCCTGCGCATACAGACTGGGGACTTCGTCAGTGAGCGTCTTCATTTCTTCCGGCGTGAAGTGCGACGGGAAGAACAGATAACCGTCACGGTCGAATTGATCGATTTGTTCTTGGGTGAGTTTCATGCCTGCCTCCTCTGGTTGCTATCTGGATTTAAATTGGAATTGGAATTGGAACTGGAACTGGAACTGGATCCGGGGTTGGCATGCGCGTGACGGTCAGCCGTCTTGTCACTGCCGGCATCGCCGCCATGACCGAGGCGGGCGACCAGCGACTCGCCGGCCCGTTCGCAATGCAGCAGTGCCTGTTGCTGAGCCGCATCCGGGCGGCCAGAGACAATCAGCTCCAGCATTTTTTCATGCTCATCCCAGACTGCGTGGCGCGCGCCGGCCTGACTGAGGGTCGCCCCCATGATGCGGCGGATGTGGTTCCAGCTGCGTTCTGCGGCCTGAAGCAGCACAGGATTGCCGGCGGCTTCGTAGATGGCGCGGTGAAAGGCAATGTCGGCCTCGATCATCGCGCGCAGGTCCCGGCCCCGGGTGGCAGAGCGTCCGGCGCCGATCAGACGAAACGATAAATTGGCCTGACGGCGGGCCGCCTCGCGGGCAGCCAGGCCATCCAGTACGGAACGAACTTGATAAAGATTGGCGATATGGTCTGCGGTCAAAGGCGCCACCATCACGCCGCGGCCGCCGGCGTCAATCACCAGACCGTCACGCTTCAACAGCAAAAGCGCCTGAAGAATCGGCTGGCGTGACACCGCCAGACTCTCGGCCAGCGCCTCTTGGGTGATGCGCTGACCCGCCACATAACGACCATCGCAGATGGCGTCGATGATGGCTTGATACGCCTGTTGGGCGAGATCGGGGGCAGCGTTGAGTGGAGTAATAACGGTCATGTGATAACTATCGAGTACTGTATTCTGTATACAGAATAATTCGAAGCCTGCTCAAAAGCAAGTGAAATCAACGATCTCCAGCAACGACCTTGCCGAAAATAGCTAGCCTGCCCGACCTGCCCTCGCCAAAATCCGCTCGGCCTTCAGGATCACCGGACGGTCGACCATCTTCCCGTCCACGGCCACGGCGGCGCCCTGACTCGCAGCTGCCGCCACCAAAACCCGCTCTGCCCAGGCCACCTCGGCAGCCTCGGGCAGATAGCTGGCATGCACCACGGCCAGCTGCGCCGGGTGAATGCAGAGCTTGCCGCCAAACCCGAAACGCTTGCCGCGCAGGGTCTCGGATGCCAGAACAGCGGTGTCATCAATCGCCGTGGTGACGCCATCAATCGGTGGCGCAATACCGGCCACCCGCGACGCCAATACCAGTTGCGAGCGGAAGTAATCCAGCTCGCGGTCATCGCCCTCAATACCCAGGTCGACCGCAAAATCAATACTGCCGAAAGCCAGTCGCTCCACCCCATCTGCCGCCGCCAGCGCGGCGAGATTCACAAAACCCTGCGCGCTTTCGATCAGCAAAAGGATGCGCTGCGCGCCCGCCTGCCGCAGCCGCTTGATATCGGCAAGCTGTGCCGCCTTGGGCAGCATGACGGCCGCTACCCCGGGATGAGCGCACAGCGCCAGATCGGCTGCAAACCATGCGGTCTCGGGCGTGTTGATCCGCAGGCAGATTGGCTTGTCCGCCGATAACCAATTGGCAACCGCAGCGCGTGCGCTGTCTTTGTCTACCGGTGACACCGCATCTTCAAGGTCAATGATGACCGTATCTGCGCCCGCCGCCCGTGCCTTGTCGAAGCGCTCGGGGCGGCTGCCGGGAACAAACAGGTAAGACACCGGCACCGCAGACAGGGTTGGCGTGGTTGGCAAGGTGGACATTCAGATCGCCTTCTCGGTTGCCAGCGCGTCGACCGCATCGGGCGCGTAGCCCAGTTCCGTCAGAATCGCGCGCGTATGTTCGCCCAATGCGGGAATGGCATCCATGCGCGCCTCCCAGGCGGTGCTGGCACCCGGCGGCAGCGGCGCCCTGACCTCACCCACGGGTGACGCCACGCTGGCCCAGCGGTTGCGCGCATGCAGCTGCGCATGATCCCAGAGCTCGTGCATGTCGTTCAGGCGCGCGCAGGCAATCGGCGCATCGTCCAGGCGTTCGATGATCTGTTCTGCTGTCAACGCAGCAAAGCTGCTGCAAATGATCTCGTAGAGCGCCTTGCGCGCGCTGCTGCGCTTGCTGCTTGAATCAAAACGCGTATCGGTCGCCAGCATCGGCTGCCGCAGTACCTTCTCGCAAAACAGCACCCACTCGCGCTCGTTCTGCAAACCGAGCATGACGATCTTGCCGTCACCGGCCGGGAATGGACCATAGGGATAAATCGTCGCATGCGCCGCGCCTGCCCGCACCGGTGGCGGCGCGCCCTCATACGCGTAATAGAGCGGAAAGCTCATCCACTCAGTCATGCTCTCCAGCATGGACACGTCGATGCAACAGCCTTTGCCGGTGCGGCCGCGCTGAATCAGTGCCGCCAGAATATTGGTGTATGCGTACATGCCGGCGGCAATATCCGCAATCGATGCACCCGCTTTGGCGGGCGTATCTTCGGTACCCGTCACCGAGAGAAAACCTGATTCACTCTGAATCAGCAAGTCATAGGCTTTTTTGTCGCGATAAGGGCCGTCGGCACCATAGCCGGAAATATCGCAAACGATCAACCCGGGAAAGCGCGAAGACAACGCATCGAATGACAAACCCAGACGCGCCGCCGCCCCTGGTGCGAGGTTCTGCACCAGCACATCGGCCTTGGCCAGCAAACGATCAAGAATGACCGTGGCCTCGGGATGCTTCACATCCAGCGACAGGCTCTCTTTGGAACGATTCACCCACACGAAATGCGATGACATGCCCTTGACGCGATCATCATAAGCGCGCGCAAAATCGCCGACGCCGGGACGCTCGATCTTGATCACGCGGGCGCCCAAATCGGCCAGCTGGCGCGTGCAAAATGGCGCGGCAATCGCGTGTTCCAGTGTGACGACGGTGATTCCGTCCAACGGGCGCATGGTCTCTCCTTTGTGGCTAGTCGGTGTTATTGACATCGTGGTTCGACGGTTTACAGGCGCGAGGCAGAGTGACCGCACTGCGTGCCAAGTCAGCCTCGGATCGTGGCCAGACGCGAATCATGCCAGACTTGCCTCGGCCTGCATGGCCAGTTCACCGCGGGCATTGGCAGCCCACAGCGTCACGCTGCGGCCATCCGCCTCCAGGCGCCCGTGCACGCTGAAGGGCTCGATATCAAACAGGGGGCTGACCGCACGAAAAGTAAACGAGGCAAACGCACGGCCGGGCAATTCGCGCGCCACAAGGCCGGTCAACAGCGTCGCAATCAAAGGCCCGTGCACGATCAGACCGGGATAGTCTTCCACCTCGGTCATGTAACGACGATCGTAATGAATCCGATGACCATTGAAGGTCAGCGCAGAATAGCGAAACAGCAGCACCGGATCCGGCACGATCGGTTGCGACCATTGCGCATCGGTTGGTGCTGCTTTGGACAACGCCGGCGCATCACCCGGTTGCGGTGGGTCGCGGTACACGATGTCATGCTCTTCCAGAATGACGGGCTCGCCGCTGACAGCAATCTCATGGGCCACCGTGACGAAGACCAGCGGGCCCGATTTACCCTGCTTGACGTTCACCGATCTGATCAGCGAAGTGCGCTCGGCCACCGCCCCCACAGGCAAGGGACCGCGAAAAATCACCCGACTACCCGCCCACATCCGGCGAGGCAGCGTGACCGGTGGCAGGAAGCCCCCACGCTGCGGATGGCCGTCCGCACCGATCAGCGACGCCGGGCTCACGGACCAGAAATACATCCAGTGCCACAAAGGCGGCAATGCCTCACCCTCGGCAGGTACCGACACCAAATCCAGCGTCGCCGACAAGGCCTGCGCCTTGCCGAGGTCGATCCGGTCAGTCCGCGTTTCAGTGCGGCCAATCCACTGGCTCAGTTGATCGATATCGGGAGTTTCGGTGGACATGGCGCAGGCCTGACACAGCAGGGAAAACCCTATTGTCCAACACGCCCGGCGACCGGACAATTTGGATTTCCTGAAGGACGAATTGCAGGACAAATTATCGGGCGGATGCAGGTCGCCTGCAGTCACACCCAAGGATTTTCTTCAGTGGCGGGGCCGCCCGGAGGACTATAATCTTGGGCTTAACCGGAGCGCGCCATGCATTTTTTTCAAAAGTTTATCGATCGCCATACCCTCGGCGTTTTCTTTCTGCTGGTCGCGGGTATGGCAAGGGCAGACAACACGCCACCAGCCGCCATTGACGCCGGCCTCGTGCAATCCACGCGCAGCATTGCCGGTGACCTGCTTGGCCAGCTCGGGCAGAAGCTGAAAGCCGCCATGTCCACTGACGGCCCGGTTGCCGCAGTCAGCGTCTGCAAGGAATCTGCCCCCGCGATTGCGCGCCAACTCTCCATCACCAACGATGCCAAAGTCACCCGCATAGGCACACGTGTCCGCAATCAAAACATGGGCGTGCCCAACGCATGGCAAAAGGAAGCGCTGACACAATTTGAGGTTCGCCTGTCGCAAGGTGAAAAAGCGCCTGATATCGAGTACTGGCAAGTCGCTGACAATGGCCACGGCAAAAGTGAGCTGCGCTATGCGAAAGCGATTACGGTTCAGCCGCAGTGCCTCAGCTGCCACGGGGCCGCACAAGATATTGCCGCACCACTGGCCGACAAACTGCGCATCGAGTATCCGGATGATCAGGCAACCGGTTACAGCGTGGGTCAGCTGCGCGGTGCGGTTGTGGTCACGCGACCGCTGCCGTAAAAGCTGCCAGGCACGTAAGTGTCAGCACTAGGACAGGCAGACGGATCATACTGCCATGATTCGTGGTTTACGGATGCGACATAGTCGATCTGCAACACACCGGAGCGAAGCAGTCAAATTGTTCAATCTACATACTGATGAAAAAACCTCCTGTATTTTGCAACGATGACATTCGTATCAATCCTTGATTTTTCCCACGACTGCGCTGCACCGAAAAACTGCCTCGCCACAAAACACACATCTTTCAGCCTCGCGCTAAAACTATCAGGAATGTATCTTGTCGATCAGTAACCCCGAATTTTCGCAATCTTCCGTCATGCGGCCTGTCAGTGTCTCAGGCGGTGACAGCTTCCACCATGCGCCCTTGCCCGTGCTGGTTATCGCCGCGATCGGCGTGGTCTTTGGCGACATCGGCACCAGTCCGCTGTACGCATTAAAGGAGTGCTTCAGCCCCGAGCACGGCATACCGTTTTCCGCGGGTGCGGTGCTGGGAATTATTTCGATGATTTTCTGGGCGCTGCTGCTGGTCGTCACCCTCAAATATGTGGCCTTTGTCTTGCGCGCCGACAATCAGGGCGAAGGCGGCGTGCTCTCGCTGATGGCACTGGCGCTGCGCTCGGCACGAGCCGAGCGCAAGTCCTACACGCTGCTGCTGATGCTGGGTGCGCTGGGTGCGTGCATGCTGTTGGGCGAGTCGGTGATCACACCCGCGATCTCGGTGCTGTCGGCGGTGGAGGGACTCGAGGTAGTCCATCCGGAGATGAAGCGCTTTGTGATCCCGATTACTTTGCTGATCGTCACCGGTCTGTTCCTGATACAACGCTACGGTACCGCTGCCGTCGGGCGCTTCTTCGGTCCCGTCATGCTGATCTGGTTCGCAACGCTCGCTGGCTTTGGCCTGATCAATATTCTTGATAATCCCGGCATACTGAACGCCGTCAACCCGACGTATGCAGCGAACTTCATCAGCGAGCATACGCTGCAAGCCTACATCGTGATGGGATCCGTGGTGCTGGTGGTCACCGGGGTTGAGGCACTGTATCTGGACATGGGGCACTTCGGTCGCAAGCCCGTACGTCTGGCCTGGCTGCTGGTCGCACTGCCCGCCTTGCTGGTCAATTACTTCGGACAGGGCGCGCTGCTGCTCTCGCAGCCGGAGGCAGCAAGCAATCCTTTTTTTCTGATGCTGCCCTCCTGGGCGCTGTGGCCCATGATCGGATTGGCGACGGTCGCTACCGTGATCGCCTCGCAAGCGGTCATTTCAGGTGCATTCTCGCTCGCCAATCAGGGCATCCTGCTGGGCTTCCTGCCGCGCATGCAAATTCTTCACACCTCTGACACCGAACGCGGTCAAATTTATATGCCGATGGTGAACTGGCTGCTGCTGGTGCTGGTGATTTTTACTGTGATTCAGTTTCGTGAATCCGGCAATCTGGCAGCCGCCTATGGCATTTCAGTAACGACCACCATGCTCATCACCACCAGTCTGCTGGCGGTGGTGATGTACAGGGAATGGAAAATTCATCCCATCCTGGTGATTGCCTTGGCCGCCGTATTTTTCATTGTCGATTTCTCTTTCTGGACCGCCAACCTGATCAAGGTCAAGGACGGTGGCTGGTATCCGCTGATGCTGGGTGCGATCTGCTTCGTGATGCTCACCACCTGGTACAAGGGTCGCCGACTCTTGCGCGAACGTGTTGTGCATGATTCGATCCACCTGCCCGAGTTTGTGGAGTCCCTGCTGGCGTACCCGCCGCATCGTGTCGAAGGCACAGCCGTCTTTCTTACCGCCCACATTGATTTCGTGCCAGTGGCACTGCTGCACAACCTCAAGCACAACCGCGTTCTGCACGAGCGGGTGATATTTCTGAAGCTCTCCATCTGGGACGTGCCCTATGTGCGTGATGAAGAGCGCCTGACGATCAGCGAGCTGGGCAGCAACATCTACGTCGTGCGCGCGGTTCATGGTTTCAAGGAGACACCGGACATCAATGCCGTGCTGAAGTTACTCGAGCAGCAGCATGGCCTCACACTGGAATTGTCCGACACGTCGTTCTTCCTCGCGCGCGACACCATCGTCCCCAGCAACCTGCCGGGCATGGCCTTGTGGCGCGAACGTTTGTTTGCCTGGATGATGCAAAACGCCGCCAAGCCATCGGACTTCTTCCGCATTCCGCCAAACCGGGTGGTCGAGCTGGGAACAAAAATCGAAATCTGAGGAAGCAGGGATTGAATAAAACCGGAAATTTTTGTAGAAAAAAAATCAAACCCAACGCTTGATTCGTCATTCACCCGCGTGGCACAGCGGCACTGGCACGTCGCAAAGTAGGGATTGATTCAGCGTTTCCCCAAAAATTATTCGGGCCGCGCTTCGTCAGTGACCCGCACCGCACAGCGGCACTGGCGCGTCGCAAAGTAGGTATTGATTCAACGTTTCCCCAAAAATTATTCGGGCCGCGCCGTCATGTCAGCCAACAGATTTTCCGCGAACAGGCTGAAACGGCGCGCGATACAACCAGACAGGCTTGCCTTCCACCGTACGCAGCACGGCCGTCGCTTGTAATGCTTCTGCAGGAAATTCGAGACTGGCCAGCCAGGCGCCCGCTCGCAGCTCGGCGGCTGCTTTTTCTACCGCACGCGGCATCGTTTCCGGTCGCTGAAACAGATACACCATGTCATGCGCTGACCAGTCTGCGCCCCACATATCACCTTGTCGTATCTTCGCCCACGGGCACAGCAGCGCAGTCAACCCGCGCAATGGCCAGCTCCATTCGATACCATGCAGGCTGGCCTGCGGATACGCCGATCGCAAGGCGCGCAAGCCATGACCCAGACCACAGCCGGCATCGAGAATGGACGCGCCGGGACTCAGTGGCGCGGCCATTGCCATCCCTGTCAGGGCGTCGGCCGGTGTCGGAAACAAGGGCGCATCGCGCCAGGCATTCATCGGATACACCAGCGCCACGATGACCAGCGGCAGCAGCCAGGCCCAGGCCGGCAAACTGACCGCACCCGACAAGAGCAGCGATAGCGGAAAACCTGCTGCCACCGCGACACGTCGCCAGAAGGTGCCCGCCAGCACACTGAGCAGCGCGCCCAAGGCCGTCGCTACGCTCAAAGCCAGCCAGACGGTGACGCCCGCCTTTTGCAGCAGGCCATAGCAAAGCCAGCTGCCGCTCCAGGCCATCAGGGCGGGCAAGGGCCAGCGCAGCAAAGAAAAATGAAAATTTGGCACGCGTGGATTATATTCGCGTCATGCAGCATGTCCTGAAAATGACTACACTCTGCCGCGTCCAGTCAGCGCTGCCTCTTTAAAGGAAAACCCATGAAAGTCAAACAGATTTTGTCCGGTGTCGAGCTCGTGATTGCCGATATCGAGGTTCAACTCGAAGGCGAACTGCGGTCCAGCCATACCTTGTGCGCGTTGCTGCGCGATGAAGGCGGCAAAGAAGTGCTGATTCCGCTCAACACGCCCGACGGTCGCCCTATCTTCATGAATCCTGAAAATGCCATCGCTGACGGCAAGGATCAATCGCACTAAACCACACCATGCCAACACGCCTGCTCACAAAAACCTTCAACAGCTTTTTCGAATCTGAAAAATCGGGTGGTCTGCTGCTGCTGTTTGCCACTGCCATTAGCGTGACCCTGACGAACTCTGCCCTTGGTCCCCAATATCTGGGTTTCTGGCAAACAGAGTTGGTCGGTCTCACGCTGGAACATTGGATCAATGATGGCCTGATGGCGATTTTTTTCCTGATGATAGGACTCGAGCTTGAGCGTGAGTTGTACGTCGGTGAGTTGTCCGACCTGAGCAATGCGCTACTGCCCATCTTCGCGGCGGTAGGCGGCATGCTCGCGCCAGCCCTGATTCATTACGCCTTCAATAGTGGTCAGGCCACCCAGCCCGGTGTCGGCATACCGATGGCAACCGACATCGCCTTTGCGCTTGGGGCGCTGGCACTGTTAGGCAAACGCATTCCTGCGTCCCTGAAAATTTTTGTGGTGGCGTTTGCAGTGATTGATGATTTGGGCGCCATTATCATGATCGCGCTTTTCTACACCGATACCGTGGCCTTGCAATATCTGGCGGGCAGCCTCGGCGTCTGGCTGGTTTTGCTGAGCCTGAATCGACACTTCCGCGTTTCCTCCCTGACGGTCTATCTGGTCGGTGGTGTGCTGATGTGGATCTTCATGCTCAAATCCGGCATTCATGCGACCGTAGCGGGTGTCATGTTGGCGTTTGCGATTCCCTTCTGGCGGCGTAACGAGACCGTCGATTCACCGTCCTACGTGCTGGAAAACAGGCTTCACAAACCGGTGGCATTTGTGGTGCTGCCGATTTTTGCACTGGCCAATACCGGCATCGTCATCGGTGCTGGCTGGCTGGGTGAGCTCAGCGGACCCAACAGCCTCGGTGTGATGGGCGGCTTGGTCATCGGCAAACCGTTGGGCGTTGTGCTGCTCTCACTCATGGCAGTCATGCTGGGTATTTGCAGTCTCCCGCCTGATCTGCGCTGGCGTCATCTGATCGGCGCCGGCATGCTCGGCGGCATAGGATTCACGATGTCGATTTTCATCACCAATCTGGCCTTCGCAGACCAGCCAGCGTTCATCAATGCTTCCAAAATGTCTGTGTTTGCGGCATCGATGTTGGCAGGCGCGATGGGATTTTTGTGGCTGCGATTTTGTGGCACAGGAGAAGCGGCTTGCGATGACCGGACGGTGCCATCACCCCGCTGACTGCGAACATCGCATTCTCTGCACTGCCACTACTTTCGAGGTCGCCTCACTGCATCCTGCGCTATTGAAATGAAAAACCCTGAAACTCACAGGCTCTGAGAGTCAGAGAAATCGATCGAGCAGACGCCGTGACTGGCGATCCATGGCACGCATGTCTTCGATGCGATAGGTCACGCCGTGGCTGTCCGTAATCAGCAAGCCATTGCCCCGCAGCCGACGAATATCTTCCTCGCCTTTGAGAACAAACGTGGTCAGACCACGGTCGGTGCGTACCTGCCAGGTGCTGGGGGTAGCGAAGGTAGACACTGCCGTCAGTTTGTCAATGACCGGAATGAAGTCGCGCTGAGCGATCTCATCCATCAGCAGCTTGCGACTGTCAGCATCAAGTTCAGAAATACTCGCGAAAAAAGTCAGCTCATGGCCCTCGCTGTCGAGCAGCGACACGTTCTCGCCCGGCGCCTCGATCGGAAAAGGCTGTGCCGGCACAATGCCTTCATGCGATTCACCCTGTTCATCGGTGAAAACCAGACTTCCGAACGCATTGCGCCAGAGCCGGTGTCGCCCAGGCTGGAACTGTTTGCCTGTGGTCTCTTCGGTGACGTCGCTTGCAGCGTTCATGATGCAACCCGGGTCAGAGGAATATGGATGCGAGGTGGCTCCTCGTCTTCGGTATCGACGTTGCGCGCCTGTGCCTCATACAGCCGCCAGTAAGCACCGCGCTCAGTCATCAGTTCTTCATGCGAGCCCAGCTCAACCACCTCGCCACGCTCAAGCACCACCAGCCGGTCGGCGCGACGCAATGTGGACAGGCGATGCGCGATCGCAATCGTCGTACGTCCCTGCACCAGGTTGTCCAGGGCTTTCTGAATTTCTTTTTCGGTTTCGGTGTCCACGCTGGAGGTCGCCTCGTCCAGCATCAAAATACGCGGATTGATGAGCAGCGCACGGGCGATGGAGATGCGCTGCCGTTCGCCGCCCGACAAGCCCTGACCCCGTTCGCCAACGATGGAGTCATAGCCATGACGCAAGCGAAGAATGAATTCATGGGCGTGCGCTGCGCGCGCTGCTGCCACGATTTCAGCCCGGGTCGCGTTGGGCTTGCCGTAAGCAATGTTCTCGGCAATCGTGCCGTGAAATAAAAATGGCTCCTGCAATACCAGACCAATATGCTGCCGATAATCTGCGACCGGGTGGCGCCGGATGTCCGTTCCACCCATCATGATGGCACCATCGGAGACATCATAGAAACGACAGATCAGATTCATCAGCGTGCTCTTGCCGGAGCCGCTGTGGCCGACCAGACCAATCATTTCGCCGGGACGAATATCAAAGTTCACACCCTTGAGTATGCGCCGACTGCCGTGTCTGAAGCCCACTTCACGCAGCGAGATCACGCCCTGCCGCGCTGGTACCGGCAGGGGATTGGTGGGCTCCGGCACACTGGATTTGTGATCCAGAATATCGAAAATCCGCTTCGCGCCGGCAGCGGCTTTTTGTGTGTGCGACACGATGCGGCTCATGGAATCAAGTCTGCCGTAGAAGCGACCAATGTAGGCAATGAACGCCACCAGCACACCCACGGTCACACCATGATGCATCACCAGCCAGATGCCAAAACCCCAGACCACCAGCAAACCAACTTCCGTCAGCATCGTGACCGTCGGTGCAAACAAGCTCCAGGTACGATTCAGTTTGTCATTCACCGCAAGATTGTGCATGTTCGCGTCGCGAAACCGCTGCGACTCGCGCGCTTCCTGAGCAAACGCCTTCACAACGCGGATGCCGGGAATCGTATCGGCGAGCACGTTCGTGACATCGCCCCAGATACGATCAATCTTTTCAAAACCCGTGCGCAAGCGGTCACGCACCGAGTGAATCATCCACACGATCAGGGGCAGCGGTAGCAAAGTCACCACCGTCAGCCACGGATTGATCGTAAAGAGAATCACCGCCGTCATGACCAGCAGCAGCACATCGGTGGCGAAATCCAGCGCATGCAGCGACAGAAAAACACAGATGCGATCGGATTCATTGCCGATACGCGCAATCAGATCACCGGTACGCTTGGCGCCGAAATATTCGAGCGAGAGCGTCATCATGTGATCGAAGGTGGCCGTGCGCAAGTGCGCACCGATGCGCTCGGACACAAGCGCCAGCAGATACGTGCGCCACCAGCCCAGCCCCCAGGCGGTCAGTGCCGCAATCAGCAGACCGGACAGGTAGATCATCACGTCATGCGTGTCGATCGCAGCGCCCGTGTGCGTGGGGATCAGGATCTCGTCCATCAACGGCATCGACAGATACGGCGGCACCAGCGTTGCGGCGGTCGCAGCCAGCGTCAGGAAAAACCCCAGCAACAACTGCAAACGATAGGGCCTGGCAAAACGCCAGAGGCGAAACAACACCCAGGTAGAGACAGGCTGAAGAAGCTCGCGATGACAGACCGGACATTCCTCGCTCTCCTCGGGCAAGGCGGATTGGCAGCTGGGACACCGAGCCGCCGCTTCATCGGTGGTCAAAGTCTGGCCAGCGCGCGTGATCTGCACCCGCTCGAACTGCTGCATCAGGCGTATGGCGCCGACTTCCTGCTCCAGCGTGAAACGCCAGCGCGCAAGGCAAGACTGCGCATTATGCAAAGCCAGCGTGGCCACACCCGCATGGTCCGTGTGATGCAAACTCAATTCGCTGGTGAGCGGCCAGCTGACCCACCCGTGCCCATCCGAATCGCTTATCATTCGATCCGTCGTCAGCAGAACTCTGCTGGCGGAAAACCGCAGAGCCGCATCAAGATCGGGTTCCAGTACGGACAGCACCTGCTCTCCTTCGTGCAATGGCGGCAGGGGTCTGTTCAGTGAAGCCGCCTGACTGTCCTCAGACAAGATGCCGGTCGGTTTGGATGACGATAAACTGGAAGACATGAATGGGCGAGTTGGGTCTGCGATTCGATCTGTTTTTGGTCTGGGTCTCTGTGGGTGATACCGCACAACCGCTGGAGCCACGGCGGATTGTCGCGCAATCGGCTGCACCCGTCCAACGTGGTCGCCATATTACCCTTTTACGACGTTTTCATTTGACATGACCCCATCTGCCCCTGAGCCCCACATGCCTGAAGGCCCGCTGAACATAGACATCCGCCGGGTGACCTACCTGCGCGGACCGAACATGTGGACCTACCGCTCGGTTCTGGAAGCCTGGCTGGATCTCGGCGAACTGGAAAACTGGCCCAGCAACAAGCAGCCCGGCTTCATCGACCGCCTTCTGACGGTGCTGCCGCAGGTCGCCGCGCATCATTGCAGTCCGGGCGTCGCCTACGGCTTCGAGCAGCGCCTGCGCGAAGGCACCTGGATGGGTCACATCCTGGAACACATCATCATTGAATTGCTTGAGCTGTCCGGCATGGAAGCCGGTTTCGGCCAAACCCGCGAGACCACCCAATCGGGCACCTACCGCATGGTGTTCCGCGTGCCGGATGAAACTGTCGGCCGGATTGCACTCGACGCCGGTCTGGCGCTGCTGCATGCCGTGATCAACCATCAGCCCTTCGACATCGAGCCCGAGCTGGCCAAGATCCGAAAAGCGATTGATGAGCACTATCTGGGCCCAAGCACCGCGCATATCGTGGCCAGCGCCAACCAGCGCAAGATTCCGCACATTCGCCTCAACAAGGGCAGTCTGGTTCAGCTCGGGTATGGCGCGCTGCAAAAACGTATCTGGACTGCCGAGACCGATCTCACCAGTGCGATCGCCGAAGGCATCGCCGCCAACAAGCACATGACCAAGTCGCTGCTCAAGAGCTGCGGCATTCCCATTCCTGAAGGCGATGTCGTTCACAGCGCCGACGAAGCCTGGGAAGCCGCGCAGGATGTCGGCGTTCCCGTCGTCGTCAAACCACGCGACGGCAACCGCGGCCGCGGCGTCATGCTCAATCTCTCCACCGAAGCCGAAATCAGGGCGGCCTATGCCGTCGCTGTCGTCGAAGATATCGATGTCATCGTCGAGCGCTACATCATCGGCCATGAGCACCGCGTGCTGGTGGTCGGCGGACAGGTGGTCGCCGTGGCGCGCGGCGAAAGCGCCTGGGTCACTGCCGATGGACGAGCCACAATCGATCAACTGGTTGATGTACAAATCAACAGTGATCCGCGTCGTGGCAATGCCGACATTCATCCGCTCGAAACGCTGCACCCGAAAACCAATAGCGTCATTCAAGCCAATCTGCAGCGGCAGGGACTGAGGCCCGATGATGTACCCGAAGCAGGTCGTCGCGTGCTGATTGCCGCCAATGGCAATCATGCGATCGAATGTACCGATCGCATTCACCCGGATGTCGCCCATCTGTGCACGCTGGCTGCCCGCGTGGTGGGTCTCGATATCGCTGGCATCGATCTGGTGTGTCCCGATATCAGCCAGCCGCTCGATGCTCAGGGCGGCGCCGTGGTTGAGGTCAATGCCGGACCGAGTCTCTTGATGCATTTGCGTCCGGCAGAAGGTGTGCCGCAGCCGGTTGGCAACGCCATCGTCGGCCACCTCTTTCCCGAGGGTCAGCGTGGACGCATACCGATCGTCGGCATCTCGGGCAGCGTCGTGACCACCCCGATAGCCCGCCTGGTCGCCTGGCTGATGCAGCTCTCGGGTGCGCAAGTCGGTCTTGCCTGTCGTGATGGTTTGTTCGTCGGGCCGAGGCGCCTGGAGCACGGCGATGCCGCACACTGGGAGTCAGGGCAGCGCCTGCTGATCAATCGTAATGTCGAAGCCGCCGTATTCGAGCATGACCCGATCACGCTACTGACCGAAGGACTGGCTTATGACCGTTGCTGGGTCGGTGTCGTCACAGACAGCGCGCCGGTGGCCGGACTTGATGAGCAGCTGATGACCGAGCCGGAGCATCGCTACAAGATTTTGCGCACCCAGGTCGACGTGGTGGTCGACACCGGTATCGCTGTGCTCAATGCGACCGACGACACCGTACTGTCCATGTGTGAGCTTTGCGATGGCGATGTCATCCTCTACGCTGCGGATGATCAGCACCCGGCATTGCTGGCTCACCGCGAGGCCGGCAAACGCGTCGTGTTCATTCGCAAAGGTCAGATTGAATGCGCCATCGGTGGCGCAGTCACGCACGCCTTCAACCTGCACGCCGATATCAGCCCTGCGACGCGTGCACTCCCTGCCGAGGTCCTGCTGCCCGCTATCGCCGCTGCCTGGGCGCTGGGGCTGGATGACGCAACCATACGCACGGGTCTGGAGACCTTTGCGACCAATGAGACCCAAAAACTGGTGATTGCCTGAGCATGGAAATCCTGCAAACGAGAGCCCTGCGCGGGCCCAATTTATGGAGTCGCTACACCGCGCTCGAAATCGAAGTGCGCTGTGCGGCTGCCGAACTGGGCCTCGAACACATTCCCGGTTTTGAAGAAACCTTGCGCAGCCTTTTCCCCGGCGTGGGCGAATTGCGCGCACCGGGCTATACCGGACCGCTGACACTGGCGCATGTACTGGAAGCCACCCTGCTGGCCCTGCAGGCGCAGGCGGGTTGCCCGGTCAGTTTCAGTCTGACCTCACTGACACCGATCGTCGGCGTGTTTCAAGTCGTCGTGGAGTACAGCGAAGAAGACGTGGGCCGGCTTGCCCTCACGATGTCACAGCAGATCGTCGCGCATGCCCTGAAAATTTCGACAGGACAAATTGCCCCGCAGACGAACGCGCCTGACGTGCCGGCCATGCTGGCCGAGCTGCGCGAGCTTGATGAAGACAATCGCCTCGGGCCCAGCACCGGCTCCATTGTGACCGCGGCCGTCGCACGTGGCATACCGTTCCGGCGCATGACCAGCGGCTCACTGGTACAGATAGGCTGGGGTCACCGGCAGCGGCGCATTCAGGCGGCCGAAGTCGATTCCACCAGCGCGGTGGCCGAAGCCATCGCACAGGACAAAAATCTCACCAAGCATCTGCTGCATGCAGCAGGCGTCCCCGTTCCGACCGGTGCCCCCGTGAAATCCGTTGATGAAGCCTGGGAAGTCGCGCTGCGCATAGGCTTGCCCGTCGTGGTCAAGCCACAAAATGGCAGCCAGGGCAAAGGCGTGACGGTCAATATTCACACCCGCGAGCAAATCGAAAAAGCCTTTCATGCTGCGACCGGCAAAAGCCCGGTACTGGTCGAAAAATTTTTCCCCGGCAGTGACTACCGCTTGCTCGTGGTCGGCAACAAGCTGATTGCGGCAGCGCGACGCGACCCGCCGCAAGTTACCGGCGATGGCGAACATTCGGTCAGGCAGCTGGTCGACATCGTGAATAACGATCCGCGTCGCAGTGACGGCCATGCCACCTCGCTGACCAAAATTCGCTTCGACGACATCGCCATTGCCTGCCTGTCCGGACAGGACCTGCATCCGGATTCGGTTCCCGAAAAAGGCCGGCGCATCATTTTGCGCAACAACGCCAACCTGAGTACTGGCGGCACGGCCACCGATGTCACCGATGACGTGCATCCCGAGGTTGCCGCTCGCGCCATTGATGCCGCTGCGATGATCGGACTGCATGTCTGTGGCGTCGATGTGGTTTGCGAGAGCATCATGCGGCCCCTGGAAGAACAGAACGCCGGTGTGGTGGAAGTCAATGCAGCGCCCGGCTTGCGCATGCATTTGTCGCCGTCGTATGGCAAAGGCCGCAACATCGGCGAAGCCATCATGCAGCTGATGTATGACTCGGGCGATGATGGCCGCATCCCGGTCGTTGCCGTCACCGGCGTGAACGGCAAAACCACCACGACGCGACTGATCAGCCATGTGCTGGCCAACAGCGGCCTGTGCGTGGGCATGACCAACACCGATGGCGTCTTTGTTGATGGTCGCCAGACTGACAGCGGCGACTGCAGCGGCCCCAAAAGCGCACGCAATGTACTCTCGCATCCGCATGTGCAAGCGGCGGTGC
Organism: Oxalobacteraceae bacterium; assembly: GCA_021298975.1. Classification (GTDB taxonomy): domain Bacteria; phylum Pseudomonadota; class Gammaproteobacteria; order Burkholderiales; family Burkholderiaceae_D; genus Pernthalerella. Next base: position 51,138 of record JAJTGC010000004.1, read on the forward strand.
TTGAAACAGCGCGCGGTGGCGTGCTGCGCGAGGGGCTGGGTTTCGACAAATGCGCAGTCGCCGTCGTGACCAATGTCGGCGAAGGCGACCATCTCGGCATGAATCATGTGCACACCCCCGAGGATGTCGCGCGCGTCAAACAGATCATCGTCCAGAATGTCGCGCCCAACGGCTACGCCGTCCTGAACGCCAGCGATCCGCTGGTCGCCGGCATGGCGTCGCACTGTCCGGGCAAGGTCATTTTCTTTGCGCAGAATGCGCATCATCCGGTACTGTTGACTCACCGTGCGCGCGGCAACCGGGTGGTATTTGTCGAGGCGGGCGATATCGTGGTGACCGAAGGCGCCCTGCAACATCGCATGCCGCTGGCCGACGTGCCGTTGACGGGAGGCGGCCTGTTAGGCTTTCAGATCGAGAACACGCTGGCCGCCGTTGGTGCCTGCTGGGGACTCGGCATGGACTGGCAACACATCGTCAATGGCATCAACAGCTTTCATAACGACAGCAAAAACGCGCCGGGTCGATTCAACCTCATGCGCTATCGCGATGCCACGGTGGTGGCTGATTACGGACACAATCCGCATGCGATGCGCGCACTGGTCGCCGCCTTTGATGCCCTGCCTGCACAACCCGACGTGAAACGCACCGTCGTCATCAGCGGCGCCGGTGACCGTCGCGATGAAGACCTGCGCGAGCTCACGCGCGTACTAGGCGCTGCCTTCGACAATATCGTGCTCTTCGAAGACGCCTGTCAGCGCGGACGTGCCGATGGCGAGGTTCTGGGTCTCTTGCGTGAAGGTCTGGTGGACGCAACGCGCGCCAGCCATGTGGAAGAAATTCGCGGCGAGTTCATCGCCATTGACCGCGGTCTGTCGCTATTGAAACCGGGTGACCAGTGTTTGGTACTGGTCGATCAGGTCGAAGAAGCGCTGGCGCATCTGGCGATGCGGGTGACGGAAAATCAGGCGCGTGTGATCAATTAAGTTCAATCATCGTTACAACACAGCCGCCAATTACGGAATCGCTGGTTTTCCCCCGGCAGGTCTTCCCGGAACGCAGTTGCTCTTTCAGAGTCACGCCCACGGCGAGCCAGACCCGTCATCCAAGGACGTTTCTCCGAACTGGCCTTCGCAGCGAAGAAGACGGTCATCCGAGGCGATGACTCGGATTGTATTAACGGCGTTGCCGACCTTGCCGTGGAAGCGCTCTCAAGAACCGCTCTGGCCGGCGCCGTCAACGATACGATCGGCGAGGTTGTATTACAAAAACTGCACTCTGGCACGCAACGCGTCGATCGAGATTTGCGCACCAGCGATGGCTTTACCTCCGGGCTCGCCACCGGCAATGACACCCTTGCCAGCCACCGGCGCCAGCGAATCCACACGAAAACGCGCCACATCACTCCCGTGGCGAATGAAGCAGGACTCATCAAAATACAAGCGATCGCCGTTATCGTCGATCTCATCAAAATCAATGCTGTCGAAACCAATCAGCTCACGCACACCTGACTCGCCGGCCGTGATTTCTACTTCACGGATATCTTTCGTCGCGGGATCAATTACAAAAACTTGCATGGCATTCTCCATTCGCTGTCGTTGCTTGAGCCCTTAAGCCAGAGCTGAAATTTCAGCGCGGATGCTAACACGCCAGGCACAGCACGACTGCTTGATGCGCCCGACGGCCAGAATCTGCCACCTGGTCCGCTCGAACGGCACGAATTTGCCGCATCTGTCCGCAAAATCAGCATGTCACCGCACAACCCCTCAATGGCATGTTTTTTGCAGACACCGGGCTCAATTTCACACTATCCGCCCAAGTCATCCAGCAGCGGGTTCGTACACTATGCACATCGACGGTTCACAGGGCTTCATTCCCGTGGTGGGGGGTGCCTCCCCCAGCCAGGCCGAAGCCAAGGCGCTGCTCCTGCCGGAGCTGCAAAAACTCGTGCCCGAGGCGAGCGCGAGCGATGTCACGCCCAAGGGCTTCCCCAAGGGCGTCAGCTGGACCGACGCCTACAAAATGGTTACCGGATGGCACCGCGACAGCGAGAGTTCACCCGCCACATTCGGCATCCTGGTGGACCGTCTTGGCGGCACGATCAACGGCACCAAGACGCTGGCAAGACTGGGCTACAACGACCTTTCACGCTTCCCGCGCGGCACCTCCGTCCGGGGTGCCATCGACAAACTCTATGGCACCCCATCCAACGGCTTTCTCGCCCGGGCATTGACCCAGGCTGGCATCTACGATTTACGTGATTTCCCGCCCGGTGCCCGCGCCTTTGATTCGTTCAAACTCATTGAAGACACCGACAATCCCGGCGTCGTGTCGCGCGACAAATATCTCGAATACAAACAAGCATTCTCAAGCCTGTCGGCCATCGGCATTACCTCGCTGAGTAATTTTCCCAAAGGGACAAGCGTCGTCGAGGCCAGAGATCTGCTGGCCCCCAGGGCGATGGACATGCTGAGCATGATGGGTGCCGACGATTCGGTATTTGCCAATCCCGACCTGTCCCCGCTGGACAAGCTGGCAATTACAATCAACCTGCCCCAAACCATCAACCAGATGGCGCCCTTGCCCTCGGATACCGAGCAACGTGCCGTCATGGTCGACAAATTCCGCACGATCTCGGATCAAGCCAAAGCAGCACGGCAGCTGGGCATGATGGGTTACCAAAGCCTGGAGCCATTCAAAGGGATGAGCGTGCTCAAGGGCAAGGCGCCCAAGGCGACCGACGCACTGGCGCAGGTGCTGACCACGCCCCAGCCGTTTGATCTGCCCCGACCCGCCCCCGTCACTGGCTCGGAAAACAACTTTACCCGGCTGTTCATGCCGACCAAGATCAACAAGGTACGCACCTACGGCACGCCCAATCCGATCATCAACACCGTACTTGGCCCCCAAACCAAAGATCGCCTCACCAAAAACGTCCTGCCCCCAACCCGCACCGTGACCACCGCTGAGGTACTAGCGTTCAACCAAAGCTACTGGAAGCGGACATAGCCCACCTCACGCCTAACCGCCGTGCACCGAGCCTGCTGCAATTAATGCTAAATTCGGGTTGTTTCCGAAGGGAAACCGCATCCGTGGTGTAGTTTGGCCCATCCCATTCATTCGCTCATGACGGTGGCATGATGAGACGAGGTTTTTTCCTGTGGCTGTGCCTGATTCTGCTGCAGGCACCCACGGCACAATCGCAGGGCATTTTTGAGGTCACCAAAGACTTGCCGCTGGTGTTCAGCGATGCCGCCGGCACCCGCGTACTCGCCGAAACGGATCACCCGCTGAGTCCGCAACAAGCCCGCGAGCGCCTGAACGATTTCAAATCACCCGAATCGATCGGTGCGATTGCCCCTCGCCAGTACTACTGGGTACGAAGCCACTTGCAAAGCCGGCTCGACACGGACAAGGAAATCCGCATCGAGATACCGTTGTGGGAGGCGATGCATCCTTGGGTAATTTTTGACGACGGGAGGATGCAGCCACTGCAGTCCTCTGGCAATTTCTACGGCAACTATGCCAAGCTGAGCGATGCCAACCCTTATGTCATGGGGCTCGGTGCCGCACCCAGCCAGTTTGCCGTCTTTACATTGCGACGGGGCGAATCGGTCACGCTGCTCACCCGCGTACGCGCGACGGCCAATTTCATTCCCAACAGTTTCGTGCCTTCTTTCTCCGACCATGCGCGCATGCTCGAGCTACGCCGCTTTGGCCTGCATATCGAAGGCATGCAAGCGGGTATTCTGCTGGCGCTGGGCATCTTCGGTTGGTTCTCGGTGTTTCAGAACCGCGATCGCACCAGTCTCGCGTATGGCGTCTGGATCCTCTTTGCGCTGCTCTCAGCGACTTCGCTGCGCGTGCATGATGGCAGTCGCTTGTTCGAATTTTATGTGGACATTGAAGGACAGCGCACCGGTCATGTGATGACCGCAGCCGTAATCATGAATGTGCTCGCCTACTTTCAGGCGATGTGTTACGTGATCTTCGCGCGCAATTTTCTTGAGCTCAAAACGCATATGCCGCTCGTGCACAGGGCGACCAATGTCTACCTCGTTCTGACACTGGCGCATTTGTATGTGGTTGCCTTTGTTCCGCACAACATTCCGCAGATATGGCTGTGGTCACCCCTGTTCATCACGTTCTTGCTGGTTTTGCTGACCATCTTCAGTTGCGCCTTCATTCGCTACCGTCAGGGCCTGCAGATCGCAAAATTCTTCATGTTTGCGATGGTGCCTTACTTTTTTTTCCGGGTGATTTTTTTCCTTGGGATTCTGAAGGTACCCTCACCCTTCAGCTACCTTGACAAATACGGTATCGGCCTGTTCCTGCAAAACTCGAACACCGCGCAAGCCATGGGTGTGTGCGCCGAAGCGATGATCATGGCGATGGCCGTCATCAGCAAAACCCGCTGGCTGCAGCAGGAGTTGAACCAGAAAATTCAAACGCAGAAAGAACTGGTTGAAAATCAAAATCAGTTACTTGAATCGACGGTCGCCCAACGCACGCACGAGCTGGTAGAAAGCAAGGCCGAGCTCGAGAAACAGCACGAGGTCGTGGTCGATTCCATTCGTTACGCCAGTCGGCTGCAGCGCGCGCAGCTGCCACGCCTGCAACGTATAGAAAAGTACTTTTCCTCGTTTCATGCCATCTGGGAGCCACGCGACACCATCGGTGGCGATGTCTGGTGGGCGTCGCTGCCGGATCATGAAGGCCGCATCGTGGTTGCCGTGGCAGACAGCACCGGCCACGGCGTGCCCGGCGCCATGCTCTCCGTGCTGATCAGCACATCGCTGGAACGCCTGTATGCCAGCGACCCGGCTCTGGACCCCTCACGCGCGCTAATGCAACTCGACGCCGCGTTGCGTTCCGGTCTCAATCAGGACAGCGATGACGCCGAGAGCGATGACGGCTGCGATGCCGCCATCGTCCGCATTGACCCGGCACGACAGCTGATCGAATTCGCCGGAGCCAAGCTGGGCTTGCTGCATGTACGCGCCGACGGTTCACTGGAGCGGATTCAGCCCGCCCGTTTGTCACTCGGTTACCGCGACCCACCGCATGAAGTGCCCCAACTGCATCAGCTTCGGTACACGCAGGACGATACCTTCGTCATAGTCTCGGATGGCATGACCGACCAGATAGGCACGCGCGATGGCGGATCACCGCGTGCCTATGGCTACCGCAGGCTGCATGAACTGGTCGCGCGTCTGCACCACCAGAGCGCCACCGACATTGCGCAGGCCATGCGCGAAGACTTGCGACAATGGCAAGGTGAGCAAATGCGCCGCGACGATGTGACGGCCGTGATCTTCAAGCCAGCCTGAACAAAACACAGCCCAATAAACATCTTAAGAAGTTGCTGAAGAAAGATTGGTCAAGTCATTGATTTTTATTGTTCTTCGCGCGTTGCAACCTGACGCATTCTGTACATCCGGAGAATTTTCACGATTCGCCGCTCAAGTTTTGAGTGCAACTGCCGACACCCCAGATTACCGTTAGTGAGTAGGGCGATAGCCGTGCTTTGTTTATACTCACGCACGCGAAATGACCATTTCTGGAGATAGCCAAATGAAAAAAATTATTATGGGGGGCTTGCTGGCCTTGTCGGGAGCCGCGCTGGCTGGCGACAACAAGCCATTCGTCTCACTGGACGCGAGCAGTGAAAAGGACACGCTTGCCAGTGAATACATTGGCGCCAATATCACTATCGGTGTCAAGACAGCCGACAAGTTCGAATATTCCGTGAAGGCCGGCACCAGCGCCAAGAGCACCAGCAGCAGCGACACCATCAGCAACAACCTCGAGTTCAAAGTCAAGAAGTCCTTCGATCTCGGCATGTTCTTCCTGCCCTATGTCGCCGTGCGTATCGGCGAGAAGCTGAACTACAACACCACCCACTTCACCCACTACGCTTTTGATGCGGGCGCCAAAGTGCCCCTGTCGAATGGCATTTCACTCGATATCGGTACCCGTTACCGCAATTCCTTTGATTCAGCCGAAAATTACAAGAGCATGCGCTACCATGCGATGTTCCTCTACGACGTGGATCAGCACAACACCGTTGGCCTTCGCTACGCGCGCAGCTACTCGGATGTCTCTGACTACGAAGAGCGCAAAAGCTGGCGTGTGCACTACCAGCGCAGTTACTGACAGCGCACTTATCTGCGTTTTGGCGCAGCCTGAGAACCCGGCACCGACAGCTGCCGGGTTTTTTATTGCCGTAATCGGCTAATAGCGAAATAATCTAAACCTGAAAGCTTTTCATTTTCCTGACATAATCCGGCCGAAGCTGACAAATAGCTGACGAAAATTGTCGGGGCGATGATTTCATGCACGTTTTGCGGCCAATTGAGCGCCGATCCAATAAACTGGGTAACGGCGGCAGCACAAATGAATGTAAGTTCCTGTTTATTCATGCTTTTAATTCAAGCAGCGCCGCTGGCATGCCGATCAACACGGATTTTTTCAGCATCTTCTTCATTTTGACTGAGAGCACATCTATGCCGAGTAGCACGAGGTTCCGGACGGTCCGTTCTTCCCGTCCCAACATATCGATCCTGCTGCACCGCTTCTCGACCTTATGGTCTTGCCTGTTGCTGGTTCTCCTGAGCTTGCCTGCCGCTCATGCAGCCGGGCCCGGCGCACCCGCGCCCCGCATGATCGGCATTGATGATCTGGTCATCTTGGTGTTACAGCACAATGCCAGCCTTCGCACCGGTCAGCGCAGCGTCGATATCGCCACGGCCGGCGTGACCACCGCTGGTGCCTTACCGAACCCACGCATCGAAGTCAATACCGGACGCAATGGTGGCGTACCGAGCTCCTCCGCACAGGCCGGCACTGTGGTTGGCGTAGGCGTCTCTCAGTTTATCGAAAACCCGAATCTGCGAAACGCGCGTGTCAATACCGCGCTTTTCGCCGAACAAACCAGCTTGCAGTCGCTGTCGCAGATCCGCAATGAACTCGTCGGTCAGGTCAAATTGCGCGCCTATGAATACCTGCTGCGCAAAGAGGAAGCGCTGGCCGCGGCCGATGCGCTGCTGATCCTGCAGCAAATCCGCGAGCGCGTCAAAGTTCGCGTCGAAACTGGCGAAGCCGGCAAATATGAACTGATCAAGTCAGACGCAGAAATCATCAACGCCCAGCAGCGCGAGCAAACCGCACGGCTGCAGATTCAGCAGGCAGCCATATCGCTCAACCGTCTCGCCGGAGGCCAGCTGCCGCCGATCTGGGATCTGGATGCGCAGCTCAATGACGTCACCTTCCTGCCGGAGCTGGAGACACTCAAAAAATCCGCCCTGCAGTCCAACCCGGAACTGCGCGTACTGGAATCTGAATTCGAAAGAAACCAATCACGCATTGCCGAAGCCAGTGCCAGTCGTCTGCCCGGCCTCGAAGTGCGTCTGTCGCAAATACGCGAGCCCGATGTCAGGCAAGAGATCCTCGGTGTCTCCATTCAGGTACCCCTGCTCGACCAGCGCCGTGGTCCGCGCGCTGAAGCCATCGCAGAACGGGAGCGAACCACATCGAGGCTGGAAGGTCGGCGCGTCGAGCTCATGCAGCAGCTCGAACTGTCATGGAAATCTGTCGAGATCGCCCAGGTACGGATTAAAGCGCTGTCCGAGGGCGCCATGCGGGATGCCGAAGCAGCGCTGCGTGTTGCACAGGCCGCTTACCGTTTTGGCGAACGCGGCATTCTTGAAGTGCTGGATGCGCAGCGTGTTTTGCGCGCGGTGCGACAGGACCTGCTGCTCGCGCGTTATCAACTTCAGGCCTCTTTGATCGAGCTGGACACGCTCGCCGGTCGCTATGGCAGCCCCAATCAGTAAGCACAGAATCAACCTTCATTCGAAACACGCCATCATGACCGCTACCCATCTTCACCGTATTGCATCGCTTGCGCTGTGCTGTTTCGTTATATCCCTCGCTGGCTGCGGCAAGGACGATGCAGCCAAGAAGCCTGCTGCTCCCGCTGCCTCGGCCGCCGCCGCTGCTCAGAAAAAATCGGACCCCATGGAGGTCGAGCTCAATGCAGAAATGAACAAGCAATTCCGCGTCGAGGCCGCGCAGATGGCCAGCATCGCAATCACGCAAAAGGTTGCGGGACGCATTGAAGCCAATGAGCACAGCACAACGCGTATTGGCGCCTCAGTCTCGGGACGAGTGATTCAGGTGATGGCCGAGGTCGGTGACCGCGTCAAAGCGGGTCAGGCGCTGGCCCGTCTGGCGAGCCCGGAACTGACCAATGCGCAGCTTGCCTACCTGCGCGCGGTCTCCAGCACCAAGCTCGCCGAGCGCTCGGTTGAACGGGCCCAGCAGCTGGTTCTCGCTGATGTGATCGGCAATGCCGAATTGCAGCGTCGCGAGGTCGAGCTCTCCGTGGCCCGCGCCGAACTGCGCGCAGCCAGCGACCAGCTGCGCCTGATCGGGATGTCACCGGGCGCCATTGACAAGTTGCGTGAAACCGGCGCGCTCGCTTCCGAGGTACCGATCACGGCAACGCGGACCGGTATCGTCATTGAGCGAAAAATCAGTCAGGGTCAGGTCGCGCAACCCGGTGATCCCTTGTTTACCGTGGCAGATCTCTCGACCGTGTGGGTAGTCGGTGCGCTGCCTGAACAGGATGCCAACTCGGTCAAAATGAATCAGCGGGTCGAGGTCGAAGTAGCCGCCCTCGGACAGCAAGTCCTCAAGGGCAAAATTGTCTACATCAGCGATACGGTACAAATGGACACCCGCACTGTACCGATCCGGACTGAAGTCAACAACCCGAAATTCGAGCTCAAGCCGCAAATGCTGGCGACATTGCGTCTCAATGGACTCTTTGTCGAACAGCTCGCAGTGCCTGCCGCTGCCGTCGTGCGTGAAAATGACAAGGACTATGTCTTCGTCAAAGTCGCCGAAAATCGTTTCCGTCTGACCGAGGTACAGCTGGATCCACTGGCGGGCGAACTCAGGCCGGTACGCAAAGGCATCGACATTGGCACGCCCATCGTGGTGGACGGCAGCTTCCATTTGAACAGCCAGCGCAAGCGCGCCGAGCTGGAGTAAGGCCATGATCAATGGTTTGATTCGCGAGGCGCTTGGCGCACGACTGATCATGGTCGTGATCGCGCTGGCACTGGTGGGCTTCGGCGTGCGCTCGACCCTGAGGCTCTCCGTCGACGCTTTTCCGGATGTCACCAACGTCCAGGTGCAGATTGCCACCGAAGCACCCGGTCGCTCGCCCGAAGAAGTCGAACGCTTTGTCACCGTGCCGCTGGAAATCGGCATGACCGGCCTTCCCGGCCTGACCGACATGCGTTCGCTCAACCGCAGTGGTCTGTCCATCATCACGCTGGTGTTCACCGACAGCACTGACGTTTACTTTGCCCGGCAGCTCGTGATGGAGCGCCTGATCGAAGTCAACCCGCGTCTACCCGATGGCATCGCCCCCGTGCTGGGTCCGGTCTCCACTGGCCTCGGTGAAGTTTTCCAGTACACGATCGATCATCCCAATGACGGCAAACGCAAGCTGACCGACAACGAACTGATGGATCGTCGCTCGGTACAGGATTGGGTGGTGCGTCCGATGCTGCGCTCGATTCCCGGCGTGGCCGAAATCAACTCACAAGGTGGCTTGGAGCGCCAGTATCAAGTGCTGGTCAATCCAGATCGCCTGCGTCACTACCACCTGTCGCTCGAAGACGTACGCCATGCCATCTCCAAAAACAATGCGAACTCCGGCGGTGGCATTCTGCCGCAAGGTGCGGAACAGTATCTGATTCGTGGTGTCGGTCTCACGCGCACGGTTGAAGATATCGGCAACATCGTCCTGCAGGAAGAGCGCGGCATACCAGTCTTTGTGCGCGATGTGGGCGAGGTCAAAATCGGCTCGGCAGTTCGACAGGGGGCACTGGTAAAAAATGGTGTCACCGAATCAGCAGGTGGCATTGTCATGATGCTGCGCGCAGGTAATGCAAAAGAAATCGTTACCCGCATCAAGCAGCGCGTCAATGAAATCAACACCAAAGGCATGCTGCCCAACGGCCTGCAGATCGTACCTTTTTACGACCGTACCGAACTGGTTGACGCGTCGCTCTGGATGGTCGGCAAAGTGCTGATCGAAGGCGTGATTCTGGTGGTCATTGTCTTGCTCATCTTTCTGGGTGACATACGCTCCAGTATTGTGGTCGTCGCCACACTGATTCTCACGCCACTGATCACCTTCATGATCATGAACAAGATCGGCTTGTCAGCCAATCTCATGTCACTCGGCGGGTTGGCGATCGCCATTGGTCTCATGGTCGATGGTACCGTCGTGGTGGTTGAAAACGTTTTTCACAAGCTGGGCCATGCGCCCCCCGAGCAGCGGCTGGGTATCGTACGTGATGCGACACTGGAAGTCGCCAAACCCACCATTTATGGCATCTCCATCATCATTCTGGTGTTTCTGCCGTTGATGACCCTGACCGGCATGGAAGGCAAAATGTTCGCGCCGCTGGCCCTGACAATCGCCATCGCGCTGGCGGTCTCGCTCGCCATTTCGCTGTTGCTCTCGCCGGCGCTGTGC